>NZ_JBEFLP010000002.1:0-300000 GCF_040149665.1 Sulfitobacter sp. HNIBRBA3233 | reverse complement strand
CCGATCACCCTGCCCTTTGCCGAAGCGCTTCAGGATGTCCCGTTTCTGGGTCCGCTCTACTACGAGCTGATCTCGGGCCACTCGATCCTTGTCTACGCGGCCTTCGCGGCTGTCCCGCTGACGTGGTGGCTGCTTTTCCGTACACGCTTTGGACTGCGCCTGCGGGCCGTGGGGGAAAACCCCGCTGCGGTCGATACCGCCGGTGTGTCGGTCGTCGGTCTGCGGTTTGCGGCCGTGGGCATCTGCGGGCTGCTCTGCGGCATCGCGGGGGCGTATCTGTCGACCGCGCTTCAGGCGGGCTTTGTCAAGGATATGGCCGCCGGGCGCGGGTTCATCGCGCTGGCCGCGCTGATCTTTGCCAAATGGCGCCCGTGGCACGCGCTTTATGCGACGCTGCTCTTTGGCCTCTTCGGCGCGCTTGAGACGCGGCCGGATGTGATCGAAGGCCTGACCGGCATGAAGGTACAGGGCCAGCTGCTGGCCGCCCTGCCCTATGTGATGACGGTCATCATCCTTGCCGGTTTCGTCGGAAAGGCGATCCCCCCCCGCGCCGGTGGCGAACCCTACGTGAAGGAACGATAAGTCCAGTTGCGCCGAAGTTTTAGGCCCTCGCCGCTTCGGCGCGGCAAAAAGATTGATTTTGGCCAAGGCGCGGCCTAGGGAAAGTCATGCAAATATACCTGCCCATCGCCGAAGTATCGGTCAACGCCTTCCTCCTTCTGGGGTTGGGCGGGATTGTGGGCATCCTGTCGGGCATGTTCGGTGTCGGCGGCGGGTTTCTGATGACGCCGCTGCTTTTCTTTATCGGTATTCCGCCGGCAGTCGCCGTGGCGACCGAGGCCAACCAGATCGTCGCCTCGTCGTTCTCGGGTGTGCTTGCGCATCTCAAACGCAAGACTGTCGATCTGAGGATGGGAACGGTGCTGCTGGTCGGCGGTCTGGTCGGCGCCGCACTCGGGGTCATGGTCTTCAACTACCTGAAAGCGCAGGGTCAGGTCGATCTGCTGGTCAAGCTGTGCTACGTCGTCTTCCTCGGCGTGATCGGCGGGCTGATGTTCTTCGAGTCCCTGCGGGCGATCCGGAACACCCGCAGCGGCAAACGCGCGACACGCAAGAAACACAACTGGATCCACGGGCTTCCACTGAAAATGCGGTTCCGGGTTTCCGGTCTTTACATCTCGGTGATCCCGCCGCTTATCGTCGGTGTCGCGGTCGGTATCCTTGCCGCCATCATGGGGGTCGGGGGCGGCTTCATCATGGTGCCCGCGATGATCTATCTGCTGGGTATGCCGACCAAGGTGGTCGTGGGAACCTCGCTGTTCCAGATCATTTTTGTCACCGCCTTCACGACCCTCCTGCATGCGACGACGAACTTCACGGTCGACATCGTGCTGGCGGTGCTGCTGCTGATCGGCGGGGTGATCGGGGCGCAGATCGGCACCCGCATCGGTGTGAAGATGAAGGCCGAGCAGCTGCGCATCCTGCTGGCGATCATGGTGCTCGTGGTCTGCGGCAAGCTCGCGCTCGAGCTGCTGTTGCAACCCGCCGAGCTCTACAGCCTCGGCGCGGCGGGCACCCACTGATGCGCGCCTTGTTGGTCTCTCTCCTGCTGGCGGTGTGGACGCTGCCTGCCGTTGCCGCCGAAGAGGTGGTTCTGGGGCTGAGCAAGAACGAGGTCTCGATCACCACGAATTTCGACGGCTCGGAGATCCTCGTGTTCGGCGCGGTCAAACGCGAGACGGCGATTCCGGACGGATCCGAGTTGCAGGTGATCGTGACTGTGGCAGGACCGTCGCGCGCCGTTGTCGTGCGCCGCAAGGAAAAACGCTTTGGCATCTGGGTCAACACCGACGCGGTCGAGGTCGATGCAGCCCCGAGTTTCTACGCGATCAACACCTCCGGCGATCTCGATGACATCCTCAGCGCGGTCGAGGATCAGCGCCACAAGATCACGATCCCGCAAGCGATCCGGTCTGTCGGCGCTCCACAGAACATTTCGGACGCGGGCGCTTTTACCCAGTCGCTGATCCGGATCCGCAAAAAATCGAACCTCTACCAGCGCAACGAAGGCGCGGTCAGCGTCGAGGAGCAGACGCTCTTTCGCACCTCCGTCCGCCTGCCCGCCGCCCTGACCGAAGGCGGCTATGACACGCGGATCTTCCTGACGCGCAACGGGCAGGTTGTGGCGCAGTACGAGACATTGATCGACGTGCGCAAGGTCGGGCTGGAACGCTGGCTGTTCAACCTCAGCCGCGAGCAATCCTTGCTCTACGGTCTGATGTCGCTGGCGATTGCGATAGCGGCGGGATGGGGCGCGTCGGCTGTTTTCGGTCTGTTGCGACGCTGACACCGCGTATCGCGGGCGCTGGAGCGTGACGACGGGGCGGGATTGAGTTTATTGGCAAAATAGAGAAGCGCGGGGAGCGGTCCCGCCGCCGGTGGTGCGCGAGGGGGCGGAGGTCAGCCGCGCCCGAGATAGGGCATTTTCGTTGCCATGACCGTCATGAAGGGCACGTTTGCCGTCAGCGGCATTTCCGCCATATGCAGGACCGATCGCGCGGCGTGGGCCACATCCATCGTATGCATATCCGGATTGGCGGTCTTGAGGCCCGCGACCAGATCGCTTTCGGCGTTGCCGATGTCGATCTGCCCCGCCGTGATGTCAAAGGGGCGCCCGTCGAGGGCCAGCGATTTCGTCAGCCCCGTGATCGCGTGTTTGGTCGTCGTGTAGCAGACCGAATTCTCGCGCGGGGTATGGGCCGAGATCGAGCCGTTGTTGATGATCCGCCCGCCGCGACCCTGCAGGCGCATGGCGCCGAACGCCAGTCGCGCCGCGATGAACATTCCGCCCAGATTGACGTTGAGCACCTGCGTCCAGTCTTCGAGTGCGACTTCGTCGATGGGCGCGGAGGGACCGAAAATGCCGGCATTGTTGAACAGCGTGTCGATCTCGCCGAAACGCGCGAAGGCGTCTTTCATCGCATCCGGATCGGTCACATCGGCCTGCAGGACCACCGCCTGTGCATGGCCTTCGGCGATCTTTTCCAGAAGATCGGACCGGCGGGCGAGCAGACCCACGCGCCAGCCGCGCTGGAGGAAAAGCTCGGCCGTGGCGCGGCCAATGCCCGCGCTGGCACCGGTGACAAGGATCGAGGGCATCACAACTCCTCCGGTTCGGGTGCGTCAAGTTTGAGCGCCGCGGCGGGCGCGCGGCGCAGATCTGCCACTTCGAGCCCGTGGCTGGGTTTGGACAGGCGGTTGCGCACGACCCAGATCAACCGCTCCTGTGCGCGGGTGATGGCGACATAGGCCAGACGTTTCCACAGGGGCTGTCCCGCTTCTTGGCGCCCCATGCGCGCGGCGGCGTAGAGATCGGGCGCGAAGACCTGCACCGTGTCCCACTGGCTGCCCTGCGCCTTGTGGATCGTCACGGCAGCCCCGTGCAGGAACGTAGCCCCCATGCGCGCGGCAAAGGGGATGAAAGGTTCTTCCTCGTCGGGTTTCTCGATCTTGACGATGCTGGCCGCCGACACCTGCGGATCTTCGGCCCCCATCACGTGCAGCCGCGAGAACCCCGGTTTGCGGCCCGCGCCAAGATAGATCACCTGCGCGCCCTTGATCAGGCCGCGCGCTTCCAGATCGAGCCGCTTCTTGCGGTGCTTCAGCGGCAGTTCGATCCCGTCGCAGATCAGCGGCTCCCCTTCGAGCAGCGCATCTTCCGGCGCGCCGTGGACGTTGCGGAACGCATTGATCAGACGGATGCGGGTGGCGTTGCGCCAGACCAGCACGGGCGAGCGCGCCATCAGGTCAACCTCGACCCGCTGGCCCCAGACGACCCTTTCGTCACGCTGCGCGGCCTCTTCTACCATCCGCTCGAAATCCTCGAACCCCAGCGCCGGATCGGCCAGCGCATGGGCCAGATCGAGGATCGGGTTGTCCGCCTCCTGGCGGAAGATGCGGTTGAGGTTCATCACCCGCTTTTCGGGCAGCTTCTCGAAGACCATGGTGCCCGATTGGCCCACCGGTGCCAGCTGCGCCGGATCGCCGAAGAGCAGCAGCGTCGGGAAAATCTCCTTGAGATCCTCGAACTGTTTGTCGTCGAGCATCGAGGCCTCGTCCACGAAACCGATATCCAACGGCTCTTCCCGCCGTTTCCAGCCGGTGATGAAATCAGACCCGCGCAGACCGGCGGCGGCCAGAGCCCCGGGAATGGACTTGTTGTTCTGATAAAACGCCTGCGCCCGGTCGAGGGACACCTCCGTGAGGCCCTCGATCTCGGGGCGGTCGCCGTTTCCCGCCAGCCATTCGGCAATGCGTTCGTACTCGGGATCGTAGACCGGCGTATAGAGGATGCGATGGATCGTCGTTGCGGGCACCCCGCGCAGGCGCAGAACGCTCGCGGCCTTGTTGGTCGGCGCCAGAATCGCAAGCGTGCGCTTGTCGCGCCGCTTGCGGCTCTCATAGTCGCCCGAGACGATCTCGACACCCGCCTGTTCGAGCGCGCGGTAGAGTTCGGCCAGCAAAAGCGTCTTGCCCGATCCCGCCTTGCCGGTGACGGCCATGACCTGATCGGTATTGCCTTTGGGCGGCGTCAGCAGCGCATCGTCGAGGTTGACCCCTGCCGAGTGCAACATCGCCACGACGGCATCATGGGCCTGCGCCTGATCGTCTGAATAGGTAAGATCGTTCATGATGCGACACTAATCGCGCGGGCCGCGAGGGGCCAGAGCGATCAGCCGGTTGCAGCGAATTCAGCCATGCCGCCAGCGTTGAATGCCCTCTCGAACCAGTGACGCGATTGCGCGGGCGTGACACCGGCACGGGCGGCGACGCGGGCCTGATCGTCGGGGCTGAATGTCCACAGACCAACGCTGATCCGCGCGCGCCCCTCGCCAAACCCGCCCAGCACCTCGGGAGAGGCGCCCACGCGGCTGTAGATCCGCACCATCCGCGCATCGAACACACCGACGAACTGGTCGACCGCAAACCCCTGCATGATCTCTCCCCCGCCCAGCATCAACGCGGCGGCCACATGCGCACCCTGCCCCGGCGCCATGCAAAAACGGGTGCATTCCCAGATGCGCGGGCTGCGGATCGGTCCCGTTGTGAGATGGCCGAAATGGTCGTTCACCATTGTTCGTCCCGTCGTGGGCAGAAACCGCATCGATCCGCCATGGCCGCCCTGCGGCGTTTCCCAGATCACGTAAAGAGGATTCATATCGTCGTATTCGTCGCGTTCGTGCCCCGACGCGTCGACCTGCACGTCCCACCCCAGACGGGTTGCGAATTGATCGGCGCGGTGGCGGAACATCTGATCGGCGAGCGTGCGGTGCTGATGGAGTTGATCGGCGTAGATATAACGAAGCATGTCGGCCTTCCTGTGCTGTTTCCCCGTGTCGGGGGCAAAGGTGCCGATTCAGTGGTTTCGGTCGCGTAACGCGTGCGTGCGCGCGGTTAAGGTTCTGGTAGGAAACAGGCGGGGCGGCGGATCAGACCACGATCAACCCACGGCTCATGGCGCGGGCCACCGCGTGGGTGGTGTTGAGCGCCCCAAGCTTGAACCGTGCGCTTTCGATATAGACCCGCAGCGTATGCTCCGAGATCGACAGCATCTGCGCCACCTGCGCGCGGCTGTGACCGATTGCAAGCAGTGTCATGGCATCCAGCTCGCGCGGAGACAGCGATTGCGACGGCTCTGGCGCGCGGTCGGGTTCGAATTCCAGCGCCTTTTCGTTGAAGAAATGACCGATCAGGATCAGATCGCGGCGGTGTTTTTCGGTAAAGACCAGCCAGGTATCATCATCGCAGCGGTGGTTGACCGTAAACAGGGCGAATTGCCCGTTCGGCCCACGGATCGGGACAGAGAAGCCCTGATTGCCGACACCATAGGCGCTGGCCGTTTCGCGGAAATCGCGGGCGGCGCGGCTGCTCCAGTCGAGCTCTTTCCAGTCGACCGGGTTGAACCGCTGATAACAGCCGGCGATTACCGGGTCGATCCGCAGAAAGTTTTCATCGAGGTATTTCTGACGCCATGCGTCGGAATAGGTGCCGCATCCGTATTGGTCACCGGCGGAGTCCACCCAGTGATAAACGATATGGTCTATCCGGAAATGGTCGCGCAGGTTCTCGGTGACCTGTTGCAGATCATCAAGAGTGTCTGCGTTGGCCAGTTCGCCAAGCGTGAGTTCCAGTGTTTCTCGTGTCGCCATCGCAGCGCCCGGCCGACCTTTCTTCCCGTGCAGCGATCTCGGCCGTCGCAATCAAGGCGGTATCGTCCAATTGCTCTGCCAGAAGGGGGAGACCATTGGAGTCCGCGAAGGTGCGCAGATCGGCAAGAACGTCCAGTATCCATTCGTTTCGCATCCCGATCATCCTTCTGAAACAGTTAACGGAAAGTTAACAAAGACTACCATAGATTATCACAACCGCCCTATTCGCGAATTTTCACTCCCCAGAAATAGCGGGTACGTGCATCTTCAAACAATTGATTGCATTGAATCGGTTTCCAAAACGTAAATGCCCCGCGCAATCAGCAGTTGATTCGCGGGGCATCGGTTCAGCTTGATCGGCAGGGTGCGGTTACTTGCGCGCCTCCAGCGCGTCCTCCAGCGTCCGCAGACCCGTTGTGGGGGACTGGACGAGAACAGACATGTTGCCGGGCTTATGCTCGTTGCGCATCATTTTCATATGCGCCTCGGGCAAGTCGTTCCAGGCAAAGACCTCGGACATGCAGGGATCAAGACGGCGCTCGAGCATCAGCTTGTTGGCTGCGGACGCCTGCTTGAGATGCGCGAAGTGGCTGCCCTGAAGACGCTTCTGGTGCATCCACATGTAGCGCACGTCGAATGTCAGGTTGAAGCCGGTCGTCCCCGCGCAGATCACGACCATACCGCCCTTTTTCACCACGAAGGTCGACACCGGGAATGTGCTCTCTCCGGGGTGTTCGAAGACCATGTCGACGTTGTTGCCCTTGCCGGTGATTTCCCAGATCGCGGCGCCGAACTTGCGCGCTTCCTTGAACCATGCGGCGTATTCGGGTGTGTTGACCTTGGGAAGCTGGCCCCAGCAGTTGAAATCCTTGCGGTTCAGCACGCCCTTCGCGCCCAGATCCATGACGAACTGGCGCTTGCTCTCGTCCGAGATCACGCCGATCGCGTTCGCACCGGCCGTGTTGATCAGCTGGATCGCATAGGATCCGAGACCACCGGACGCCCCCCAGACCAGAACGTTCTGGCCGGGCTTGAGGTCATGTGGCTCGTGCCCGAAAAGCATCCGGTAGGCGGTCGCCAGCGTCAGCGTGTAGCAGGCCGCCTCTTCCCATGTCAGGTGCTTCGGGCGCGGCATAAGCTGCTGCGACTGCACGCGGGTGAACTGGCTGAAGGAGCCGTCCGGCGTTTCGTAGCCCCAGATCCGCTGGGACGGGGAATACATCGGATCGCCGCCATTGCAGTGCTCGTCGTCGCCATCGTCCTGGTTGCAGTGGATGACGACTTCGTCGCCCACCTTCCAGCGCTTTACCTTGTCACCGACGGCCCAGACGATGCCGGCCGCGTCGGATCCCGCGATGTGGTAGGGCTGCTTGTGACCGTCGAACGGGCTGATGGGCTGGCCCAGCGCCGCCCAGACACCGTTGTAGTTCACGCCCGCCGCCATCACCAGAACCAGCACGTCCTGGCTGTCGAGGACCGGCACATCGACGACTTCTTCCATCATGGCGGTGTTCGGCTCACCGTGACGTTCGCGGCGGATTGCCCATGCGTACATCTGCTTGGGCACATGGCCCATGGGTGGCATTTCGCCGACTTCATACAGGTCTTTCTCAGGCGCGTCATACTGCGCGATCGTCGTATCCAGTGCCATGTCACCCTCCGTTGGTAATGCTGCCGTGCCGCGATGCAGAATCGCGGTGCTCTGAGGAGTGATTAAGGGCCCCTTTGAAACATTGCAACCGTCCGAGGGGTCATTTTTGTAATTTTATGACCCAGCAGTCGCAGAAAGTTGCTTTGCGGGCGCAGCATTTGCAGGATCATTTTCCTCGGGAAAGAAATGCGCGATCGAGTTTGCGTAGAAACGCACCGTGTCTTCCTGCCCCTGAATGATGTGCCAGGCGCCGTCGCGCTCCTCGATCAGGCCGTGCTGCCGCATGTGACGGCAGGCGCGTTTCACCTCTGTCGCCACGTCCTTGAGCAGGGCCAGATTTTCCCGTGGCACCGCCGCGACCAGCTGCGCCACCGACGCCTCCAGCCGGATCACGTTCAGCGACCCGTCATTCAACAAGGCCGTGGACACCAGCGGCACCCCCAGCACCGGCATCACCGCCTCGATACGGCTCATCAGTTCCAGCGAAAGATTATCCACGTTATCGATCTTGCCCAGTTCGCGCATGCTCAGCGGCATGCCGAAACTGACCGCGGCAGTGCCAAACCGCGTGTCTGCCCCTCGAAGCCTTTCCCAGAATTTCTTGAGGATGAATTTCACGATCACCGAGATCCGCGCCCCGAACCGGCGATCCCCCCGCGCGTGCGCGGCCAGCAGCACCCGGTCTTCGAGCACGCGGTCGTAGTTGATCGCCACGGGAACGAAAACAATGTCGCGTTCGCCGTCGGGGTCGAACCCGTCCACCAGATAGCTCAGAAGGCCCTTCTTGGGCGGTTGCAGCTTGCCGTTCAGGCTCAGCCCGCCTTCGGGATAGAACGCCTGCGTGTCGCCGCCGTTCGTCGCCATCTGTACGTAGCGCGACAGCACCTTGCGGTAGAGCCCCCCGCGCGAGCGCCTGCGGATGAAATACGCGCCCCACAGCCGGATCAGCGCCGAAAGCGGCCACACCTGCGCCCATTCCCCCACCGCATAGCTGAGCGTCGAGGTCCGCGAGGCCATGTAGGTGACCAGCACGTAATCCATATTCGACCGGTGGTTCATGACGAAGACCGGTGTCGCATCCTCGGGGATCGCACTGAAAATCGTGTCGTTCCTGTCGGCCCAGCGGATGCGGTAGACAGCTTCGGCCAGAACCTTCGCCACCCGCATTGCAAAGCTGAAATAGGCAAAGGCGGAAAACGACGGCACGATTTCGCGGGCGTATTCGCGCGCCTTCTGGAACGCCACGTTTTCGGGGACACCGTGCTGGCGCGCGTAGACCTGTATTTCGCGGCTGACTTCGGGATCGTATATCAGACGCTGGATCATGTCGTGACGCCGCGCGAGCTTGAACGGCTGGATCGGGCGTTTCAGGCGGCTGTTCAGCCGCTCGACCGCGCGTTCGAACCGGCGACGGAAAAACCAGCGCACGGACGGCAGCAGAAGGTGGCTCAATGCGGTGACAGCCGCGAAAAGCACGATCAGGATGAAAAGCCAAAGCGGCAGCTGCACGGTCTGTGTCATGGGACGTACACTCGCAGCGGGACGCGGACAGGACAACAGGAATCGCATTTTCGCAGCGGCCGGGGGATGCCGCGATGCAGCGAATTGACACTTGCCGAAAGTTTCTTATATCTGGCACAGCACGCAAGAATGTTACAAACCGTGATTCATGAGAGAGGCCCGTCATGACAGTCCAACCCAAAGACCGCCCCTGGCTGATCCGCACCTACGCGGGCCACTCGACCGCCGAGGCATCGAATGCGCTTTACCGCGGGAACCTCGCCAAGGGGCAGACGGGGCTTTCGGTGGCGTTCGACCTGCCCACGCAGACCGGATACGACAGCGACCATATCCTGTCGCGCGGCGAAGTCGGCAAGGTGGGCGTGCCTGTCAGCCATCTGGGCGACATGCGCACGCTCTTCGACCAGATCCCGCTGGAGCAGATGAACACCTCCATGACGATCAACGCGACCGCACCGTGGCTGTTGTCGCTTTATATCGCGGTGGCCGAGGAACAGGGCGCTGATGTCAGCAAGCTGCAGGGCACGGTGCAGAACGACCTGATCAAAGAATACCTCAGCCGCGGCACGTATATCTGCCCCCCTGCCCCGTCGCTGAAGATGATCGCGGACGTGGCCGAATACTGTTATACGAATGTGCCCAAATGGAACCCGATGAACGTGTGTTCCTATCACCTGCAAGAGGCCGGTGCCACGCCCGAGCAGGAGCTTTCCTTTGCTCTGGCCACCGCCACCGCCGTGCTGGACCAGCTGCGCCCGCGTGTTGCCGAAGAAGACTTTCCCGCCCTCGTGGGCCGCATTTCGTTCTTCGTGAATGCCGGGATCCGTTTTGTCACCGAAATGTGCAAGATGCGGGCCTTTGTCGATCTGTGGGACGAGATCTGCGAAAAGCGCTACGGCGTGACCGACCCCAAGTACCGCCGCTTCCGCTATGGCGTGCAGGTGAATTCGCTGGGCCTGACCGAGCAGCAGCCCGAAAACAACGTCTACCGTATTCTGATCGAAATGCTGGCCGTCACGCTTTCGAAAAAGGCCCGCGCCCGTGCCGTCCAATTGCCCGCGTGGAACGAGGCGCTCGGCCTGCCGCGTCCGTGGGACCAGCAGTGGTCCATGCGGATGCAGCAGATCCTCGCGTATGAGACCGATTTGCTGGAATTCGACGATCTGTTTGACGGCAACCCCGCCGTCGATGCGAAGGTCGAAGAGCTGAAAGAAGGCGCGCGCGCGGAACTGGCCCATCTCGACAGCATGGGCGGCGCGATCGACGCGATCGACTACATGAAATCGCGTCTGGTCGAATCCAACGCCGACCGTCTGGGCCGGATCGAAGCGGGCGAGACCGTGGTTGTCGGGGTCAACAAATGGCAGCAGGGCGAACCCTCGCCGTTGATGTCGGCGGATGGCGGCATCATGACGGTCGATCCCGCCGTGGAGGCCGAGCAGATCGAACGTCTGAACGAATGGCGTGCCGCCCGCGACGAGAACGCGGTAAAGGCAGCACTTGCCGATCTGCGCGCCGCTGCCGCCGAAGGACGCAACGTGATGCCTGCGTCCATCGTTGCGGCAAAAGCCGGTGTGACCACTGGCGAATGGGCGGAACAGATGCGGGCCGTTCACGGCGAATACCGCGGCCCCACCGGCGTTGCGGCCGGTCGCTCGAACAAGACCGAAGGTCTGGACGACCTGCGTGCGGCGGTGGACGCGGTAAGCGACCGGCTGGGCCGCCGGTTGAAATTCCTTGTCGGCAAGCCGGGTCTCGACGGGCATTCGAACGGCGCCGAACAGATTGCCGTGCGCGCCCGCGACTGCGGCATGGACATTGCCTATGAGGGCATCCGGCTGACCCCCGCGGAAATCGTGGCCGCTGCGCAAGACGACGATGCCCATGTGGTCGGGCTCTCGATCCTGTCGGGATCGCACATGCCGCTTGTCGAGGATCTGATGAACCAGATGCGCGATGCGGGGCTTGGCCATATTCCGGTCATCGTCGGCGGCATCATCCCCGATGAGGATGCAAAACGGCTCAAAGCGATGGGGGTGGCGCGGGTCTATACGCCCAAGGATTTTGAATTGAACACGATCATGTCGGATATCGTGACATTGGCCGATCCGTCCGCCGTCGCAGCGGAATAAGGCTCAGTTTGAAATTATAATATGTAAACTCCCTGAAATCAGGATAAATGGGCCCTACAGGAAGCAATGTGGAGCCCATTTAATGTCTATTGATCTGAAATCCCTCAGCCGGAAAGAACTGGAAAAACTTCTGGCCGATGTGAAGAAGGCACTGACCAATGCCCAAGCCCGCGACCGCCGCGAGGCGCGCAAGGCAGCCGAAAAAGCGGCAGCCGAATTTGGATTTACTCTCAATGACTTGAATGAAAACGCCCCGGCCAAGGCGCCTCGGGCGAAGCCAGCGAAAAAGGCAAAAGCCGCGTCAAAACCGAAATACGCAAACCCCGCAAACCCCGCGGATACCTGGACCGGCAAGGGCCGCAAACCGAACTGGTTTCTCGCCGAGATTGAAAAAGGCACTGATCCCTCGTCCATGGAGATCTGATCCGATTCTCACGCTGGGATTGAATCGCGATTGGAATTGATAAGCGGGTTAATTAATAATCTGCCGGATTAGATAACCGCATTGATAGGCGCCGGATCTTTTGATCTCCGGTCCGGCGCCATCAAACCACGCCATTTCAGTTCATCTGTTAATTTGAATTGCCCGCGTATAGCGCGGGGCAAATTGCGTTCGCCCAAGGCATCTCGACCTAAGGCATTTCCCGGTGAAAGGCCGCGTTTCAATCGTGGCCTTCCCTTGCGTACGCAGGGTTGGATTACGGCGATTTTCCCAATATTACGATTTGAATGGAAAACGCCCCAATGCCCAGAGGAGACGCGAGATGACCGTACATATTGGCGCAAAGCCCGGAGATATTGCGCAGACCGTTCTGATGCCGGGCGATCCCTATCGCGCGAAATGGGCGGCCGAAACGTTTCTTGACGATGCAAAACTGGTCAACGAAGTGCGCGGAATGCTGGGGTTTACCGGCACATGGCGCGGCAACCGTGTGACCATTCAAGGCTCCGGCATGGGCATGCCGTCCCTGTCGATCTACGCCAATGAGCTGATCACATCCTACGATGCGCAGACCCTGATCCGTATCGGATCCTGCGGCGGCATGCAAAGCCACGTCAGCCTGCGCGATATCATCATCGCGATGACGGCCAGCACGATCACCTCGCCCTCCTCCGCGATCATGAAGGAGGTGAACTTTGCACCCTGCGCAGATTTCGGCCTGCTGCGGGATGCGGTTGCCGCCGCCGAAACGCGCGGGTCGAAAACCCATGTCGGCGGGATCTATTCATCGGATGTCTTCTATGCGGAGCGGCCGGATCTGGACGAGCAGCTTGTGCGCCACGGTATTCTGGGCGTGGAAATGGAGGCCGCCGAGCTCTATACGCTGGCCGCGCGCCACGGTCGCCGTGCGCTCGCGGTGCTGACGGTGTCGGACCATCTGGGCACCGGCGAAGCGCTGCCCTCTGAAGACCGCGAGCGGTCGTTCGGCGATATGGTTGAGATTGCACTCGCTGCGGCCTTCCCCGGCGCCTGAGCCTGCGGCAACTGCCGGAATGAGTTTAGGGGCAAAATGGAAAAGCCCGTCAGGGGCCGTGGGACCCATCGTATCCGTTGAGAGGTGGTGCACGCCAGGCCGAAATCGCCGAAGCATCCGGTGCGAATGTCTCGACCAGAAGCGGATGGCACGCGGCGCTGTCTGACGAATGCTCCGCGCTGCAATCGCCGCCCGGGCAGGCGCTGAGAGCGCCCAGCAAATCGATCTCGGCAAAAAATTCCAGTGTGTCGCCCGGGCGTACGGGGCTTGCTTTCATGAAATACTGGCCCGTGTCGCGGGTGAAGCCCGTGCACATGAAGACATTCAGCACGTCGTGGATATGCGGCTCTGCCTCCGGGCGTGAGATGCCAAGGTGAGCGGCCAGGGCGCGGGTCAGATTCGAGTGGCAGCAATGATGGTATTGCCCGCCCGAGAGGAGGTTGTGCGTGTAGGGGTCGCAGCGCGTACCGATCACGTCGTGCACCGAGCCACCGAAGGCATCGATCCCGTACCAGCCCAGACTGTCGTGGGTGATCGTCGCCATGGGCCGCAAGGCAGGCAGGCTGGACCACATGCGTTCTCCGGTGGTCAGATGTGTGCCGTGCAATGCACGGGTTTTACCGGAATAGAAACGCTCGGACAGGTCCTGCGCGTTCCACAGGTTCAGATCGCCAACCTGCGGCCCCTCGACACTGGTGATGCAAAAGAAGTGGCCTGCCGGGACGCTGAAACAGGCGGCGTCGCGGGCGGGCACCAGAACCTCCCCCGTCTTGCGCAGGGTGCGGCGCGCGGCGTGAAGCATCGCCATATCCGGTTGCGGCAAGGTTTCGACGGGATAGCAGATGACCGGGGCGATGGCGCGGCGCGCGTCTGCGTCGTCAGGCGCGGTCATGCGTTTTGCCCCGCGATACGTCCCGAAAAGAGGCACCCGCCGAGAAACGTCCCTTCGAGGGCGTTGTAGCCGTGATATCCGCCGCCTCCGAAGCCGCAGACTTCGCCAGCCGCATAGAGCCCCTCCAGCACCGCGCCGGAGGGGGTCAGAACGCGGCTTTGCAGGTCCGTGTGGATGCCGCCAAGGCTCTTGCGGGTGATGACGTTCAGGCGCACGGCGATCAGCGGGCCATGGGCCTTGTCGAGAATGGCGTGGGGTTTGGCGGTGCGGATCAGCCTGTCGCCCTTGTAGCTGCGTGCGCCGTGGATGGCGGTGATCTGCGCGTCCTTGCAAAAGCGGTTGTTCAGTTGCAAATCGCGGGCGCGGATCTGGCGGTGGATATGCGCGTGGTCAACGGGATGCGCGGGCGTCAGATCGTTCATCCGCGCGACCAGCGTTTCGAGATCCCGTTCGACGATGAAATCCGCGCCTTGCGCTTTGAACGCCTCTACAGCCGGTGTCGCGCCCTTGCCCAGCCGCGCCTGCAGGACCTCGCGCCAGCCGCCATCGGTCAGGTCGGCGTTCTGTTCCGACCCCGAAAGAGCAAATTCCTTTTCGATGATCGTCTGGGTCAGGATGAACCAGCTGTGTTCGCCCACACTCAGGATGCGCCTGAGCGTTCCGAGGGTGTCGAACCCCGGCATGAACGGCGGTTCGAGCCGGTTGCCGCGGGCGTCGAACCACATGGACGAGGGCCCCGGCAGCACGCGGATACCGTGATTGGGCCAGATCGGATCCCAGTTCCTGAGACCTTCGCAATAGTGCCACATCCGGTCCTCGTTGATCAGACCGGCACCCGCTTTGGCCGCGATTCCGTGCATGCGGCCATCGACGTAATCGGGAACGCCTGCAACCATCGTCTTCGGCGCCCGGCCCAACCTGTCTGTTGGCCAGTGTTTGCGCACCATTGCAGGGTTGCCGCCGATACCGCCGGTTGTCACGATCACGCTTTCCGCGCGATACTCGAAGCTGCCGGTCACCCTGCGCGAGGTCGATTGCCCGCGTGCTGCGGTGGTGGGCTCAAGCACATCGCCGGTGACGCCTTTCACCGCGCCACCTTCGACGATCAAGCCGCTGACGCGGTGCCGGAAACCGAGGCTGAGGGAGCCTGCCTGCGCGTGTTTCACCATCAGATCGGCGAAGGGTTTGACCACACCGGTCCCGGTCCCCCAGGTGATGTGAAAGCGCGGAACGGAATTGCCGTGTCCTCCGGCCAGTTCGCCGCCCCGCTCGGCCCAGCCGACGACAGGAAACCAGCGCATTCCCAGACCGTGGAGCCAGCTGCGCATACCCCCGCCCGCAAATTCGACGAATTTCTCGGCCCAGGCGCGCGGGTTTGCATCCTCGTCACGGT
The DNA here is from genome assembly GCF_040149665.1 of Sulfitobacter sp. HNIBRBA3233. Lineage (NCBI taxonomy): Bacteria > Pseudomonadati > Pseudomonadota > Alphaproteobacteria > Rhodobacterales > Roseobacteraceae > Sulfitobacter > Sulfitobacter marinivivus. The sequence goes on along the minus strand of NZ_JBEFLP010000002.1, from coordinate 284,727 downwards.
CGAACTGCGCCGATCCGAGCCAGTCGGACCACGCGAGTTCCGCGCTGTCACGGATGCCCAGCCTGCGTTGTTCGGGGCTGTCGACCATGAACAGACCGCCCAGCGACCAATACGCCTGTCCCCCGAGGCTTTGCTGGCCCTCCTGATCCAGAAGCAGCACGAGGCGACCGCGCAGGACGGCTTCGTGTGCCGCGGCCATACCGGCAAGGCCAGCGCCGATCACGATCACGTCGGGGGCGAAATCTGTCATTGGAGGGGGCTCCCAGGGCTTCCATCCGCGACGCTACACGCTGCGGCGCAAAGGTGTCGAGGAAAACGCGAGGTTAGAGAGAGGGTGGCGACAGGTCCTTGCGGCAATCGCGCGGAGGCCCCTTCGTGGCCGTGAACGCCTCCGCCCCGCAGGCGATGCAGCGGTATTTGCGCAGGCTGCCCTTGTCACCGGATCTTTCGGCGCGCCAGCGGCAATTGCGCACGTCGCGGTAGCGCCACGCATACCACGCAACCACGACCACCGCGATGATGCCGAAAATGATGATCATGCAGACCCCGGAAATGCGAACGGGCCCGCGTGAGCGGACCCGTGGCTGTCTTGGTAACCGATCAAACGGTGCGTTCGACCATCAGCTTCTTGATCTGGCTGATCGCCAGCGCCGGGTTCAACCCTTTGGGGCAGGTCTTGGCGCAGTTCATGATCGTGTGACAGCGGTACAGCTTGAACGGGTCTTCCAGCTCGTCCAGACGCTCGCCGGTGGCCTCGTCGCGGCTGTCGATGATCCAGCGGTAGGCGTGCAGCAACGCTGCGGGCCCGAGGTAGCGATCGCCGTTCCACCAGTAGCTTGGGCAGGAGGTCGAGCAGCACGCACACATGATGCATTCGTAAAGACCGTCGAGCTTTTCGCGGTCCTCGATCGATTGCTTCCACTCCTTGCGCGGCTCGGGCGTTTCCGTTTCGAGCCACGGCTTGATCGACGCGTGTTGCGCGTAGAAATGCGTCAGGTCGGGGATCAGGTCCTTGACCACGGGCATATGCGGCAGGGGGTAGACTTTGACCACGCCCTTCACCTCGTCCATGCCGTAGGTACAGGCCAGCGTGTTGATCCCGTCAATGTTCATCGCGCAGGAGCCGCAGATGCCCTCGCGGCAGGACCGGCGGAAGGTCAGCGTCGGGTCGATCTCGTTCTTGATCTTGATCAGCGCGTCCAACATCATCGGCCCGCAGGTATCCATATCGACGAAATAGGTATCGACCCGCGGGTTCTTTCCATCGTCGGGGTTCCAGCGATAGATGTGGAACTCCTTGAGGTTGGTCGCACCCTCGGGCTTCGGCCATGTCTTGCCCGCGGTCATGCGGGAATTCTTGGGGAGCGTCAGTTGTACCATGATGCTGTTCCTTCTCTCGGTTCAGGGCGCGCGGGCGCGCTCAAAGTGTCAGCGGCGCATTGCTGCGCAGGCAGGATTGTGTGGCAGGGCGCGACAGCACGTTGCGCACGACGGCCACGGTTGTGTCATCGACCCCCACGACAGAGGCCTTGGCAAGCTCGCGCACCTCGACGGCGGCGGCGTTGTCGATCACGCAGCCGACAAAGGGCTGGATCAGCGGCTTCGGCACCTGCGGGAAGTTGATCGCAATGATTTCGGTCACGGCGGATGTGGCCGCGCGGCGACCGGCGCTGTCGGCGGCAGTCTGCATTTCGGTGCAGGCCGTCAGCACCAGAAGGCCGGCAGCAAGGATCAAGCGCGTCATTGGACGGTCTCCCGAAGGGGCAGAGAAAGGTTGAGACTGGCGGTTTCGGCCAGCTGGGCCAGCCGTTCCGCGTCGTCTTCGAAATGGGCCAGAATACGCTCCATGAACCGCACGTCGTGGGCGGCGGTCCACAGGATCATCTTGTACTCCTCGTCTTCAGCCATCAGCGCGTCCCTTTCGGTAGAGCCCAGATCGGCCACGCCGGTCGTCCTGCGCTGGAACGACGATCCGCCGCCGTAGCGCTGGACCTGTCCCCGGTCCAGATCGCGGCGCGGCAGATCCAGCCGGTCCAGAATACCGGCGCGGTAGTCCTCGCTCTGCATCCAGTCATCGTAGCAGATGGCGACAACATCGCCGGGATCGGCGACGCGGTCCAGCCCCTGCACATAGGTGGCAAAGGCAAGGCCCATGATCCGCATCCGGTCCGTGGGGCCGAAGCCGTCGTTGCGCTGGATTTTCGCCAGAAGCGACGCGGCCCAGTTCAGAAAGCTCCGGTAGATGATAACCTGGCGACTGAAATCGGCGGTCGCGAACCCCTGCGAGGCGCGCTGCGGCTTGCCCTTGGGCTGCGGGATCCGGTCCTCGTAGGAGACGACGACCATAGGCGCATCCCCTGCCGCCGCGATCCGCTGCGCATCGGCGATATCGTGGTGCGGCTGCACCCGGCTTTCGGCATCGTAGATGTCGAGCGATCCGTAAGCGCTCAGCGGGTCGCGCCCGTGTCTGCAGTTGTTGAAGAACACACCGCCCGTCGCCGCCTGCGGCGCGTTGCGCATCAGCCAGTCGATGATCGCATGATTGCCCGAACGGCGCATCCCGAACACCTGCAAGGCGCAGACAGGGGCGAACCCCGCCTGGCCCCACGCGGTGCCGATCTGCGCCGTTGCGGTCATGATCAGTAGACCCGCGCTTTCGGTGCGATCTTCTTGAGGTCGATACCGCCCTCGTTGTGCGATGTCAGCGGCTGGGTGTGAACACCACGGAAGCCCAGCGACGCCTCGTTGCCCTTGAACCAGATCAGGCTGTGCTTGCGCCAGTTCTCGTCGTCGCGGTCGGGATAATCCTCGTGCGCGTGGGCACCGCGGCTTTCCTTGCGGGCCGCAGCGGCAGTGATGGTTGCAACCGCGTTTGGCATGAGGTTGGTCAGTTCGAGCGTTTCCATCAGGTCCGAGTTCCAGACCAGGGATGTATCCGTCACCTTGATATCGCTGAGCTTGCCCGCGACACCTTTCATCTTCTCCTCACCCTCGGCCAGCGTCTTGTCGGTGCGGAAGACGGCCGCATCCTGCTGCATTGTCTGCTGCATCTCGAGACGCAATTCAGCCGTCGGGACGTGGCCCTTGGCATAGCGCAGACCGTCGAACCGGCTGAACGCCGCCTCGATCGACCGCTTGCTGGGGGTTGGCACGGCGGTTTCGGGATCGACGACTTCCTTGGCGCGGATCGCTGCCGCGCGGCCAAAGACCACGAGGTCGATCAGCGAGTTCGAGCCCAGACGGTTCGCCCCATGCACGGATGCGCAGCCCGCTTCGCCCACGGCCATCAGACCGGGCGATACATTGTCGGGGTTGTCCTTGGTCGGCGCCAGCACTTCGCCCCAATAGTTCGTTGGAATGCCGCCCATGTTGTAGTGAACGGTCGGCAGAACCGGGATCGGCTCTTTGTTGACGTCGACACCCGCAAAGATACGCGCGGATTCCGAGATGCCGGGCAGGCGCAGTTCCAGCGTTTCCGGTGGCAGGTGGTTGAGGTGCAGGTGGATGTGGTCGTTCTTGTCGCCCACACCGCGGCCTTCGCGGATTTCCATCGTCATGCAGCGGCTCACCACGTCGCGCGACGCCAGATCCTTGTAGGTCGGCGCGTAGCGCTCCATGAACCGCTCGCCTTCGGAGTTGGTGAGGTATCCGCCCTCGCCGCGCGCGCCTTCGGTGATCAGGCAGCCAGCGCCGTAGATGCCGGTCGGGTGGAACTGGACGAACTCCATATCCTGAAGCGGCAGGCCCGCACGGGCCGTCATGCCGCCACCGTCTCCGGTACATGTATGCGCAGAGGTGGCGCTGAAGTAGGCGCGGCCATATCCGCCCGTCGCCAGCACAACCATCTTCGCCGAAAAGACGTGCATCGTGCCGTCGTCCAGCTTCCAGCACAGAACGCCTTGGCAGACGCCGTCCTCGCTCATCAGCAGGTCGATGGCGAAATATTCGATGAAGAACTGCGCGTTCTGTTTCAGCGACTGGCCATAGAGCGTGTGCAGGATCGCGTGGCCGGTCCGGTCGGCGGCGGCACAGGTGCGCTGCACGGGGGGGCCTTCGCCGAACTCGGTGGTGTGGCCGCCGAAGGGGCGCTGGTAGATCTTGCCTTCCTCGGTCCGGCTGAACGGCACGCCGTAGTGCTCAAGCTCGTAAACCGCCTTGGGGGCTTCACGGGCGAGGTATTCCATCGCATCCGTATCGCCCAGCCAGTCCGATCCCTTCACGGTGTCGTACATGTGCCACTGCCAGTTGTCGGGACCCATGTTGCTCAGCGATGCGGCGATGCCACCCTGTGCGGCCACCGTGTGCGAGCGTGTCGGGAACACCTTCGAGATACAGGCCGTGCGCAGCCCCTGCTCCGCCATGCCCAGTGTCGCACGCAGGCCAGCACCGCCGGCACCGACGACGACAACGTCGTATTCATGGGTTTCGTAATCATAAGCAGCCATAATGTGCCCTCTCTCGATTTGGACCGGTGCGCGCTGCGCGTCCCGTCCCTCATGTTCTCGCGCGATCTGCGCGCGGTCTGAATTTCCCTATGGGCGGAGCGACCCGCCACTTGATCCCGTAGATAGCACGGGCGACGGCGACCGCCGCCCAGCCATTTGTCGCAGTGTCAGAGCGCCAGCCGCGCGATGGCGAAGATGGCCACAGCCGCCGCACCGTAGCTGATGCAGGTCATCACGATCAGCGCGATTTTCTGCGCGGGGCCGTGCACATAGTCCTCGATCAGCGTTTGCACACCGTCGTTGAAATGCTTGAAACCTACGGCAAAGGTCAGCGCCGCGATGATCGCGGGGGTGGGCCGGCTGTAGTAGGCGACGATTTCCTCGTATGTCCCGCCAAGTGCTGCGCCGAAGGTAAAGACGAACAGCGGGATCAGGATCAGCAGCGCGACGGAGCTGACTTTCATCGCCCAGAAATGCGCTGTGCCGCTTTTGGCAGAGCCAAGTCCGGTGGCGCGCTTGCGGTCGGTCATATATGCCATGTGAGCCTCCTTAAACGGCGATGACGGTCACGAGGGTCAGGAACACCGACCCGCCAAGACACGCCCAGCCCAGTTTTTCTGCGGTGGGGATATCCATCGCGACGGCATTGTCCCAGATCAGGTGCCGGATGCCCGCCAGCGTGTGGTACCACAGACCGAGGACCGACAGGAACATCACCAGATCACCGAACCAGCTGGTCAGCACGGCATTCGCGGTCGCGAAGTAATCGGCATTCGTTGACGCGGCGAGAAACCACCACACGATCAACAGCGCACTGATCAGCAGGGCGTTGCCCGTGATCCGCGTGAGAATGGAGGTCATCGAGGTCAGCTGCGGGCGATAGATCGTCAGATGCGGTGACAGCGGGCGGTTGCCCCGGTTCACATCGGCCATATCAGGCTCCTTTCTGGCTACTTGGCTTTAGTGATAGCGGTTTTTTTCCGACTGTCACGCGGGCAAGGCGGAAATACGCGGACTGTTACCGCTATTTTTCAGGATTTTTTCGCGGCGCGGGCGGTTCCGGGCATATTGTGATCACTAGATTTGTTTTTGTGATCACACATATGCTGCCTCAACCGAATGAGGTGACTGCGCGGCCCCGCCGGATGCCCCGCCAAACGCCTCCCGACCGTGAGTCGGGCATCCGTGATCACAGCCCTCCGCACAGCGGGCCTCTAACGAAAAAAGGCGGACCGAACAGATCCGCCTTCTTCGAATTTTGTATGCAGCCGCCTTATGCGAGGCTGTCGTCGATCCCTTTGCAGGCCTCGACAAGGCCCTTCACCGCGTTCACGGAATTGTCGAACATGGACTGCTCTTCCTTGTTCATCGAAATCTCGACGACTTTCTCGACACCGCCAGCGCCGATCACTGTCGGAACGCCGACATAGAAACCGTTCAGGCCGTAGGCGCCATCGACGTATGCGGCGCAGGGCAGCACACGTTTCTGGTCTTTCAGATAGGCTTCGGCCATTTCGATCGCCGATGTGGCTGGCGCGTAGAAAGCGGAACCGGTCTTCAGCAGGCCGACGATCTCGGCGCCGCCGTCGCGGGTACGCTGAACGATCGCGTCCAGTTTCTCCTGCGTGGTCCAACCCATCTTGACCATGTCGGGGAGCGGGATACCGGCAACGGTGGAATACCGTGTCAGCGGCACCATCGTGTCGCCGTGACCGCCCAGAACAAAGGCCGTCACATCGCGCATCGACACTTCGAACTCTTCCGCGAGGAAATGGCGGAAGCGCGCCGAATCAAGAACACCCGCCATGCCGCAGACTTTTTCGTGCGGCAGACCGGAGAATTCGCGCAGGGCCCAAACCATCGCGTCGAGAGGGTTGGTGATACAGATAACGAATGCGTTCGGTGCGTGGGCTGCGATTCCCTCGCCCACGGACTTCATGACTTTCAGGTTGATGCCCAGAAGATCGTCGCGCGACATGCCCGGCTTGCGGGCGACGCCGGCTGTCACGATGCAGACGTCGGCGCCCGCGATATCCGCGTAATCCTGCGTGCCGGACATTTTCGCGTCAAAGCCTTCGGACGGGCCGGATTCGGCGATATCGAGCGCTTTTCCTTCTGGCGTGCCCTCGGCAATGTCGAACAGAACGACGTCGCCGAGTTCCTTGATTGCAGCGAGATGGGCAAGTGTGCCCCCGATTTGCCCGGCGCCGATAAGCGCGATCTTGGGTCTGGCCATGTGCAGGTCTCCGATTGAGTTTGCGTTGACCGCGGGCTTAAACCTTCATGTGCAGTCATGCAAGTTGCCGCTGCGCACGCGCAACCGAAACTGAAACCCATGGGAGCGTCCGACTGGGCCCGTATCAGTTGTCGGACTTCACCTCTTCGCTTTCGGCGTCATTCGCGCCGTCGCTTTCGATGATCTCTTCGTTCGACACGTCGTCGGCTTCACCCTTTTCTTCGGCCTCGTCGGGGATCCCGACTGTCGCCTGATCGTCTTCGGTGTTCACATCGCTCAGCTCGGCATCGCGGGGCTGCCCATCCTCGGTTGCCGCTTCATCCGATGCGTCGATGGACGTGCCGTTGGGGGCCTCATCGCCCTCCATCTCGTCCGCAGGCTGTGCTTTGTCGATGGACGCGTCCTCGTCCTGACCGACGATTGTCGGGTCGTCCTCCTGCGCTGCGGCGGTATCGCCGTTGTCTGTGCTTTCTTGGGCGGAAGCCTCGTCTTCGGCTGTGTCGTCACCTGCTGCTGTGTCATCTGCGGTCTCTGCCGGCGCGTCGCCCGCGTCCGCGTTCTCTTCACCGGTTTCGCCGGATGCTGCGTCCTGATCCGCTTCGGCGGCGTCATCCGCACTCGCGTTTTCCGCCGCGCCCTCGTCGGTAGAGGTCTCTTCCGCTTCGGTCTCGGCAGCTTGCTCATCCGCTGGCGCACTGTCGTCGCCGGATGCCATTGTATCGCTGGTTTCTTCTTCCGCGGCGGTTTCTTCTTCGTCAGCCTCTTCACTGTCGGCTTCTTCGTCACCGGCGTTATCCGCAACACTCTGGATGTCGAACTTGTTGAACCGTGGCGCGTTATCGAGGGTTTCCTCATCGGTGAAGATCACGAAGTATTTGTCACCGCGCACATCTGTCACGACGGTCAGGCCGTCGATCCCCGCAGACACTTCGCGATCGGCCAGCCCCCAGAATCCCCCGACACTCATGATCAGCGCTTCGACGGCACCGTCCGAATTGATCACCACATCCTTCACCGTGGCAATGCGTTCAAAGCGGTTCGCCCCGTCCAGCGGCATCGGCTCGTCGGTTTTGGGCTTGCCGCGGAAGTTATAGACGGGCTCACCGATCATATCGCCGACCAGCAGGCTGCTTTCGTTCATCTTTACAACGCCGACTTCGGTCTGCACGGATTGGGCCGTGGCAGGGACGGCAAAGGCGAGAACGAGGGCGGTGGAAGTCAGCAGGCGTTTCATGGGGTGGCTCCTTGCAGCGGATCGTGCGAATTTGTGTTGCGCCAAGATGAACGTTATGCGCGGTGGTTCGGTTCCAGCGCAAACTAGGTGCGCGGACAGGGTTTCAAGGGGCTGGGATGCTTAACCTCGATCTGTGGTTCTTTGCGATTGCCGGACCGGCGGTCATCTTTGCCGGTATCTCCAAAGGGGGCTTCGGATCGGGCGCTGCCTTTGCGGCCTCGTCGATGCTGGCGCTTGTGGTGGAGCCTGCCATGGCGCTGGGGGTGATGCTGCCGCTGCTGATGCTGATCGATGCCGCCACCCTGCGACCCTACTGGGGCCGCTGGCGCCTGCGCGAAGCGATGATCCTCATACTCGGCGGCCTGCCCGGTGTGGCACTGGGCGCGATGCTGTTTCGTGTCGCATCGCCCGATCTGCTGCGGCTGCTGATCGGTCTGGTGTCGGTGGGGTTTGTCCTGTGGCAGATCGCGTCGCGGTCGGGCAAGCTGAAGCTTGGCACGCGCCCGATGCCCGACTGGGGCGGTGGCATCGCGGGTCTCACGGCGGGTTTCACCAGCTTCATCAGCCACGCGGGCGGCCCGCCTGCGGCGGTGTTCCTGCTGGCCCGCGGTCTGGACAAGACCGCGTATCAGGCCACGACAGTACTGGTGTTCTGGGCCATCAATATCGCCAAGTTCATTCCCTATGCCGCGCTTGACATGTTCACGCAGGCCACGACACAGGCCAATCTCGCGCTGGCGCCCTTCGCGCTGCTGGGCGCATGGCTGGGCGTGCGGGCGCATCGCATCGTGCCCGAACGGTTGTTTTTTGCGGTCACCTACGTGGCGCTGACCGCGACCGGTCTGAAACTGATCTGGGACGGTCTGACCTGAGGCGAACGCTGCGCCCGGCGGTCGGCCGCGGAAAAGAGGAGCCGCGCGTCAAAGGTGCGCGCGGCCCCGCTGTGCGCGGTCAGGCCGGGTCGCCCGCCGCCGGCAGGCTTTCCGTGACTGTCTCGAAAGACTGGCCCGAGGCCACAAGACAGCTGAGCCCGGTGGGCAGCGTCACCAGAATGGTCCAACTGCCCGTCGCGTCGGAGGCGAAGACCTCCACCATGCGGTTGCCCGAGCCGAGGCCGATTGACTGGCGGGTCTCGCCATAGCCGCTGGCGAGGCGTTCGACCACAAGGTCCCGGGGCCCGCAGTTTCGCTGCCCCTGCGCGCTGGCCCCGCTGCTCCAGGCGATCAGGATCGCCGACGCGGTGGTCAGCGCGGCAAGATGAATAAATTTTGCAGTACGTGTCATGTCAGTGCCTTTCCAGAGGTCAGGCGGCGCGACGTGGTTATGGCCCCTCCGGCGCATCAGCCGGTGAAACACGGGCGCCCCCGGTATGAAACTTCGCTGCATGACGCTGCATCGCCTATGCCGGCGGCCCAGCCGGCGCGCTCCCCTTCGGATCATGCCCCCCGACTGTTGCCGATGAGATTTAAATTCCGGGTTAACGCCGCGTCCGCTGCCGTTGCGGCCCGTATTTTCGCCGCAGCGCGGCGCAAAGGGGCTTGAAGTTTTCGTCCAGAAATGCCCCTTTGCGCGCAACTTTGTTTCGTCAATCCCGTGATACCATTCAGGAGTTCCCATGCCCTCCATTGCCCGCCCCCTGCGGTCCGTCCTCTACATCCCCGGCTCCAAGCCCCGCGCGCTGGACAAGGCACGCGGACTGGCTGCCGATGCGATCATCTTCGATCTTGAGGACGCCGTGATTCCCGAAGAGAAAGTCGCCGCGCGCGATACCCTGCGTGTCGCCTTGGCCGAAGGCGGCTACGGCAGCCGCATGAAAATCATCCGGATCAACGGGCTCGACACCGAATGGGGCGCCGACGATGCAGCTGCCGCCGCCGAAATGGGCGCGGAGGCAATCCTGCTGCCAAAGGTGAACGCGCCCGCCGATCTAGACGCGCTCGCGAAGATCTGCGGCGATATCCCTCTGTGGGCCATGATGGAGACGCCTCTGGGTCTGCTGAATGCCGCCGCCATCGCCGCGCACCCCAAGTTGCAGGGCATGGTCATGGGGACAAACGATCTGAACAAGGATTTGCAGACCCGTACCCGGACCGACCGCCTGCCCCTGATGACGGGCCTTGGCCTGTGTGTGCTGGCGGGCAAGGCGCATGGCGTGGCGCTGATCGACGGGGTGTATAATGCCTTCAAGGACGACGAGGGGCTGAAAATCGAATGCGATCAGGGCCGTGACATGGGCTTTGACGGCAAGACGCTGATCCACCCCGCGCAGCTTGATGTCGCCAACGCGGCGTTTTCGCCGTCCGCCGAAGAGGCCGATCTGGCGCGCCGCCAGATTGCCGCATTCGAGGAATGCGAGGCCACCGGTCAGGGTGTTGCAGTGGTTGACGGCAAGATCGTCGAGAACCTTCATGTTGCAACCGCACGCGAAACGCTGGCAAAACTCGAAGCGATCGAAAAGCTCAAGGCGGAATAGACCATGACCCTTCTCATCCTCGGCCTGCTTCTGTGGACCCTCGCACATTTCTTCCGGCGTCTGGCACCGCAGGCGCGGTCGCGCCTTGGCAATGCAGGCAAAGGCGCGGTCGCGGGGGCCATCGTGCTGGCGCTGTTGCTGATGATCTTCGGCTACCGCTGGGCCGAATTCATTCCCGTCTGGACGCCTCCCGCGTTTCTTGTGCATGTCAACAACCTGCTGATGGTCGTGGCCCTGTGGGTCTACGGATCGAGCGCGGCCAAGGGGGCCAAGGCCTGGCCCGCCTACAAAACCCGCCACCCACAATTGCTGGGGTTCAAGATCTGGGCGTTCGCGCATCTGCTGGTCAACGGCGATCTGGCGTCGATCGTGCTGTTCGGCGGGCTTCTGGCCTGGGCCGTGGCCGAGGTTATCGTGATCAACCGCACCGAGCCCGACTGGACACCACCGCAACCGGCGGGCGCGCGCACCTACGTGCGTCTGGCGATCATCACCGTCGTTCTTCTGGTGCTCATCACATCGGTCCACTACGCGCTTGGCGTGTCCCCCTTCGCCTAAAGGTCTGACAAAATGAAACTTTACCGCTTCCTCTCAGAAGAGGATACATCCGCTTTTTGCCATAAGGTTACCGATGCGCTGAACAAGGGCTGGGAGCTTTACGGCACACCGACGCAAACGTGGGACCACGCGGCAGGCGTGATGCGCTGCGGTCAGGCCGTCACCAAAGAGGTCGACGGCACCTACACACCCGACACCAAACTGGGGGCACATTGAGCATGGCGAGCAAGACAAACGCAGGCCGGTTTTTCGAGGACTACGCTGTCGGTCAGGTCATCGACCATGCGGTGCCGCGCACATTGGGGAACGGCGAACGCGCGCTTTATCACGCGCTCTATCCCGCCCGCCATGCGCTCTATTCATCCGACGCTTTCGCCCAATCGTGCGGCCTGCCCGGCAGCCCTCTCGACGATCTGATCGCCTTTCACACCGTGTTCGGGAAAACCGTTCCGGACGTGTCGCTCAATGCCGTGGCCAATCTGGGCTACGCGCAGGGGCGCTGGCTGAAACCCGTCTTCGCCGGTGACACGCTGCGTAGCCGATCCGAAGTGATCGGGCTGAAGCAGAATTCGAACGGTCGCACCGGCGTCGTCTACGTGCGCACCACCGGCCTGAATCAGAGCGGCGACACGGTTCTGGAGTATGTGCGCTGGGTCATGGTCCGCAAACGCGATGCCGACGCCCCTGCCCCCGAAACGGTTGTGCCCGACCTGCCGGATGCCATTGCAGCCGCCGATCTGGTCATTCCCGAAGGACTCGATTTCACCAACTACGATTTCGATCTGGCAGGAGAGCCGCACCGGCTGGGCGACTACGCGGTGGGCGAAACGATCGACCACGTCGACGGTGTAACCATCGAAGAGGCCGAGCACATGATGGCCACGCGGCTGTGGCAGAACACCGCGAAGGTTCATTTCGATACCTCCGCCCGCCCCGACGGCAGCCGCCTGATCTATGGCGGACACGTGATTTCGATGGCGCGGGCCCTGTCGTTCAACGGTCTGGCAAACGCACAGATGATCGTCGGCCTCAACGGTGGCGCACATGCGAATCCCTGCCTCGCCGGGGATACGGTACGCGCGTGGTCGGAAGTGCTGGAGATTGCCGAAACTCCCGCACCCGGCGTTGGCGCGATCCGCCTGCGGCTTGTGGCGACCAAGGGCGGCGCGCCCTTTGCGCTGCGCGGCGAGGATGGCAAATATCTCTCCGATGTGCTGCTCGATCTCGACTACTGGGCGCTGATGCCGACCTGAGGCCGACCTGAGGCCGAAGCCCGCCTTGATCTGGGTCAAGGCACAGGATCGCCAGCACATTACCCTGATCCTCACACACCAGAGGAGATACGTAATGTTCCGGAAAATCCTGTTAGCCTACGATGGCTCGGACCACGCCGAAGCCGCGCTTGCGACTGCGGCGGGTTTGTCGAATGCGCTCGGTGCCGATCTGCATGTGGTACATACACCGCAGCTGGATACCCCGCCTGTCGTTTTGGGCCCCTACGTCAGCCAGCTGGGCACACCGCCGACGCAGGCGGAATACGACGCAGTCGGCGCCAAGATGATCGAAAGGGTCCGCACCGCCGCCGACGCACATGGCGTGCGCGTCAAGGGCGCGCATGTCGGGCACGGCGCGCCCGCGGATTACATACTGGCGACTGCAAAAGACATTGATGCGGACCTGATCGTAATGGGCAGGCGCGGGCTGGGCGCGGTAAAAGCTCTCGTGCTGGGGTCGATCAGCCACGCGGTGGCCCACCGAGCAACCTGCGCCTGTCTGACTGTCGTCTAAAGTGGCTCAGAAGCATTCTGCGGCAACGCACCGAAACGTATGGCCGCTGCCAAGTGCATTTATCGTCAAGATGTGCAAAACTTCTGACAAATCTTACATGTCCACGAAAATCGTTGGTTTTGTGATCACACGTTTTGGGTGTGTGATCACAAATGTCGCTTTGGGCTGGATATTCCCGAGAAGTGCTGGAAACTGCTGCACGAGCAATTCCTAGAAGGGCGCATATCTGCGCCCTGCCCACCACAAACGGGACCGTTTCCAAATGAACATCCACGAATACCAGGCCAAAGCCCTCCTGCGCAGCTATGGCGCTCCAGTCTCTGACGGGCGTGTCGTACTGAAAGCCGAAAACGCAAAGAACGCGGCAGGCGAACTCGATGGGCCGCTTTGGGTGGTCAAGGCGCAGATCCACGCGGGCGGTCGCGGCAAGGGCAAGTTCAAGGAAGCCGATGCCGGCGAAGCAGGCGGCGTTCGTCTGACCAAATCCGTCGAAGAGGCTGCGGAAGAAGCGAAAAAGATGCTTGGCCGCACGCTCGTCACGCATCAGACCGGCCCAGCGGGCAAGCAGGTCAACCGCGTCTACATCGAGGACGGTTCCGGCATCGAGACCGAATTGTACCTCGCACTGCTGGTGGACCGCCAGACATCGCGCGTGGGCTTTGTCTGCTCGACCGAGGGTGGCATGGACATCGAGGAAGTCGCCGCATCCACTCCGGAAAAGATCGTGAGCTTCTCCGTCGATCCGGCGACCGGTTTCCAGCCGTTCCACGGCCGCCGAATCGCTTTTGCGCTGGGTCTCGAGGGAAAGGCCGTGAAGCAGTGCGTCGGCCTGATGGGCACGCTCTACAAAGCGTTCATCGAAAAAGACATGGAAATGCTGGAAATCAACCCGCTGATCGTGACCGACGGCGGCGACCTCAAGGTGCTGGACGCCAAGGTCAGCTTTGACGGCAACGCGATTTACCGCCACGGCGATATCGCGGAACTGCGCGACACGACCGAAGAAGACCCCAAAGAGCTTGAAGCGTCGAAGTACGACCTGAACTACATCGCGCTCGACGGTGAAATCGGCTGCATGGTCAACGGTGCGGGCCTCGCGATGGCGACGATGGACATCATCAAGCTTTATGGCGCGGAGCCTGCGAACTTCCTCGACGTGGGCGGTGGCGCCACGAAAGAGAAAGTTACCGAAGCGTTCAAGATCATCACGTCGGACGAGAACGTCAAAGGCATCCTCGTGAACATCTTCGGCGGCATCATGCGGTGTGACGTCATCGCCGAAGGCGTGGTCGCAGCGGTGAAGGAAGTTGGCCTCAAGGTGCCGCTGGTGGTTCGCCTCGAAGGCACGAAGGTCGAAGAGGGCAAGGCCATTATCAACAATTCCGGCCTCGACGTGATTGCCGCCGACGATCTGAAGGACGGTGCCGAGAAGATCGTGAAAGCGGTCAAGGGCTGAGACAATGGCGCGGCGCGCCTGGGTGTGCGCCGCGCTGTCTTGCCATCGACACGCAGCTTAAGGAGCCATCGCGATGTTGGACCCCGATCATCATACCCCCTTCCCTTCCTCGCCCGTGATTGCGGGTATTGCTCTTTTGGGCACGGCAGTGCTGTTGCGGAACTGGCAGCCGGGCGCGCTGGACCTGCCCGAAGCCGATAGCGATCGCCCCCACCGCGACCGCGGTGCACGCCGTGCCGCCCGCAAGGCGCGCGACGGCATTGCCGCCATCATGCCGCGCAACCTGACTCGTTCCGTGGCACGGTCCCTGATGATCGTCGGCGCGTCCCTGATCCTGATGCGTGCGCTCGACGAGCTGGTCGAGGACGAAGAGTCGCTGTTCTGATGCATTCCCTCCGCCGCCTCTGCCTGACGACCTGCGCCCTGTCATTGGGGATCGCGGGCGGCGTGCGTGCGGATGCGGCGGCGTTGCAGGCTTTCGCCGACCATTGTTTCAGCCCGTACCTGACCGCCGAGACGGCGCAGGATGCCCTTTCGTCAGAGGGCGTGCGGATTGATTTTTACGACACGCGGCCCTTCTCTTCGGCGGAGCCGTCGCCTCCGGCGGGCCGCCCGGCGACGCCCGGCACCGACCGCCGTTGCGAGGTCGCCTTCGATGGCACCGCCACGGACGCAGGGATCGCAGCTGTCGCATCGGGCCTGTCGCGCGAGGGAATTACCGCCGAAACAGACGTGCCCGCGGGGTTTCCCGCGCTCGACACCAGCGCCTTTGTCGCCGCGCGGCTGCTAAACCCCCGCCGCATCGCGGTGGTGCAGGTCGGCACCCGCCCCGGCCCCCACGGGACCGAGACCTATCTCAATGTTGAACGGCTGGACCCGCTGCCGAACGGGGTGCGCCCGTGATGCGCCCGGCCTTCCCTTCCTTCCGAGCCGACGCGCTGATCGCCGCTGCACTGCTGCTGATCTTCGCGCGGATGCTCGGTGTGGCGCTGCTGTCCGAACCCTCTCAGGCGGTTCTGCTGATGGAGGGGGGCATGATCGAGAGCGCATCGGCGCTCGGCTATGGCGTCTGCATAGCGCTTCTCTTCTGGCTCTGGCCCGCCGGCATGGTGCGTCGCAGATTCTATTTTCCGGTCCTGCTTGCCGTATTCGCGGCACGCGAACTCGATCTCGACAAGATCCCCTTTACCAAGGGCCTTTTCAAATCCAGCCAGTATCTCGGCGATGGCGTTCCGTTGACCGAGGTGATTGTCTCCGGCCTGCTGCTGGCCGCGATCATCGCGACCGTTCTGATGCTGCTGCTGCGCGAAACGGGTCCCTTCTTGTCCGGCCTGCGCAGCCGCGACCGCGCGTCCATCGCCACGGCGGCTGGCATCGCCTTCATCTTCTTCTACAAGGCCATCGACGGGCTCGCCCGCAAACTCGAACCTTTCGGCATCCGGATCAGCGATGCGCTGAACCGCAACCTGTCGGTGATCGAGGAGGTCGGCGAACTCGGCATTCCGGTGATGTTCGCAATCGCGATCATTCTCGCGGCCCAGAAATACGCAGGAGCGCAGTTTTGAATGGCCCTCCCCGCTCCCTTTGCGCGTTGCCCGGACGGGCGACGCCATCCTCACCGCGCATCTACGCAGACTTGAATTGAACTAAGAGAAAGCACCCAAGACTATGGCCGTACTCGTCAACGAAAACACCAAAGTCATCTGTCAGGGCCTCACCGGCTCGCAGGGCACATTCCACACCGAACAGGCCATCGCCTACGGCACGAAGATGGTCGGCGGCGTCACCCCGGGCAAGGGCGGACAGACGCACCTTGACCTGCCGGTCTACAATTCGGTGCATGAAGCCAAGGCAAAGACCGAAGCGAATGCATCCGTGATCTACGTGCCGCCCCCATTCGCCGCCGACTCCATTCTGGAAGCGATCGACGCCGAGATGGAGCTGATCGTCTGCATCACCGAAGGCATTCCGGTGCTCGACATGATGAAGGTGCAGCGCGCCCTCGAAGGGTCGAAGTCGCGCCTGATCGGGCCGAACTGCCCCGGCGTCATCACGCCAGACGCCTGCAAGATCGGCATCATGCCCGGCCATATCCACAAACGCGGCACCTGCGGTGTTGTCTCGCGCTCCGGCACGCTTACCTACGAGGCTGTGAAACAGACGACAGACCTCGGCTACGGCCAATCTTCCGCGGTGGGTATCGGCGGTGACCCGATCAAAGGGTCCGAGCATATCGACATTCTCGAGATGTTCCTCGCCGACGACGAAACCCATTCGATCATCATGATCGGTGAAATCGGCGGCACCGCCGAGGAAGAGGCCGCGCAGTTCCTTGCCGACGAACGCAAGAAGGGCCGCTGGAAACCCACCGCCGGTTTCATCGCGGGCCGCACCGCCCCTCCGGGCCGCCGCATGGGCCACGCAGGCGCGATCGTTGCCGGTGGCAAGGGCGACGCGGAAAGCAAGATCGAAGCGATGCGCGAAGCGGGCATCGTGGTGGCCGATAGCCCCGCCACACTGGGCGAAGCTGTGAAAGCAGCCATCGAAAAGGCCTGAGCGCCTCACAAGGCGGGCCTTGGCCCGTCCTGACGCGCGCGGGGCTCCCCGCGCGCTGCGACCTCCAACCGTTCCGTGATCTCGAGCGAGGCCTCACAATGACCGACCAACCTGCAAACGACCAGTTCCACGCATCCTCTTTCATGCAAGGCCATAACGCCGAGTATCTGGAACAGATGTACGCGCGCTATGCCAGTGACCCCAGTGCGGTCGACGAGGCGTGGCAGGAATTCTTCCGCCAACTGGGCGACGAGGAAAAACAGGTCAAGGCCGAAGCCTCGGGGCCAAGCTGGGCGCGCACCGACTGGCCGCCCATGCCGGGCGACGATCTGACCGCCGCGCTGACCGGCGAATGGCCGGTCGAGGCGAAGGCCGCCGGAAACAAGATTGCCGAGAAGGCAAAGGAAAAGGGCGTCGAGGTCTCCGACGACCAGATCAAGCGCGCCGTTCTCGACAGTATCCGCGCCCTGATGATCATCCGCGCCTACCGTATCCGGGGCCATCTGGCCGCCGATCTGGATCCGCTGGGCATGCGCGAGACGAAGACCTATGACGAGCTCGACCCGAAATCCTACGGCTTTGCCGATGGCGACATGGACCGCCCGATCTTCATCGACAATGTGTTGGGCCTTCAGGTGGCCAGCATGCGCCAGATCGTCGACATTCTGAAAACCACCTACTGCGGCACGTTTGCGCTGCAATACATGCATATTTCGGACCCAGAACAGGCCGCGTGGCTGAAAGAGCGGATCGAAGGCTACGGCAAGGAAATCCATTTCACCCGCGAGGGCCGCAAGGCGATCCTGAACAAGCTGGTCGAGGCGGAAGGGTTCGAGAAATACCTGCACGTCAAATACATGGGCACGAAGCGCTTCGGCCTTGATGGCGGCGAAAGCCTGATCCCCGCGATGGAGCAGATCATCAAGCGCGGCGGACAGCTTGGTCTGAAGGATATCGTGGTGGGGATGCCCCACCGTGGCCGTCTTTCGGTGCTCGCCAACGTGATGCAAAAACCCTACCGCGCGATCTTCAACGAATTCCAGGGCGGCAGCTTCAAGCCCGAGGATGTCGATGGATCGGGCGATGTGAAATACCACCTCGGGGCGTCGTCGGACCGTGAATTCGACGGCAATACCGTGCACCTCAGCCTGACCGCGAACCCCTCGCACCTCGAGGCGGTGAACCCCGTGGTGCTGGGCAAGGCCCGCGCCAAGCAGGACCAGTTGAACGACAAGGACCGCACAGCCGTGATGCCCTTGCTGCTGCACGGCGATGCGGCGTTTGCCGGTCAGGGCGTTGTTGCGGAATGTTTCGCGCTCTCGGGCCTGCGCGGCCACAAGACCGGCGGCACCATGCACATCGTTGTGAACAACCAGATCGGGTTCACCACCGCGCCGCATTTCTCGCGGTCCTCGCCCTACCCCACCGACAACGCGCTGGTGGTCGAGGCACCGATTTTCCACGTCAACGGTGACGATCCCGAAGCCGTGGTGCACGCCGCCAAGGTCGCGACTGAGTTCCGCCAGAAGTTCCACAAGGACGTGGTGATCGATCTGATCTGCTACCGCCGCTTCGGCCACAACGAGGGGGACGAACCGATGTTCACAAACCCCCTGATGTACAAGAAGATCAAGAAGCAGAAGACGACACTGACGCTTTACACAGACCGTCTGGTCAAGGACGGCTTGATCCCCGAGGGCGAGATCGAGGACATGAAGGCGCAGTTTCAGGCGCGCATGGCCGACGAATTCGAAGCCGGCAAGGAATACCGCCCGAACAAGGCCGACTGGCTCGACGGGAAATGGTCCCACCTCGATCGCGAAGGCGAACGCTACGAACGTGGCGAAACGGCGATCAAGCCCGAAACGCTCGAGGATGTCGGACGCGCGCTCAGCACGGTTCCCGATGATTACCCCGTTCACAAGACGGTCAGCCGCCTGATGGAGGCGAAGGCCAAGATGTTCGAAAGCGGCGAAGGCTTTGACTGGGCCACCGCCGAGGCGCTCGCCTTCGGTTCGCTCCTGACCGAAGGCTACAAGGTGCGCCTCTCGGGGCAGGATTCCGCACGCGGCACGTTCAGCCAGCGGCACTCGGCCCTGATCAATCAGGAAACCGAGGAGCGGTATTACCCGCTCAACAACATCCGCAAGGGTCAGGCCGAATACGAAGTCATCGACTCGATGCTCAGCGAATACGCGGTTCTGGGATTCGAATACGGCTACAGTCTCGCCGAGCCCAACGCCCTGACGCTCTGGGAAGCACAGTTCGGCGATTTCGCCAACGGCGCGCAGATCATGTTCGACCAGTTCATCAGCTCCGGCGAAAGCAAATGGCTGCGGATGTCGGGCCTCGTATGCCTCATGCCCCACGGCTACGAGGGACAGGGCCCCGAACACTCATCCGCCCGGTTGGAGCGGTTCCTGACAATGTGCGGCGGCGACAACTGGATCGTGGCAAACTGCACCACGCCCGCGAACTATTTCCACATCCTGCGCCGCCAGCTGCACCGCGACTACCGCAAACCGCTGATGTTGATGACGCCGAAATCGCTGCTGCGTCACAAGCTAGCGGTCAGCAAGGCCGAGGAGTTTACCACCGGCTCGTCCTTCCACCGCGTGCTCTGGGACGATGCCCAGCAGGGCAACTCCGACACCACGCTGGTCGCGGATGACAAGATCAAGCGCGTCGTGATGTGTTCGGGCAAGGTCTACTACGACCTTCTGGAAGAACGCGATGCGCGCGGGATCGACGATGTCTACCTTCTGCGCTTCGAGCAGTTCTATCCCTTCCCGGCGCAATCTGCCGTGAAAGAGCTGGAGCGGTTCAAGAACGCGGAAATGGTCTGGTGCCAGGAAGAGCCTAAGAACCAGGGCGCCTGGACCTTCATCGAACCCAACCTCGAATGGGTGCTGGAGCGCATTGGCGCCAAACAGACCCGTCCCATCTATGCTGGCCGTGCCACTGCGGCCTCTCCGGCGACAGGTCTGGCCAGCCAGCACAAAGCACAACAAGAAGCGCTCGTGAATGAAGCGCTGACAATCAAAGGATCCTGAACCGATGAGTAGCGAAGTCCGCGTGCCCACACTGGGCGAATCCGTAACCGAAGCCACCGTTGCCACATGGTTCAAGAAGCCCGGCGATACCGTCGCCGTCGACGAAATGCTGTGCGAACTGGAAACCGACAAGGTCACCGTCGAAGTTCCGTCGCCGGTTGCAGGCAAGCTTGAAGACATCATCGCGCAGGAAGGCGAAACCGTCGGCGTCGATGCGCTGCTTGCCACCGTTGCCGAAGGCGACAGCGGCAGCGACGCGGCCCCGAAAGCCAAGGAAGCCGCCCGTGAGGACGACGCCAAGGGCCAAGCCCCCCGCGACGCCGTCGAGGGCGAAGATACGGCGCACGCCGATGAAGGTGGATCCGGCGGCAGCGACGTCGATGTCATGGTTCCGACCCTCGGCGAAAGCGTCTCCGAGGCGACCGTGAGCACATGGTTCAAGAAAGTCGGCGACACCGTTGCGCAGGACGAAATGCTCTGCGAGCTTGAAACCGACAAGGTTTCGGTCGAGGTACCCGCCCCAGCCGCGGGGACGCTGACCGAAATCCTCGCCGAGGAAGGCAGCACCGTCGAGGCATCGGCAAAGCTCGCCGTGATCAGCTCGGGCGACGGTGCCAAGGCATCGGCCCCCGCCCACGAAGAAGCCCCCGCCCCGGCCGCCAAGAAGTCGGAAAGCAGCGGCAAGGATATCGAGGATGCTCCCTCGGCCAAGAAAGCGATGGCCGAAGCGGGACTGAGCCGCGATGACGTCACCGGCACGGGCCGCGACGGCCGCATCATGAAAGAGGACGTGGCCAAGGCACTGGAAGCCGGCAAATCCGCCCCCGCAGCGGCACCTGCCCAAGCGCCCCGCGCGCCGGTTTCGGCCGATGATGAAAGCCGCGAGGAACGGGTAAAGATGACCCGCCTGCGCCAGACCATCGCCAAGCGCCTGAAGGACAGCCAGAACACCGCCGCGATGCTGACCACCTACAACGAGGTCGACATGACCGAGGTCATGGCGCTGCGCAACGAGTACAAGGACCTGTTCCTGAAGAAGCACGGCGTGAAGCTGGGCTTCATGTCCTTCTTCACCAAGGCCTGCTGCCACGCGCTGCGCGAGGTTCCCGAGGTCAACGCCGAGATCGACGGCACCGATGTGGTTTACAAGAACTTCGTCCACATGGGCATCGCTGCGGGCACCCCGCAGGGGCTTGTTGTGCCGGTGATCCGCGACGCGGATTCCATGTCCTTTGCCGAGATCGAAAAAGCGATCGCCGACAAGGGCGCGCGCGCCCGCGACGGCAAGCTCAGCATGGCCGAAATGCAGGGCGGCACCTTCACCATCTCCAACGGCGGTGTCTACGGCTCGCTCATGTCCTCGCCGATCCTGAACCCGCCGCAGTCCGGTATTCTGGGCATGCACAAGATTCAGGACCGCCCGATGGCGATCAACGGAGAGGTCGTGATCCGTCCGATGATGTACCTAGCACTCAGCTACGATCACCGTATCGTGGACGGCAAAGGCGCCGTGACCTTCTTGGTCCGGGTCAAGGAAGCGCTGGAAGATCCACGGCGTCTGTTGATGGATCTGTAACCTGTCAGGGGCGGGCCTTTGGCCTGCCTCTTCACCCCGAAAGGCTCCTGTACCATGACCGAACTCGAAGCTCTCGTCGCCTACGGCCTTCTTACCGCACTTACTGTCGTCTGGCAGGCAACCGGATCGCTCGGTCAGCTGGGCATCGCGTACCTGATGGGCGCGCGCGATGAACAGCGCCCCGTCAAGGGCGTTGCCGCGCGGCTGAACCGTGCGCTGAACAATGCCATCACCGCAATGGCGCTGTTCGCACCTGCTGTGCTGCTGATCCTTGTCACCGACCAATCCACCCCCGCGTCCACGCTGGCCGCCACGGTGTTCTTCATCGCGCGCCTGATCTATCTGCCCGCTTACGCCTTCGCGATCACCGGCGTGCGCACCCTCGCCTGGGCTGCCGGTTTTGCCGCCACCGTGTCGCTCTATCTGCTTGCCCTGTAACGGAAGGTCCGACCCATGCAAATGATCTGCCACTTCGAGGTGAGCGATTTCACCAAATGGAAAACGGCGTTCGACGCGGATCACGAGGCGCGACGGGACGCCGGACTGGGCGTGCTGCAAATCTGGCGTGACGCCGACAGCACCAGCCACGCTTTCGTTCTGCTGTCGGTCAACGACCGCGACCGCGCGCAGGCGTGGATCAAACGCTCGGACGCGCTGAAGGGCGACGACGGCGGCACCGTCAGCGACGAAAGCTACTACTTCATCGAGACCGCCTGATGACCGCTGAACTGACCGCACTTACGCTCGCGGCGCTGCTGCAATGCGTGCAGTTCGCGCTTTATGCTGTGCCGGCAAATCGCGAGCTTGGCCCGGGCTATACCATGTCGGCGCGCGACCGCGATCCGTCCCGCAGCCTCTCGGACAAAACCGCGCGGCTGGGCCGGGCCTTCGACAACCATTTCGAGGGGCTGATCCTTTTCGCCATCGCCGTCGGTGTGGTGCAGATGTCGGGACAGAATACCGCACTGACCGCCGCTTGCGCCTGGGCGTATCTGGTCGCGCGGGTCCTTTATGTGCCTGCCTATGCCTTCGGCCTGCGCCCCTGGCGCTCGCTGATCTGGATGGTGGGATTCTTCGCTACGCTCATTATGCTGCTCGCAGCACTTTTCTGACCAAACGGTAGGGGGCGGCCCGCGATCCGCATTTGCCGCCCGCACCACCGAAATACTGTCCAAGGAGGACCCTATGTCCGCATATGACGTCATCATCATCGGTTCCGGCCCCGGCGGCTACGTCTGCGCCATCCGCTGCGCGCAACTGGGCCTGAAAACCGCCTGCGTCGAGGGGCGCGAAACACTGGGCGGCACCTGCCTCAACATCGGGTGCATCCCGTCGAAGGCGCTGCTGCACGCCAGCCACATGCTGCACGAGGCGGAACACAACTTTGCCGAAATGGGCCTGAAGGGCAAAAGCCCCTCGGTCGACTGGCAGCAGATGCAGAAATACAAACAGTCCACCATCGACAGCAACACCGGCGGCATCGAATTCCTGTTCAAGAAGAACAAGGTCGACTGGATCAAGGGCTGGGCCAGCATCCCCGAAGCGGGCAAGGTCAAGGTCGGCGACGAGATCCACGAGGCGAAGAACATCGTCATCGCCTCCGGGTCCGAACCAGCAACCCTGCCCGGCGTCGAGATCGACGAGAAAGTCGTGGTCAGCTCCACCGGCGGGCTGTCGCTGGGCAAGGTGCCAAAGAAGATGGTTGTCATCGGCGCGGGCGTGATCGGGCTTGAGCTCGGCTCCGTCTACGCGCGGCTCGGCTCCGAGGTGAAGGTGATCGAGTACCTCGATCATATCACCCCCGGCATGGACGCGGAGATCAGCAAGCAGTTCCAGAAAACCCTGAAGAAGCAGGGGCTGGAATTCATCCTCGGCGCAGCCGTGCAATCGACCGAAGCGACCAAGCAGAAGGCCAAGGTGACCTACAAGCTGCGCAAGGATGACAGCGAACACACGCTGGACGCCGATACCGTGCTCGTTGCCACCGGGCGCAAACCCTATGTCGAGGGGCTGGGTCTGGACGCGCTCGACATGATCATGACGAAGCGCGGGCAAATCCAGGTCAACGATCAGTGGCGCACGTCAGTCGACGGGGTATATGCCATCGGCGACGTGATCGAAGGCCCGATGCTGGCCCACAAGGCCGAGGACGAAGGCATGGCCGTGGCCGAACAGATCGCCGGTCAGCACGGGCACGTAAACTACGGCGTGATCCCCGGTGTGATCTATACCCACCCCGAAGTCGCCAACGTCGGCATGACCGAAGAGCAACTGAAAGAAGCGGGCCGTGACTATAAGGTCGGCAAGTTTTCCTTCATGGGCAACGCCCGCGCCAAGGCAAATTTCTCGGGCGACGGCTTTGTGAAAATGCTGGCCGACAAGGAAACCGACCGGATCCTGGGATGCCACATCATAGGTCCGGCGGCGGGCGATCTGATCCATGAGGTCTGCGTCGCGATGGAATTCGGCGCCTCGGCGCAGGATCTTGCGATGACCTGCCACGCCCACCCGACCTATTCCGAAGCCGTGCGGGAGGCCGCTCTGGCCTGTGGTGACGGTCCGATCCACATGTAAGCGGTGGTGCCCACGCAGGCACAGACAAAGCCGGGCCCATCTGATGGGTCCGGCTTATTCGTTCAGGCGGGTTATGCAGATCAGGCGCTAAAGGGCGCACCGCGCAGCGACCGGATCACTCCGGCGTATAGAGATGCGCGACATTGGTTTCGGCCAGCAGCCGGTCGGACGCCTCTTCGACGCGGTTCTCCAGCAGCCGCATGAACTCGGCTTTCGGCAGGCCCGGCTCGATCGGCTCCAGAAACTCCACAACCGCCACGCCGGGCCGACGGAACAATCCGCGGCGCGGCCAGAAAACCCCTGCATTGGTCGCCGCCGGCACGCACTTCTGGCCCAGCTGGTCGTAAAGCGCAGCGGTACCGACCTTGTAGGGGACCTTCAGGCCAGGACGGACCCGCGTGCCCTGGCTGTAGATGACGATCTGTCCCGGCTCGCGGCGGCCTGCCTCGACCTCCTCCACCATCTTCTGGATCGCGCGGCCGCGCTTGCCCCTGTCGACAAAGATCATCTCCATCCGCTTGACGTACTGGCCGATCACGGGGGCCCATTTCAACTGGTTCTTCATGATGAACTTGGGCAGCGGCAGCGCATTGTAGATCATGATGATGTCGAGAAACGACTGGTGCTTGGCCGCGATCAACGTCTCGCCCTGCGGAATGTCACCGCGTATTTCGCAGCGCAGCCCGACCATCCAGCGCGCGGACCACATCACATACCGCGCGTAGGCCCGACAACCAGCGTAGGCGCCGCGCTTCGAGAACATGGCCCAAGGCGCGTAGGCCAGCCCGATGACCGGCATCGACAGCGTCGCGTTGAGCGAGAACAGGATCGACCGGATCCATTGCAAGATGATCACGAAAGCTCCTCCAGAGTGCTGCGTGCGGCGCGGCGGGTGGCGAAAAATGCGACCCCGGCAGCCAGCGGCGGAATTGTCAGCGGTATCAGCCAATGCCAGCCCCTAAAGCCGAGCCCGGTCAGAAAGCTTGCCGTCTCGTCACTGCCGCCGGGCATCAGAAGCACCGCGATCAGCCCTAGCGCAACGCCCCCTGCAGCCCCCGCAAGGGTGCGCAGGGTGAAACGCCGGATGAAGGCATGGGCGATATAGTCATCCGTGGCCCCCACCAGCCGCAGCACGGCAATGACCTGCGCATTGGCGGCAAGTGCGGCGTTGGCGGCCAGGGTGACCATCGCACCGGTCACCAGCACGATCAGCAGGATCGACACCACGCCGAGGCTGCGCAGCCGTGCCGCCGCGTCCACCAGCGGCTCGCGCCAGCGCGAGTGATCGTCCAGAACCGCGCCCGGCACCTCGGCGGCCAGCCTCAGGCGCAGGCCGGCGGCATCCATGCCTTCGGCGGTTTCGATAACCTCGATCAGGCGCGGCACCGGCAGCGCGTCCAGCGCCAATTCCGCCCCGAACCACGGGGCAAGCAGAGCGGCCTGTTCGTCGTCGCTGAGCGCGCGGGCGGTCTGCACCCCGCGCGTCGTCTCGAGGATGCGCAGGGCCGCGCCGGTCTGGGCCTGCTGCTGGTCATCGGGTGCAGCGATCCGGATCGTTGCCGACCGGCCCAGTTCTTCGCCCCAGCGGTCGGCAAGCCGCCCCGCCGCCAGTGACAGCGCCAGCGCGAAAACCGCGAGGAAGGCCATCGCGCCGGCGGCAAAAACCGTCAGCTGCGCGGTAAAGCCCGAAGGCGGGACAACCCTGTCGGCCTGAGCGTCGGACGACCAAGTCCCGCGCAGCAGTTTACGCAGCTTCTTCACAGATCCGCCCCCGCCAGCTGGATACGCCGGTTTGCGATCCGCAGGACCCGCGCCTGTACATGCGCCTTGGTCGCGCGGATCAGGCTCAGATCATGGGTGGCGACCAGCACGGTCTTGCCCATGCGGTTCAGCTCGATCAGCAGCCGCAGCAGGCGCTGTGACATGTCCCAGTCGACGTTTCCCGTAGGCTCGTCGGCCAGAACCACATCGGGCGACATGATCACCGCGCGCGCAAGTGCGGCGCGCTGCCGCTCGCCCCCGGACAATTCGGGCGGTATCGCGTTGGCGCGGTCGGTCAGCCCCACCCAGTGCAGCAGATCGGACAGGTCCTCGCGCGCGGCCTCGGCATTGCGACCCGAGACATTCAGCGGCAAGGCCACGTTCTCATGCACCGGAAGGTGATCCAGAAACTGGCAATCCTGATGCACGACCCCCACGCGGCGGCGCAGCAGCGCAACATCGTCGCGGCTCAGCCCGCGCACATCGGAATCGAACAGGCGGACGTTGCCCGCCGTGGGTAACAGCGCCCCGTAGCACAGCTTCATCAAGGTGGTCTTTCCCGACCCAGAGGGACCGGTCAGAAAATGGAACGATCCCGGTGCGAGCTTCAGCGAAATATCCGAAAACAGCTCGCCCCCGCCGTAGCTATAGGCCACATTTTCCAGCTCGATCACGCGCCGCCCCTTTTTGCTGTGCCTGTTGTGCCGCAGCACCAGCCCGGTTTCAATCCTTTGCAGCCAACGGCTACAGGCCAAATTACGCTTTTCGCATCTGGTCTTACAGCCTATGCTGTTCGTTAACGAGCAAATACAGAGCATAAACTGATGCTGCGGGGCGAAAGATGAGGCTGATCTGTCCGAATTGCGATGCGCAATACGAAGTGCCAGATGACGTGATGCCTGCGACCGGTCGGGACGTGCAGTGTTCCAACTGCGGTCAGACGTGGTTTCAGCACCACCCCGACCATGCTCCTGCCGAATTGCCCCAAGACGACCCTGTCACCGCCGACGACGAGGAGGTCGCGCCACCGCCGCCGCCCCCTCCGCCCGCGCCGGAGCCAAAGCGCAAGCAGCTTGACCCTGCCGTAGCCGACATCCTGCGGCAGGAGGCCGAGGCCGAACAGGCCGCGCGCCGCGCCGGCCAGAGCGGTGGCGGCCTGGAAAGCCAGCCCGATCTCGGCCTTGATGCCGAACCGCAACCGCGCAAGGAAGAAGCCGACCGCCGCGCCCGCGAGGCACGCGAGAGAATGGCCCGCATGCGTGGCGAGGATCCCGACGAGCTTGCCGTCGAAGATGCGGAGGCCAGTGCCGCAGGCCTCCGGTCACGCCGCGATATGCTGCCCGATATCGAGGAGATAAACTCGACATTGCGGGCCGGTGCCTCGGGCGGGAACGACGCCGCCCAAGAGGACGCGCCACGCATAGACGCACCGACCCACCAGCGCAAGCGGCGCGGTTTCCGCACCGGTTTCCTGACCGTGGTGCTGATCTTTATCGTCTTGTCTGCTATCTATATTCTCGCGCCGCGTCTTGCGACATCCGTACCCGCACTGGCGCCGCCGCTGGCGGCCTATACCTCTGCCGTGGATCGCGGACGTATCTGGATCGACACCCAGATCAGGGGTGTTCTGGAGGGCTCCGGCGCCGAAGGCGCAGGCGGCAGCTGATCGCGCCTGTACCGCTGGCCGGTACAGATCAGAAACGATCCAGCAGACGCCTGAGGTATTCCAGTTCGATCTCGGGCCGCCCCGCCTCGCCGGAACGGCGGCGGATTTCATCCAGCAGTTCGCGCGCGCGCCCGTAGGCATCCGGGTTGAGATCGGCACGTTCATCGCTGCCGGTGGCGCCGTTGGTCCCCTGACTGCGGCCGAGTGGATCCTCGCTCTGGGCGCGGCGGTCGCTTTCCTGAGTTCCCTGTCCGGGCTGCTGGTTCTGTTGTTCCTGCGCCATCGCCTCGCCCAGCGACCGCATCCCCTCGCGCAATGCTTCCATCGCCTGCGACTGGTTGTCGATCGCGCCGGGCAGATCGCCTTCGCGCAGGTCCTGCTCGGCCTCGTCCATCGCGCGGCCCGCACGGTCCAGCGCGTCCCGCGCGGCCTCTCCTTCGGCAGAGCCTTGCCCCGGCAGGCGACCCTGCTGTCGGCTCAGCTCATCCCGCAGCTGCTGCTGGCGCTCGGCGAGGGATTGTTCCTGGCCCTGACCCTCGCTCGGACTCTGTTCGCCACCACCGCTTTCGCCGCGCTGTTGCCCTTCCTGACCCTCGCCTTGGCCCTGCTGGCCTTCGTGGTTCTGGCCACGTCCCTGTCCGCCGTTGCGCCCCTCGTTCCCCTGGGACTCGCCGGCCTGGGCGCCGGGATTGAACTGCTCCTGCAAATCGCGGAATGCCTGATCGCTCAGCCCTTGCTGGTTGCGCAGGGTTTCGGCCAGACCTTCCATCGCCTGCTCGCCCGGCGATTGACCGCCCTGCCCCTGCTGGCCTTGCGTGACCTGCATGTTCTCCATCATCTCTTGCAACTCGCGCAGGGCCTGTTCGGCCTCGGCCATGCGGCCCTGTTCCATTAGTTCCTGAATGCGGTCCATCAGGCGTTGCAGGTCGTCCTGCGTCATCTGCATGGACTCGCCCTGCTGTTGCTGGCCCTGCTGCTGTTGCCCGTCATCCTGACGCTGCGCCTGCTCGCGCTGCAATTGCTGCATGTACTCTTCGGTGGCGCGGCGCAATTCCTGCATCAGCTCGGCGATTTCCTCGTCCGAGGCACCGTTCTTCATCGCCTCGTTCAGTCGCTCCTGCGCGCGGCGCATCCGTTCGCGCGCATCGTCCAGATCGCCCTCCTCCAGCTCAAGCGCCAGATCCCACATATCCTTGGCAATCTCATTCTGGGTTTCGGGGTCGAGCCCGTATTTCGCGTGCATCTCCAGCCGGTCGATCAGCTTGCGCAGACGCAGCGCGGTGGTTTGCGCGCGGAACACATCGTCGGGCAGATAGCTGACCGCCCGCAGGACCTGTGCCGTCCGGCCAAGGTTCTCCCTGCTCCACAGGATATCGCGGCGCATCTCGATCACCGAAGCCGCGACCGGATCGAAGAACCTGCGCCCCGGCAAGGTCATCTGCATCGGTGCCGTCTGTCCCATCTGCTCTGCCGCATCCAGCGCGGTCATTGCGACAGTCACCGGCAGGTTCGCCCAGGGATGCTGGGAGAAATCATCCACCAAATTTTCTTCGAAACCGGCGCGATCGCCCGAGATCGGCAGCGGCAGCGGCACGACGATTTCGGGACGCGGCTCGGGGTCCACACTCAGCCCGTACCGGCGCTCTACCGCCGGGAGGTCCAGCGCAAAGCGCGCCTCGCCCGCTTCCACGCCGTAGTCATCCTTTGCCGCGAAGGGCAATTGCATCTCGCCCATGGCCGCCACGTCCGGCGCGCCGAGAATGGTGATTTCCGGAGCCTCATCCGCACGCACGGCAACGGACCATGCGCGGCCGCCCGGTCCCTCGATCGCGATCTCGCCATCGCTCAGAACCTTGAAATCGAAGGCCGTCTGCGGCGGCGCATCGTCTTCGCCCGCATCCGGCGGATCGGCGCGGCCCGATACCGCCTCGCTCAGGGTCAAGGCGCCCGGCTCGCCGTAAAAGCGCACGGTGATCAGTGTGCCGACCGGCAGGGTCAATTCGCCCGCCGCAAGATCGTTGAGGTAGAACGTGGGCTTGCCCGTATAGCGCGGCGGTTCTGCCCAGCCTTCCCAGACCGGCCCGCTGGCCAAAGTGGCCTCTGCGCCCCGCGCCATGTCGTCGATGGTACCAACCCGCCAGATCGAGCCGAACGCCAGCGCGACCATGAACCCGAGGGCGGCAACGTAGCGCAACGCATAGGGGTCGCGCGACGACACCCGCAGATCGCCCGGCACCGCTTCGGCGCGGGCAGCGCGTTCGGCCATGCGGCGCTTGTGGGCACGCCACACCGCCGCTGATGCCGCATCGCTGTCCCCGATTGCCTGATCGTCCAGCAGTGCCGTGATGGGCCGTCCCGGCAGGCTCCGGTCGAGCCGCATCATCGCGTCCAGCTCGGACGGCATGGACAACCGGCGCAGGGCGTAGATCAGAGACCATAGCGCCAGCGCCACGGTAAGCCCGCCAACGGCCCACAGAGCCTCTAGCGGGATCACCTCGTGCAGGCCCAGCATGGCAGCGGCCAGCGCCACCAGAACGACGCTCAGCAGCGGCCAGAGCGCGCGCACCGCGACTTCGGCACGCATTCCCCAGCGGGTCAGCGCCAGCGGCCGGCGCAGCCGGTCCATCGTGCGGGTCAGATCGTCGGGGGTAAAGGAAGTCATGCGCGCCTCGCTCGTCGGGCCAAGGCGCGACACGCGCCTACAACCATTCGGGGATGGTATCGCGATTTATCATTTCGTCAAAGGTCGGCCGTGGGCGGATAACCGCGAATTGATCGTCCTTGACCAGCACCTCGGGGATCAGCAGGCGCGAGTTGTATTCGGACGACATGACCGCCCCGTAAGCGCCGGAGCTGCGAAACGCGACCAGATCGCCCGCAACCAGCGGCGGCATCATGCGCTGTTTGGCGAATGTGTCGCCGGATTCGCAGACGGGCCCGACGATGTCATAGGGCTGGCGCTCGACGCCCGGCGCAGGCTCCTCTACCGCGATGATGTCGTGATGCGCTTCGTACATCGCGGGGCGGATCAGATCATTCATCGCCCCGTCAAGGATCAGGAAATCGCGCCCCTCGCCGGATTTGACGTAGATGACCCGCGACACCATCAGGCCCGCGTTCCCGGCGATCAGCCGTCCCGGTTCGATCTCTATCTCGCAGCCCAGATGGCCCAATGTGCGCGCCACCATAGCGCCGTAGTCAGAGGGCAGCGGCGGCGCCTGATTGCCGGTTTCGTAAGGGATTCCAAGGCCTCCCCCCAGATCGAGCCGTATTATCTCGTGGCCGTCCGCCCGCAGCGCCTCGGTCAGCTCGGCCACTTTGCCATAGGCCGCCTCGAAGGGTGCAAGGTCAGTTAGCTGCGAGCCGATATGCACGTCGATACCGATGACCTTCAGACCCGGCAACGCCGCGGCCATCGCGTAGACTTCGCGCGCACGCGCGATCGGTATCCCGAACTTGTTCTCGGATTTGCCCGTTGCAATCTTGGCGTGGGTCTTGGCATCGACATCGGGATTGACCCGCACGGTGATCGGCGCCTCGACACCCAACTCGGTTGCGATGGCGCTCAGCTGCTCCATCTCCGGCTCGCTTTCGACGTTGAACTGGCGGATCCCGCCGGTCAGCGCCACGCGGATTTCCTCGGCGGTTTTGCCCACACCGGAGAAAACGATCCGCTCCCCCGGCACGCCTGCGGCCTTTGCGCGCAGGTACTCGCCTTGGCTGACAACATCCATTCCCGCACCGGCCTGTGCCAAAGTTTTCAGCACCGCCTGATTGGAATTGGCCTTCATCGCGTAGCAGACCAGATGGTCCATGCCCGCCAGCGCTTCGTCGAAAGCACGGAAATGCCGCAGCAGCGTTGCCGTGGAATAAACGTAGAAAGGCGTGCCGACCGTGGCCGCAATCTCGGAGATTGCAACGTCTTCGGCAAAAAGCGCCCCGTCGCGGTACAGGAAATGGTCCATTTCTCTATTTTGCCCTTAAACTCTTATCCGGCCTATTTCACAGGCGCTGCGCGCAGAAACAGGTAAAGAGGCAAGCCACAGCTTACCCCGATGCAGAAGGTGGCGGGGATGGCGATCAACGCGCCCCAGTTCCGGCGGACCGCGACTTCGGCGATGATCCAGACCGTCAACGCCACAGCCGCGATGGTCAGATCCCAGACCAGACCGCTCGTCGCCGCATTGACGTGCCACGCGTCGACCATCGCCATGATGTCCCAACCGTTCTCGCGGAACCATGTGACGAAATAATACATCGGATGGATCGCGCCCCAGACGGCCAGCGCAAGATAGATCATGCGTAGAACTGACATCAGTATCTCCGTATCACGCCGACATTGGCATAGCCCGACAGGCTGATCCCCGGCGTCGTCACCGACGGTTGCTGTCGCGGCGAGGTATAGCCGGTGTCTTCATCGGCATCCAGTGCGCCGCAGCCCGCGACCAATGCGCCCAGCGCAAATGCACACAACAGTCTCAAAATCCCAGCCCCAGCGTCAGCGGGCCCCGGCGCAGACCCACGGTGCCACCGACCGAAGCGCCGGCATTCGACAGGGTGACCGTGGCCCCGCCCGCCGGCTGCACGGGTTCGCCGTCCACACCGCAGGCGGCGACGGCTGCAAGCGTCAGCACCATGGCAAGGCGTTTCATCCCAGCGTCTCCTTCCAGCGCGCGATCTGCGCGCGCACCTGTGCGGGGGCGGTTCCCCCGTAGGACATGCGCGAGTTTACCGAATTTTCCACCCCGAGCACGGAAAATACATCTTCGGTGATGTCGCCGTGGGCGGCTTGCATCTGCTCCAGCGTCAGGTCCGGCAGGTCGCAGCCCTGCGCCTCGGCGGTGGCGACAAGCGCGCCGGTGATGTGATGCGCGTCGCGGAACGGCAAACCCAGCACGCGGACCAGCCAGTCGGCCAGATCTGTCGCGGTCGAAAACCCGCTGCCCGCCGCGGCTGCAAGGTTTTCGCGGTTGCCGGTCATGTCCTTGACCATACCTTCCATGGCGGCCAGCGCCAGCATCAGGTTGTCCGCCGCGTCAAAGACCTGTTCCTTGTCTTCCTGCATGTCCTTGGAATAGGCCAGCGGCAGCCCCTTCATCACCATCATCAGCGCGACGTTGGCGCCGAATATCCGACCCACCTTGGCGCGGATCAGCTCGGCTGCATCGGGGTTCTTCTTTTGCGGCATGATGCTCGACCCTGTCGAGAACCTGTCCGACAGGCTGACGAAACGGAACTGCGCCGAGGACCAGATCACCAGTTCTTCGGCAAAACGGCTCAGGTGCATCGCGCAGATGCTGGCGGCACCCAGAAACTCCAGCGCGAAATCGCGGTCACTCACCGCGTCAAGGCTGTTGGCCGCAGGCCGGTCGAAGCCCAGAGCCTCTGCCGTGGCATCGCGGTCGATGGGAAAGGATGTCCCCGCCAGCGCCGCCGCCCCGAGGGGGCTTTCGTTCATCCGCGCCCGCGCGTCGCGCACGCGGCCCAGATCACGGCCGAACATCTCGACATAGGCCATCATGTGATGGCCCCATGTGACGGGTTGCGCGGTTTGCAGGTGGGTGAACCCCGGCATCACCCAGTCCGCACCGCTCTCGGCCTGTGCGAG
Source organism: Sulfitobacter sp. HNIBRBA3233 (assembly GCF_040149665.1). Lineage (NCBI taxonomy): Bacteria > Pseudomonadati > Pseudomonadota > Alphaproteobacteria > Rhodobacterales > Roseobacteraceae > Sulfitobacter > Sulfitobacter marinivivus. Next base: position 251,743 of record NZ_JBEFLP010000002.1, on the reverse strand, counting down.
GAGCGCGCGCAGCAGAGCGAGGAGCGCACCCTCGAACGCGTCGAGCTGGTCCCGCACCCACAGTTTGAAGTCCGTCGCCACCTGATCGTTGCGCGACCGGCCCGTGTGAAGACGCCCGGCAGGCTCTCCGATCACTTCTTTCAGGCGCGCTTCCACGTTCATGTGGATGTCCTCCAGCGCGGCGGAGAATTCGAAGTTTCCGTCCTCGATTTCTGACAAGACCGTGAGCAGCCCTTCACGTATCGCCTCGGCATCGCTAGCTTCGATGATACCCTGCGCGGCCAGCATCGCCGCGTGGGCGCGAGAGCCTGCAATGTCCTGGGCTGCCATACGCTTGTCAAACCCGATCGAGGCGTTAATTGCCTCCATGATTGCATCGGGTCCGGCGGCGAAACGGCCGCCCCACATCTTGTTGGAAGTCTTGTCAGTCATCTGCCTATCCCGCGGAGGGTCTCATGAAGAAAATATCGCTCGCCATCGTCTATACGGCCATTGCCTTGGGGACCAGCCCCGCATGGGCAAATGATGCGGACACAATCCTGCCCCTGCGCGACGGTGACATGAAAAAACTGGCGGTGCACGAGACCCCGCAGGCGACATCGGGCGCGGCCTTCGAGCTGGCCGACGGTGCGGGGACCGCGACGCTGGCCGATTATTCCGGCAAATACGTCCTGGTGAATTTCTGGGCAACCTGGTGCGCGCCCTGCCGCAAGGAGATGCCGCAGCTCTCCGAACTGCAGCGGGAGTTCGGCGGCGAGGATTTCGAGGTGCTCACCATCGCCACGGGACGCAATTCGCCACAGGGCATCCAGAAGTTTTTTGACGACATCGGTGTCGACAATCTGCCCCGCCATCAGGACCCGCAGCAGCAGCTTGCCAGCCAGATGGGTATCTTCGGCCTGCCGATCACCGTCCTGCTTGACCCGCAAGGCCGCGAGATCGCGCGCCTGCGCGGGGATGCGGACTGGTCATCCGACAGCGCCAAATCCATCGTAAAAGCGCTGGTCGAGGGCCGCGCCGAAGGCTGAGAGCGCCCCCGCTCAGGCCGCGTGGTTCAGGATCGCCGCCTCGGAGGGCGACAGCGTGCGGCGCGCAAAACTGCCGTAGGTATGCGGGTCGTATTCGAGCTCGGGATAGGCCGCCAGAAGCCGGTTGCGGTCTTCCTTGTCCAGCGTGGTCAGCGCGGCGGAAGCGGGGTGGAAGCTTTCTGTTTCGACCCCGTTTGCCCAGAGAACCTGATGCTGGTCGAGAAGGATATGGATATAGGTGACCTCGCGCAGGGTGGTATCCACGGTGATCGTTCGACCGTTTATCAGGTCCTTCGCCGCCACCAGCACTTCCGAGGTATTGAACAGCTCCTGCGCTGCGGGCCCTTTGACCAAGACGCGGTGTTCGGGCGATACCAGCAGATCCTGATCCGGCCGGTCGAGGCCCAGCGCATCGCCCGCGATGCGCACGGGGCGCAAACGCGGCATCGCAAACAGACGCGCGCCGGTCATGCGGCGCTGGCCGATCCAGCGCAGCGGTTGCAGGCCGTTGTCCTTGGTCTGCACCATGTCGCCCTCGCGCAGATCCTCGATCCTCTCAAGGCCGTATTCGGTCCGGATCATGGTGCCCGGCGTAAAGCAGATTACCCCGCCCCGCTGCGACATATCCGGTGAGGGCGGCACCGTTCCCAGAGTGTGGTGAACGATCCACAGGTCGCAATTGCGCGGCGGCATCTCATCGAGAAACATCAGCAGCGGCTGCGCGCCGCGACCGACCTCGATCAGGGTCACACTGTAGCTTTTGGAGCCATCTGTGACGACGAAGCTGTTGTCCATCAAGGGCACGGAAGTGTCGGCAGCCCGAAGCGTCGCGCGCGGATCGGTTTCCCGTTCCAACGCCGCACCCACCAAACGGTGAACCATGCGTGCCGCCCGTTTGCGCAATTCTTCTGCGCCGTCCGCCCTGTCCAGCCGCAACACATCCGATGGTCCGTCCACGCGCACGGCATCGCCGCGCCACGCCCATGCGCCCCCTACGCTCAACGACTGCACGGGTGCAGCGTCAAGACCATCAATTTCTGTTTGCGACCAAGAGATGACGAACGTGCCACGAAAGCCCGTTCCCATATCTGTTACGCCTGCCTCGTTCTTTTTTTATTCCCACAAGGCTAGCAAAGATGATTCGCCTGCGGAAGAGCGTTTATGTCTCAGGACATAAAACTGTTGCACGGACGACGACAAGAACGAGGCGGATGCACCTAGAAGCTCAGGTTGATCCGGACGGATCCTGTCAACTGGCCTTCGGTCTGGGCTTCGAATTCCTCGCTCAGATAGGTAAGACCATAGAAGGCCGACGCGGTCCTGCCCTGCCAATGGACGCCCGCGCGCAGCCTGTCGCGGCTTGGCGTCAGCTCGTACCCGCGGTCTTCGGGCAGGTAGATGCTGTCCGCGACATGCGCGACATCGGCACCCAGCAGGAAGGAAAATCCGGTGGTGTCAGAATTCTGGATGACGCGGTAGCGGTGGCCGGTCACGCTTTCGCGTACCATGAATTCACCCTGCCCGATGCGCCCGATCGTCAGATCCATGCCCGCGCGCACCATGGTTTCGGCGCCCGCACGCCCCTCGACAAAGGGCCGCAACCTCAGCGCCGGGCCCAGATCCAGCGTGCGCCCGAGTTCGGCCACCACAGTGGGATGCAGACCGCCGCCGATCTGCGCATCCAGCAGCGCTTCGGACGGCGCGTCCACGCCGAACGCTTCGTGGAGCTGTTGCTGGAGCTTGCCCAGCCCCGTGCCCGAGCCGGTAAAAACCAGATCGGCGCCCATCGAGGTTTCGAGCCCGTTCCAGTCGAAATGCGTATGCGCGCCCACCGACAGCGATCCGGCATAGGGCCGGTCACCGACCGCCGGTGCGGAAAGGTTCTCGGGGGCGAGAATTTCAAACGAAAGGCGCAGTTCGACCAGATCACCGAATTGCGACGGCGCCGATCCCTGCCAGTCGGTCTTTCCCCAGACCCGCGAGGACGTCCAGGACCCCGTGCGCCAGCGGTCCTTGCCATCGCCGATGTAGTCATTGCTCATCAACCGGCCATAGCCCAGCCTGTTGCGGTCCTGCGCCATGGCAGCATCGGACAATCCGACTGCAAGAAAGCACGAACCGACAAGCGCGGCGAGAAGGCTGCGAAGCATGAGTGTATTCCGTCTGTTTTCGCCCCCCAGCGGCCTACTTGGTAGCGTGAACCGCGCGGGCGCGCCAAGGTGCGCGGCACCGCCGAACGGCGAACTTGTGATGGCTGCGCTTTTCGTGTCACGGTCGCGCGACCAAAATACAGGCAAAGGCGCGTTGCCGGCCCGCGCAAGGGCCGCGGCGATCCCTGCATACATCAGACCGGAGCTGTGTCTTGAACATCCTTTTCATCATGTATGACCAGCTGCGTTTCGACTATCTCGGCTGCGCGGGGCATCCGCATCTCGACACCCCGAATTTCGACCGCGTTGCCGCGATGGGCGTGCGCTTTACCAATGCCTACGTCCAGTCGCCCATCTGCGGGGCCAGCAGGATGTGCACCTACACGGGCCGCTATGCCTCAAGCCACGGCGCGCAATGGAACGGGTTTCCGCTGCGGGTGGGCGAGCAGACGATGGGCGATCATCTGCGCAAGCTCGGCATGGACTGCTGGCTGATCGGCAAGACCCATATGAAGGCAGACGCCGAGGGGATGGCGCGGCTGGGCCTGTCGCCCGACAGCGTGATCGGCGCACGGCAGGCCGAATGCGGCTTTGATGTCTGGATCCGCGATGACGGCCTGTGGGGCTACGGGCCGGACGGCTACTACGACGAGAAACGCTCGCCCTATAATGAATACCTCAAATCAAGGGGATACGACGGCGAAAATCCCTGGGCCGATTACGCGAATGCCGCCGTATCGAACGACCAGATCGCTTCGGGGTGGATGTTTCGCAACGCGGACAAACCCGCGAACATTGCCGAGCCCGACAGCGAAACGCCCTGGCTTACCTCGCGCACGATCGATTTCATCGACCGGCAGGAAGGGCCATGGTGCGCGCATGTCAGCTATATCAAACCGCATTGGCCCTATATCGTGCCCGCGCCCTACAACGATATGTACGGCCCCGCCCATGTGCCCCCGGCCAAACGCCACGAGGCGGAGCGCGAGGACACGCATCCGGTTCTGGCAGCCTATATGGAAAGCAAGATCGCGTCGGCCTTCCAGCGCGACGAGGTCCGTGAAAAGGTAATTCCCGCCTACATGGGCCTTATCAAACAGTGCGACGACCAGCTGGGCCGCTTGCTGGATCATCTGGAGCATACCGGACGGATGGACGACACGATGATCGTCCTGACCTCGGACCACGGCGATTATCTGGGCGATCACTGGCTGGGCGAGAAGGACATGTTCCACGAGGCATCGGTGAAGGTGCCGCTGATCGTCTACGATCCGCGCCGCGCCGCGGATGCAACGCGCGGGACGACCTGCGATGCACTGGTCGAAAGCATCGATCTGGCCGCGACCTTTGTCGAGGCCGCGGGCGGCGCCGTGCCCGATCACATCATCGAAGGCCGGTCCCTGATGCCATGGCTGCACGGGCAGACCCCCGACTGGCGCGAGGTGGCGATCTCGGAATACGATTACTCGGCGACGCCGCAATGCATGAAGCTCGGTCTTCAACCGCGGGACGCACGGCTGTTCATGGTCTTTGACGGGCGGTTCAAGCTGATCCATGCAGAGGGCGGGTTCCGGCCGATGCTCTTCGATCTGGAAACCGATCCGGATGAATTCAACGATCTGGCCAAGCACGGTAACGACCACCCTGCCCTGGGCGTTCTTTACGATGCGCTTGCAAGGTGGGGGCGGCGGATGTCCCAGCGCGTGACCAGGTCGGATGCCGATATCGAGGCGTCGCGGGGACGGTCCCTCAGACGGGGGATCCTGCCGTTTCTCTACGACGGAAGCGAAGTGCCCGACGATCTGACCGAACGCTACAGAGGGCCTGTCCGGCAGAAACACCGGCCGACCCGCGAGGAGTAAGCGAAGGTCTAGACCTTGGTGCGCTGAAGGTCTTCGAGAAGATCGAGTAAATTGTCGAGCTTGTCGGCACCGAAAGACTCGCGCAAATCCGCCGTGATCTTTCGCGCCTGGTCCTTGTACCTCTCGAGGATATCGCGACCGCCCTGTTCAATGGTCACGATGCTGCGGCGCCTGTCTTCTGGGTCCGGGCAGCGCGAGATCAGGCCATCGCATTCCATCGCCCGCAGGATACGGGTGAGGCTGGGAAGCAGCAGACAGGCCGCCCGGGCGATGCTGTTCTGGTCCTGCGCGCCGCTTTCGTCGAGCACCCGCAGCACCCGCCATTTCTGTTCGTTCACTGGTGCATTGGCTAACATTTCGCGCACGGGCCCCATCACCTTCTCGCGCGCCCTCAGCAACGCGATGGGCAGGGCCCTTTCGGTCTGTTCCAGTTTTGTTTCCATGCCACCGTGCTTGCTATCTGTCATCACTGCCGCCCATCGTCTACTATCTGCGAGTTGACGCAACAACCAATTAAAGAGCCATGCGAGACTTCAGCCTGATCTTTTCAGTTAACAAACTGTTTATCAGATATTTCTTGCTATTTGAGGCTTTTGCGTCTCGTCATTCGGTCCCGTCTTCGCGCTCGATACAACGCAAACTCCTGACGGCAAAAAATCATGCGGACAAAACGGCCGCATCAAAGCTCAGTTAGAATAGTTGTCCCCCGCACATCCTCCGATGAGCGAGATCTCTCCCCTCACAGAATAATATCATGAAAAATGCAAAGAAACCAGAACACTGTTCCATCGGCCCGCAGGCGGGGTTTGGGCGCTGTTGCGCATGTGCAGCAAGCGGTCCGGTGCGCCGGCTTAACCGCGTGACAGTCTAGACGCTGCGCGCGCGCGTTCTTCGATCTGCGCCCAGTCGCCTGCCCGTACCAGTTCGGCGGGTGCGATCCAGCTTCCGCCCGCACAGACGACATTCGGAAGGGCCAGATACCGCTCTGCGTTCTCGGGGCTGACACCACCGGTGGGACAGAATGAAATCTGCGGCAACGGCCCGCCCAGACCTTTCAGGGTGGTGATCCCGCCCGCCCCTTCGGCGGGGAAGAATTTAAGGATATCATAGCCGCGCGCGGCGAGCGTCATCGCTTCTGTCGCTGTTGCCGCCCCGGGCAGAAACGGCAGTTTGGCGGCCTCGCACGCCGACAGCAGCGCCTCCGGTGCGCCCGGCGACACGCCGAAGGTCGCACCCGCATTCATCGCGGCCTTCACATCCTGCGGTGTGACCAGCGTTCCCGCGCCGACCCGCGCGCCTTCGACGGCGGACATCGCCGCAATCACATCCAGTGCGCAGGAGGTGCGCAGGGTGACTTCGAGCACCGGCAGGCCGCCGCGCACCAGCGCCTGCGCCAGCGGCACCGCATCGGCCACGTCGTCGACCACTAGCACAGGGATGATCGGGGCAAGCCCCGCGAGTTCACGAATGAAATGCGTCTGGCCTGTCATGCTTCAGCTCCCGAATACGCTTGCGCCACTGTCCGCGGCACCCACTGCCGCGCGAAACGCGGTGAAGAGTTCGCGACCGGTGCCATAGTGATTTCCCGTAAGGTCCGCGGTTTCCGCAGGACGGTCCAGCACACCCTCTGTCAGGATCTCAAGCGTACCGGCCCGCGCATCCACCCGCAGCATGTCACCGTCGCGCAGTTTGGCAATCGGTCCGCCGTCCAGCGCTTCGGGGCAGACATGGATCGCGGCAGGCACCTTGCCCGACGCGCCGGACATGCGCCCGTCGGTGACCAGCGCCACCTTCTGCCCGCGCCCCTGACAGATCCCCAGAAGCGGTGTCAGGCTGTGCAGTTCGGGCATGCCGTTCGCTTTCGGCCCCTGAAACCGGACCACGACGATGACATCGTCTGTCAACTCTCCGGCCTTGAACGCCGCCTTGACCGCGTCCTGATCGTGGAAAACACGCACCGGCGCCTCCACGACCTGATGCTCCTGCGCAACCGCCGATATCTTGATGACACCGGTGCCAAGGTTGCCCGCAAGCCGCCGCAGGCCGCCGCTGGACTGGAAGGGATCACTTGCAGGGCGCAGGATCTTGTCGTTCAGGCTTTGGCGTGTGCCCTCGCGCCAGGCCACGGTGCCGTCCTTCAAGAACGGCTCTTGGGTATAAAGCGACAGCCCCCCGCCCGCGACGGTGCTTGTGTCGGGATGGAGCAGCCCGGCATCCAGAAGCTGGCCGATCATATAGCCCAGACCGCCTGCTGCGTGGAAATGGTTCACGTCCGCCAGCCCGTTGGGATAGACCCGCGCCATCAGCGGCACCAGATCGGACACTTCCGAGAAATCCTGCCAGTCCAGAACGATGCCACCGGCGCGCGCCATGGCCACCAGATGGATCAGCAGGTTCGTCGATCCGCCCGTCGCCATCAGCCCGACGATGCCGTTCACGAAAGCCTTCTCGTTCAGGATATCGCACACCGGCGTATAGGTATTGCCAAGATCGGACAGGGACAGCGCGCGGCGGGCGCTTTCCACCGTCAACGCATCGCGCAGATCATTGCCGGGATTGATGAAACTGGTGCCGGGCAGATGCAGGCCCATGAATTCCATCAGCATCTGGTTGGTATTCGCGGTACCGTAAAAGGTACAGGTGCCCGGACCGTGATAGGCGGCCATCTCGGCGCGCATCAACTCGTCGCGCCCGCATTCACCGGCGGCGAATTTCTGGCGGACTTTCGATTTCTCGTCGTTCGACAGCCCGCTGGTCATCGGCCCTGCGGGGATGAACACGGCCGGCAAATGGCCAAAAACCTGCGCCGCGATCACCAGACCCGGCACGATCTTGTCGCACACGCCAAGGAATACAGCCGCATCAAACGTCGCATGGCTGAGGGCGACACCGGCGGCCATCGCGATCACGTCACGCGAGAACAGGCTCAGCTCCATCCCCGCCTCGCCTTGGGTGACGCCGTCGCACATCGCGGGCACCCCGCCCGCCACCTGCGCGGTGCCGCCTGCCGCGCGGATCGCATCCCGGATGAGAGTGGGGTAGCGCTCGTAGGGCTGGTGCGCCGACAGCATGTCGTTATAGGCCGTCACGATCCCGAGGTTGCCCTGTTGCCCCGTGGCCAGCTTGTCCTGATCCGGGCCCGCGCCCGCATAGGCATGGGCCTGACCGGAACACGACAGATGCCCGCGCGACGGCCCCTTGCGCCGCGCTTGGTCCATACGGTCGAGATAGGCGCCGCGCGTGTCTGCGCTGCGTGCGACGATACGGTCCGTGATCTCGGTCAGCTTCGGGTGCAGTGTCATGGGCAGATCCTAAAGGCTCGGTTCAACATTAGTTAGCGCTAACATAATGAGGTTTCCGCGAAAAAGAAACCCGGCATTTCCCGACCAGAGTGACCTGTGCGCGCGAACAAATCAACGTCTGTGGAATTTGGCGGTCATCCCGCGACCTGTCAGGCTGATCCGCCGCGCAAACGCCCTGCAACCCTGCGGGACGCAAACCACAGCCAGAAAATTCTTGTCAATCCAAACCGCGTTATCCAAAATATTTATAAACGCGCGACACGAAAGGAAGACGATCTTGAGCATCAAAATGTCATTCCTCGCAGCCGCTCTTTGCGCGATGGGCACTCTCGGGTCGGCGCAGACTTTCGAGGAAATCATATCAAACGCCGAAAAGCAGGTCGAGGATATCGGCAAGTATCAGTTGGCCCTGCAAAACCCCGATCCGCGAATGCAATATGCGCTGATCCAGCAAATGCTGAAGCTGGAGGACCCCGCATTGCAGAGGATCGCGAAAGAACACGCGCTTTTCTCTACCAATCCGGTCATGCGCGAGGCGGCGATCAAGGCGATACTGGACAGCTCCCCGAACCTGCGGATTCAATTTGCCGGTGATCGAAGCGCCGCTCTGAATATCGCCGCGTGGGTCACGGACAATGGCGGCACGTACCTCGAAAATCAGGGGCAGGTTCTGTATCGCGTGCGCGCCGCCCGCGGCGCTGATTGCTGGGGCGGCGAGAAAAGTTGCTATATCCGGCAGGTCGGCAACGCGATCCAGCTTACCCCGTCTTTCCCGAACCGCAAAAAGATATCGGCCGTTTTGAATTTGGGGAATGACGGTGTGATGCGCGGGACCATGAACTATAACGATGTCGAATTTGTTCAGGTCCAGATCGATCTCAAGGAGTGACGCGCTGCCTATTCGACCACCAGCTGGTCAATTCTAAGGCTCCGCTCCGGATACCACACATCGACGATCTGTATCTTGATCCTGCGCGCCCATGTGCCGCCCGTTGCAGCTTCGAAAACGCCGGTGGGTGACATATCGGGGGTGGCAATCGGCGTCCAGTAGGGACTGGCGGGAAGACCTCTGTCTATCAGGATCTTGATCCTGCGGGGCGGGGTCGTCGTGGAGGACACGAAGCTGAAGATCGAAATCTTGTTCAGTGGCAGTATCTCTGTATTCGACAGGGTGATTTCGAAATTGACCGGCGCGCCGCTCCATTCGCTGATCCAAGTTGATCCTTGATCCCCCGGCTCAAGTCCGATTACGCCAGATCCCTCCCCTGCATCGAACTCCGTGACGCGGTATCCGTAGCCGCTGGACGCCGCGCCGATGGCCTGTGTGCTGGGATGCAAGGTGGCGCTGAGCTGCCGCCCGATGAGCGCGCGGATGCGATCAATCCGGAGGAAACGCGCCTCCCCGGTGTCTCCTGCATCGATGGCAATCCCGCTCAGCGTGCCTGCAACCGACAGGACCGCCCCGGACAGCCCCTGTATCACGTCCGCATCGGTGCCCGCGTCCGATAGCCTGACGGTCACGAAAGTGTCGTCCACATCGATCAACGTGGCACCGATCCTGTCAAAGAACGCGCCGTCGAAATGCACGCTCTTTATCAATCCGGTCTCCGTTGTCACGTGGACCCCGGACAGGTCTGTGGGCAGCGCGTCGAACGTGATCGAACACCTATCGCTCAATGCGCCCTCGACGTAGGCAAGCGCGACATCGTTATCGGTATCGCGCCAGAAAATCTCGGCGGTGCCGACGGTTTGGGGGGACGGCGCGAACAGGGCAACGCGGTCTTTGGTTGCGGAGACGTGATTTGGCAAAACCGCGTAGCACAGGCCGCGGTTTTCGAACAACAGCGCCTGCCCCAGATCGTCTTCGACCATCGCCACGTCAGCGCTGTGTCCCGCACCGGCGAGCAGGACCAGTATAAAGAGACTTCGCAACAACATCACAATCGCCTAACCTTCGGGAGAAAAGGAGTTCCCGAAAGGTTCATGACCGTGAAGCGCCTGTCAATTCTTCTTTCGGCACTGCTGTTTGCGGGCGAGGCAACGGCGCAGGACGTGCTGCCGCTCGAAGGTCTGGTCATCAGCGAAACGGATCCGGAACGCACACTGATTTCCAAACCGAACTGGCTTCGCGGTTTGCATGTGATCGGATCCGACCTTCCCGAACAGCAAAGGCCACAGATCGAAGCCGTCATTCCCGAAGAGTGGCTGGGGACCACGATATGTGCGCGGATCACGACAATCGTCGGCAATTACACCGCGCTCGTCGAGTTCAACGTTCCCGAAGAAGTGAATACGCGCCGTGCAAGATTGAATTTCATTTCCAGATACGAGGACATCATTTCCGAGGTGTCGCCGGACAACAGCGGTATCACTTTGGAAAAAGGCCGGTGTATTGGCGATACCTCTAAAACGGATCGCCAATATCTGGCGAATTTCTGGAATGAGGGCGCAGAGACCCTGGGGGCTGAGGATCAGGACATCGAACTGATGCTCAATATGAACATCGCACGGGCCGACGAATTGCTGGCGGAGGCGGAATTGATCGAGGCAGGATCGACCCGGATCAGGCTGGAGCCTGCCTGCGCGCGAATAGACAGCCCCGATGCGCTGGCCTACAACTTCAGGTGCTCGTTCACCATTCCCGCAGAATATATGCCGACGCATGCGGATGCGACCCTCAGATTCGGCTATAAACGGCTGTATCGCGGACGGGTCTCCGCGCCGCGCAGCGCCGTGATTTTCCTGGGAGTAGCACCATAAGCGCGGTCTTCAGCAGGACACTGGCTGCGGGACGGCGGCTGTTGGCGTACCGCGCCGAGGTCGGCTTTTCGGGGCGCATCGCACGCGCCGGGCTGACCATCATCTTCGTGGCATTCGTCATCTATTATGTGCTTCCGCGAAAGCAGTCCTTTACCGTCTTTGCATCGACTGAATACCTTGTTGTCCGCACCGTGAACGAAAGCTCGCCGGATTGGGAGCTGCCCGACGCCTCCATATGCCTGCGAACGAATGAGGGTTCCAGGGCCAGCAGCATCGATGTCGCGGATTGCGACAACAGCCTTTACGAACAGCACCGGCTGGCCGACATCACGCTGAGGTGGAGCGAAGGGTACACGCTGACCTTTCAGGGGCGCGACCCTTCTTTCCTTCTTCTTCTGGTGGGCAAGGAAGAGACAGCCAAACCCGTCATCATCGATGGATACCGGATGCGCGATGGTCAGGCCGACTACGACAGTCCCGCCGAGCTTCAAGTCACGGGTGGCAGCATTCTGAGAATTCCGTGGGACGGTCCGGAACGCCCGTTGATCCCGATGCGGGGACGCATCAGCATCGGGCACCTGCCCGACGGACGCCACGAAATGCTGCTCCGCGAAGCGCGGTACGAAATCCGCCAGACCCTCGGCATCACCCGCCGGCCATCGCTGGTGGCCCAGGGAGATTTCTACCCCGGGGACCGCATCGGTTTCGCGCGGCAGAGCGGGCCGTTCTGGGACCGGGGCGCAACGGCCCCCGCCGGAAACGCCGAGGATGATATCGTCGCGACGCTGTTTGTAACCAACCTCAGCAGGCTCAGCCCCGCTTTTGACATGGTCGCGACAAGCCCGTCGCAATACAGCGCCCTGCGGCTGACGCGCATCGGCAGCGCGCCCACGATCATTCCGGTCTCGTGGACACAGAGGATCGCGGCAGACACCATCCCCGTTGCGCTCGCCACGCTGTTCGGTTTGCTGGCAACGGCGATCGCACTGTCCAATACCTATTTCGCGACACCGCCCTCCTCCAACGGCAACGCGCGGGGCAAGGCCGATCCTGACGGGTCATAGCGCCCTTCGGCGCGACCCCAGACAGCCCGGCGCGACCGGTCAAGAGCGTAGACACAAGCGGCCCGTTCCGAATACAGTCGATGCAATTCATTTAATCTATGCGCAAATCAATTCAGTTCCGAGAGAGGACCATATCATGAAAATTGCAATGAGTTCGGCAATCGCCCTGTCACTCGCGCTTAGCGCCCCAAACCCTGTTTACGCGGATCTCAAGGATGCCCTGATCGGCGGCGTGATCGGTGCGGCGATCAACCAGAGCGTCCGCAACAGCCAGGCCCAGAAAAGAGCAACGGCCAAGAGAACCACCCGAACGGTCAAGAACCGTGCAAATGTGCCTGCCAGCCTCAACAGCCAGTTCACACGCGACGAGCGTCGCCAGATACAGACCTCTCTCAACAACATGGGGCTGAATGTAGGTGTCGTGGACGGGTCGCTTGGCCCCAAAAGCCGCGCGGCAATCTCGCAATTCCAGGCGAGCCGTGGCGAAGCGGCAACCGGCCAGATGACCCGCGCGCAGTTCCTCGCCCTGACGGGTGTCGGATTTGCCGCGCCAGCACCCGCTTTCGCTGACCGTCAACTCAACCTGAACGAAGTGGTCATGCTTCAGCAAAGCCTTCAGCGTCTGGGATTCTACCGCGGGACAATCGATGGCATCAACGGGGCTGGCACCCAAAACGCCCGTGCCGCATTTCTGGCGTCGCAGGGCCAGAACCCGATGCAAGTCCCGCAGGTCCAGTCCCTTGCCATGGCGTCAACCGCTGCCGGCTACACGTTGCCGCAAAATCTGATGCAAGAGGCACAGGCCCAGTTTGCCGCTGCCAGCGGTGCAACCGGTTTTGGCGCAGCGCCCGTGCCGCAGTCGAACTTTGGACAGTTGCCACAACAGAACAACCAGTTTGGCACGCCCACGACATCCGCAGGTTTCGCGACACCTCCGCCCCCTCAGCCGGTCTTTGGGGCGCAGCCCGCGACACAGGGGACTGCTGGGTTCGCACCCCAGACCGCACCGCAGCAGCAACCGCTTTTCGGTGCCCCCACCCAGCAACAGATGCCGCAACAGCAACAGCAGCCCCTCTTCGGTGCGCCCGCCCAGGCTGCACCGCAGCCGCAGCAGGTTCAGCCCATACAGCAGCCTCAGAACAACGCGATCTTTGCGAGCACCGGAGGGGCAACAGCGCCGCAACAGCAGATTGTCGTGGCTCCCCAACAGGCGCCATCGGCCCTCGACATCTTTGCGCCCCAAAGCACGGGTCAGCCGGCTGCCGTGGCCCAGCAGCCGACACAGCCCGCCGTCTTGCAACCCGTCGCACCGCAGCCGCAGCAACAGGGCGCCGCAGCTCCGGTCATGACCTTCACGGCACCTGCGACAGACGCGAGCCTGCTGAGCAACTGATGCCTCGACATGAGCGGTCGGCCCTGCTCCGGTCGCTCATGTTTCCGGCTAAATCGCTGCTTATTCCGTAGCTTCAGAAAAGCTTGGCGCAATCACCGGGGAGGTGTCGAGCTGCGATGCCGGCTCTTTGGGCTGGCTTGGTTCAGCGGCGCCTTTCGGGGTAAAGCCACCGCCGAAGGATACCGGACTGGTTTGCTGCAACTCGCCGGTCTGGGGATTGCGTTGCAGGACGATTGCCTGCCCCGACACGGGCGCAAAATCGGACGTGACTTTTTCGCGATCGATGCTTCCGAAGATCGTCAGGTAGCGCTCGCCATTTGGCAGGTTCTCCAGTCGGCGCCGATCGACTTCCAGACCTTCAGTCTCCAGACGCATGACGAAAACGGAATTGCCGACCGCCGCGGATCCGGTCACCGGAAAGCTGGACCCGCTGGTGATGCCCGATCCCGCAACCTTCCGCGTGCCCGTTCCGACAGCGCGAAATCCCTGCTGCTGAAAGAGCATCTGCATGTCGATGTTATATTCGGGGATCGTAATCTTCATCGGATTCGTGACATCGAGGCTTTGAACCATGCTCAATGTCGGGTGCTCGAATGTCTTCACCCGCACCACCGCATCCTTGGACAGGCCGAACAGCTGCCCGTCCGTGGGGATGATCTGCACGATCCGTTCGCCGTTGTTGGCCGCCTGAAATTGATAGCCGACGATGGCAAACAACTGACGCCCGAACCTGTCGAATACGGCACGCGCGTCCTGCTGGGACAGGTTGAGCGACCCGCCGAACGGAAATTGCGGCGCGTTCCGTTTCGCTTCTTCGTTCACCACCGAAAATTGCCAGGGGAAAGCCTCTGTCGTGACGGTCGTGCCCTGCAGGATCTGCCTTGCACATCCCTGCGCATTCCGGTCAGGCTGCAAACTTCCCGACAGGACCTGCCGCAGGCCGACGCTCCGGATATTGGAAAACGGCAGATCGCCCGTGGTGAAATCGTATCTACCCGTATCAATCGAATACCCGATATCGAACCTTTGCGGGATCCAGACGGAATTGACGGCACTGCGCAACTGCTCTTTGAGAGAGAACGCCTGAGTGAAATAATCTCGGCGCTCGAATTCGTTCGCGAAGGCGTTCGTGCAGTTGAACCTGTCGGAAGTGGTCATGAGATAGATCAGGAAATTGACGTAGAACTCCTGATTGTCCAGCATGGAAGGGTTGCTGCGCATATAGAGGTACAGCCCCCTCGAATAGCTGTCGCGCATACTCAGGCGACTGGCCGCCTGAACGAGATCGACGCCGAATGCAGCCCCCTGCCCCTGTGCCGTTTGCTGCGCCGCTGACGCACCGGCCATCAGACCGAAGCATGTGACTCCCGCCAAGGCGATCCGCGCCAGCGATGTCTTCAGAGGATTTTTGAAAAACGACAGCATGATCGCCCCCTTTGTAAAATTTTCGCGGCAATCTCAGCAAACGGCCTTCGACAGATTACTGCGAGGAATCGATTCAGCCAAAATCTTATTTCCAATTGCGCTTGGCGGGCCTCGCGCGCGGCAGTCGGACCATCACCGTGGGGTCACACCTTCTCCTTCCCGTGCGTTGTTTCGAACGGCATCGGATCGTGCCGGATTAGAAGTTCTTCCAAGAGGCCTTTTGCACCCATTGCGGCCCATCGCTGCAAATGAAACCAGACGCTCCAGCAGGCGGAAAGCCACACCCAACACCGTCGCCAAACCCGCACAGCAACCGCCGGATAGCCCCAAGATCCTCAAGCCAGCGGATCAAATTTATTTCATACTAAAATACTAAGGATTGACGTTGGACATGCAGGCGCCTACACGAGAGGCCAGAAAACCAAGCATGAGAGGTAAGTCATGACCGATACTCCAAACAACCGTCCGCGCCTTGTGAATGCGCGCCGAGTCTCAACCCTGACAGGCGTTGCGGCCTTGACCGCCGCAGGGTTTATCGCCGCCAGCGGAGCCTATGCGGAAGGTGAAGGCGAAGGCGAATCTGTCGAGCAGACCAGCACGATCTCCGCCCAGGCCGAGGGCGAAGGAGAAGGCCACAGCGCAGCACCGGAAACCGCTTCTGGCGAAGGAGAGGGTGAAGGCGAAGGAGAAGGCAGTGCATCCGCCGATGGCGGCGTCGCGCTTCTGACCGGGCTTGCCTTCATGGAGGGGCATGTGCGCGCGGGCCTCGCGCTTTACGAGGCTGGCGATCTTGCGGCGGCAAAAACCCACATGGGTCATCCGATCGAAGAGAAATACGAAGCGGTCGAGGACGCGCTGGAGAAATCCGGCCACGGGGCTCTTGAGGGCCAGATCGCGGCGCTGGCCGCCGCAACCGAGGCCGAGGCAGATCTGTCCGAGGTGCAGGCCCTGTTCACCGAGATGCGCGAGACGATGGAAGCCGTACGCGCCGATTATCCCGCCGACACGCAGGTCGAAAGCCTTGTGGCGCTGACCCGCATCGCGGGCGAGGAATACAGCGCCGCCATCGGCGACAATCAAACCGTGACCGACCTGCACGAATACCAAGATAGCTGGGGCTTCCTGCGGGTGGTCGAGGCCGAAGCAACGCAGATGGCAGAAAGCGGCGACACGGCGCTGGCCGAAGTGGCGCAAACCCTGCTCGAGCAGGTGGGCGTGACCGATGCGGTCTATGGCGACCTTCAGGGTCAGGGCAGCTTCGATCCAAATGCCGAAGTGATCTACGGCGCGGCAGCGCGCATGGAACTGGCCGGCCTGTCGCTGGGCCATGCCGAAAGCGCAGCCGAGGGTGAAGGCGAAGGCGAAGGCGAAGGCGGTTAAACCATGGCAATCGTCATCTCCAATGTGCTTGGTGACGAGGCGTTGGCGGCCCTTCGGGACGCCGCCGACGCACTCGACTACGAAGACGGGCGCAAGACGGCCGGTCGCTATGCCCGGGACGTCAAAGCGAACCTCCAGGCCAGCAAGTCGCCCGGACTGGAAGCGATTTTCGAGAAGGTCCGCAGGACCCTCGATGGTCACGAACTGGTCCGCTCCTTCGCGCGGCCACGGCATTACGCGCGTATGCTGTTGTCGCGCTATCGTGGCGGCATGACCTACGGCACCCATGTCGACGATCCGGTGATGAACGGTCTGCGCACAGATTTATCCTTCACGCTCTCGCTGACGGACCCGGAGCAATACACCGGCGGAGAGCTTGTGCTTGAGGATGCTTTGGAAGATCGCGCCATCAAGCTGCAAGCCGGCGATATGATCCTTTATCCGACATCCGCGCTGCACCGGGTCGAACCGGTCACGGACGGAGAGCGCGTCGCCATCGTCGGGTGGATCACCAGCTGGGTGCGCGACCCCGCACGCCGCGAGATCCTGCACGATCTCGATGTAGCGGCCCGTTTGCTGCATGACGAGACCGGCAAGACCCCGGCCTTCGACCGCGTGTTCAAATCCAAGGCCAACCTGTCGCGGCTGTGGTACGACGATTGAGGCTACGCCTGTCGCGAGACAGGCGCAGCCTTGGCCGCGACTGACGCGGATTGCCGGGCAGGCGAGCAGATCCATTCCGCGTGACGACAAGATCGGGCAAGCGACAGCGCGGGTACAAACCAGCCTTTGCCGGGGTCAGATTTGAACCCGCATTCCTTGTTGGCGCGCAGACGTTGCAGCCGCAGGGACCGAACGCTATCCCCTAATCAACCCCGTCCCCGATAGGGCGGAACACCCTGATCGGGAATCCACACGCCTTCCGGAAGCGGACCGGTCTGCCAGAACACGTCGATGGGAATACCGCCGCGCGGATACCAGTAGCCGCCGATGCGCAGCCATTGCGGATCGAGGAAGTCGACCAGCCGGCGCGCGATCGAAATGGTGCAGTCCTCATGAAAGGCGCCGTGGTTGCGGAAGGACGTGAGGTAGAGCTTCAGCGACTTCGACTCCACCAGCCACTGGCCGGGCACGTAGTCGATGACCAGATGCGCAAAGTCGGGCTGCCCCGTCATCGGGCAGAGCGAGGTGAATTCCGGCGCGGTAAAGCGCACGTTGTAGGCGATGTCGGCCTGCGGATTGGCCACCCGTTCAAGCTCGGCCTCTTCGGGGCTGCCGGGAACGCGGGTTTCCCCGCCGAGTTGCTTCAGGTCGCTGTAGATCGATGAGGTCATAAGGGTCTCCGGAAGGTCAGACGCCGCGCTTGTTGCCCCAGATCAGGACATGCAATTGCGGCAGGATACGGGGGGCGAACCAGCGATCCGCCATTGCGGTTTCGGTCAGCCAGCCAAGCCGGTCGGCCAGGGCCTGCGGGTCGACGGGCGTCTCGGGGTCGACCTCGGGATTGCCCGGCTGGAGGTAGAGCGGCAGGTCGGGGTGGCGACCATGGGCGTCCTTGGCCCAGTCGTAATCGGTCTGGTCGAAGATCACGATCTTCATCACCGTACTGCGGGCGCCGCGACCGGCTTCGACGCAATCGGCGAAGATGTCCCAATCCACCCGTTCACCGCTCGAGGGCGGTTTGGGGGACAGAACCAGCGTGTCGAGATCCGAAAACCAGGGCCGCGCGACTGAGCCTTGGGTCTCGCAGGCGAAGCGGTAGCCTTGCGCGCGCCCGAGCGCGATGAGCGGGCCAAAATCCTGGATCGCCGGGTTGCCGCCACTCAGCGATACCGTCACGGGCTGACCTTCGGACAACCGATGCAATTCCTCCCAGACCGCCTGCGGCGACATAGGCGCCCAGTCGTGGCGAAAGGCGCTGTCCACCGCATGCATGCTGTCGCACCATGTGCAGCGGTAATCGCAGCCCCCCGCGCGCACGAAGAGCGTGGGCTCGCCGATCAGCGCGCCTTCGCCCTGGATCGTCGGGCCGAAGATCTCGGCGATGCGCAGGGTGGTCATGGCCGGTATTCCGCCCATGTCTTGGGCGTCTCGCTGACCAGTGCTGCACTGGTCTCGGGCCAGCGGGCCTTGCACCAGTCGTAGAAATGCTTGGCCATGTTTTCCGCCGTCGAGGGAACATCCAGTATGTCGTTCAGATGCCGGTGATCGAAGGTGTCGTCGATATAGGACTTGAGCGGCTTCAGGTCGTGATAATCGCGCACAAAACCGTCCGCATCGAGCGCCTCCGCCGCCAGTTCGATCACCACGATGTAATTATGCCCGTGCAGCCGGGCGCATTGGTGGTCGGCGGGCAGGTTTGCCAGCTGGTGGGAGGCGGAGAAGTGGAACTCCTTGCGAATACGAAACATCAGCGCGCCTCCTTGTCGGCCACGGCTTTCGCCCAGAAATCGGGATCGGCATAGTCGGTCGGATCGTTGATGCCGGCGAGGTGGAAAGCCTCGCGCCGCTCCACGCAGGTGCCACAGCGTCCGCAATGCACCGCGCCGCCCTTGTAGCAGGACCACGTCTCGGCGAAGGGCGTGCCGTGCTTGGCCCCCTCGACTACAATATCCGCCTTGGTCCGCTCCACGAAGGGCGTATGGAGCCGCACGTCGGCGTAGCCGTCGAGGGCCATGCGCTGCATCACCTCAAAAGCCTGCGTGAAGGCCGGGCGGCAATCGGGATAGATGAAGTGATCGCCGCCGTGAACCGCGGTGGCGACGGCCTCATCGCCATTGGCCGCAGCGACGCCAAAGCCGATCGCCAGCATGATCGCGTTGCGGTTCGGCACGACCGTGATGCGCATCGTCTCTTCGGCGTAATGGCCGTCGGGCACGTCGATGTCGTCGGTGAGCGCCGATCCGGTCAGCGCCGCACCGATGGTGCGCATGTCGATGAGGTGATGCGGGACGTCCAGCCGCCGTGCGGCGGCAGCGGCGAAATCCAGCTCCTTGCGGTGGCGTTGGCCGTAGTCGAAGGAGACAAGCCGCGTGAGCCGATGCTCGGCAGCGACGATATGGGCGAGCGATACGGAATCGAGCCCGCCAGAGCAGATGACCAGAGTATTCATTTTTAACCCTTGTTTTGTTGACCGGGTAGGCTGCGACCGGTTGAGCGTGCGTGTATAGGCAGAAGATTTACGGCACAAGGGTATGGCGCGATTTCGCGGCCTCACCGGTTCGGCTGCAGCTTGTGGAAGCGACCTTGGATGCGGCGATCATCTGCAAATGCTTCTTTGGTAACCCAGCGATACGGTGGCAGGATCGGGGAAGACCGCTCTCACGCGAAAGCGGGTCAGGTAGCCGCCGATTCCCAATTTTTCTTACGTTGGTATCTGGCGGGTCGACGGGCATCCGGATGTCGGTCGAAAACGACTGACAGCGACCACGTTCCTTAGATGAAAAAACCGGGCGTTTCCGCCCGGCTCTTACGTTAAGCTTGCGCGACTGGCCGCAACATTACTCTGAAAGGCGAACAAGCCCTTTCAGTTACAACCAGCCTTCGACGCCCGCTTCAGCCGCATTTGCTGTGACCGCAGCTGCCGCAGGTCATGCAGCCCTCGACCATGCGCAGGTCGTATTGACCACAGCTTGAGCATGCCTTGCCGCGCGGTTTGTCGAGACCGACAACCTTTGCCTGCGGGTCGGATTTCAGACCCATGCCTTCGCCGGCGATAAAGCCCGTGGTGATCAGGTGCTGTTCGATCACGCCACCGATGGCAGCCAGGATCGACGGGATGTACTTGCCGCCCATCCACGCACCGCCGCGCGGATCGAACACGGCTTTCAGCTCTTCCACCACGAAGGATACGTCACCGCCGCGCCGGAACACGGCCGAGATCATCCGTGTCAGGGCCACGGTCCACGCGAAATGCTCCATGTTCTTGGAGTTGATGAACACCTCGAAGGGCCGCCGCTTGCCGCCGACGATCAGGTCGTTGATCGTGATGTAAAGCGCGTGCTCGCTATCGGGCCACTTGATCTTGTAGGTCGACCCTTCCAGTTCCTCGGGCCGGTCCAGCGGCTCGGACATATAGATGACATCGCCGTGGGGCGCCTGCGGTTCCTCGCCGTCGCGCGATATCACTTCGGGTGCGGTTTTCTTGTCTTCGGAAACGCTCAGGACCGATCCTGTCACGTCGTTGGGCCGGTAGGTCGTGCAGCCTTTGCACCCCGAATCCCACGCCTCCATGTAGACGTCCTTGAACGCCTCGAAAGAGATATCCTCGGGGCAGTTGATCGTCTTGGAGATCGACGAATCCACCCATTTCTGCGCAGCCGCCTGCATCTTGACGTGGTCCAGCGGGGCCAGCGTCTGGGCGTTGACGAAATAGTCGGGCAGCTCGCGGTCGCCGAATTTGTCGCGCCACATCTGCACCGCGTAATCCACAACCTCTTCTTCGGTGCGCGACCCGTCTTTCTGCAACACCTTGCGGGTGTAGGCATAGGCGAACACAGGCTCGATTCCCGAACTGACGTTGCCCGCATAGAGGCTGATCGTACCGGTGGGCGCAATCGACGTCAGCAGCGCGTTGCGGATACCGTGCGTGCGAATGGCTTCGCGCACGTCATCGTCCATCATCTGCATGGTGCCGGAGGCCAGATACTTGTCCGCATCGAACAGCGGGAACGGGCCCTTTTCCTTCGCCAGTTCCACACTCGCCAGATAGGACGCGCGGGCGATGGCCTTCAGCCACGCCTCGGTCTGGGCGGCAGCCTCGTCCGAGCCGTAACGCAGCCCCAGCATCAAGAGCGCATCGGCAAGGCCGGTCACACCTAGACCGATGCGGCGCTTTGCCTGCGCTTCCTGCGCCTGCGCTTCGAGAGGGAATTTCGACACGTCGACCACGTTGTCCATCATCCGCACGGCGGTCGCGACCAGATCGTTCAGGCGGGTGATGTCCAGTTCGGCGGCCTCCTCGAACGGGTCGGTGACAAGGCGGGCAAGGTTGATCGACCCCAGCAGACACGCGCCGTAGGGCGGCAGGGGCTGTTCGCCACAGGGGTTCGTCGCCGCGATCGTTTCGCAATAGCTGAGGTTATTTGCCTTGTTGATACGGTCGATGAAAATCACACCGGGCTCGGCGTAGTCGTAGGTCGCCTTCATGATCTTGTTCCAAAGATCGCGCGCCTGCACGGTCTTGTAGACATGATCGTCGAATTTCAGATCCCATGTACCATCGGCCTTGACCGCATCCATGAAGGGATCCGTGACCAGCACGGACATGTTGAACATCCGCAACCGCGCCGCGTCGGATTTGGCCGAGATGAAGGATTCGATATCGGGGTGATCGCAGCGCATCGTCGCCATCATCGCACCGCGGCGCGATCCCGCGGACATGATGGTCCGGCACATCGCGTCCCACACATCCATGAACGACAGCGGGCCAGAGGCATCGGCGGACACGCCTTTGACATCCGCTCCCTTGGGACGGATCGTCGAGAAATCATAGCCGATCCCGCCCCCCTGCTGCATGGTGAGCGCGGCCTCTTTCAGCATGTCGAAAATGCCCGCCATGCTGTCGGGAACGGTGCCCATCACGAAGCAGTTGAACAAGGTCACGCGGCGCGCGGTTCCGGCCCCTGCCGTGATCCGGCCCGCGGGCAGGTATTTGAAATCTTCGAGCGCGGCAAAGAACGTCTCTTCCCACGCGCCCTTGTCCTCCTCGACCTGCGCCAGATCGCGCGCGATGCGCCGCCAGGTGTCCTCGACGGTGACATCGTTGGGCGTGCCATCGGCAGCCTTGAAGCGATATTTCATATCCCAGATTTGTTCGGCGATCGGGGCGGCAAAGCGTGTCATGGGCGCACTTTCATCATTGGAGGTGTCGGCAGGGGGACCTGCATCTTGGTCTGTCGGGCCACAAATCTCAACTGGCAATATCGTCAATTTCGCCGCATGGGAAATCACCCTCGGCGGTGGTAAGGATAGATCCATGGCGATTGGTGGCTGTTCGAGAGACGGCATATGTGGTAGGACGCACATGCGTCAACACACTATATGGTTAAACACGCCATTTTTTTCAATTGTGTCGCTTTCGGGAATCGGGGATAGATCGGTATGGCTTCGCACATTCATCTCATCAAGCTGTCGGTCGGAACCGAAAGCGTCGATCAATTGATCGACTGGCAACTGCACCGCTCGAAACAGATCGAGAACGGGCAGTATTACCACCTGACGCGCATGTGGCCAAAGCGGGAGGCCGAGATCATCAACGGCGGCTCGATCTACTGGGTCATCAAGGGAGAGATTTCCGCACGCCAGCGGATTATCCGCCTTGACGAGAAATTCGGTCAGGACGGGATCAGGCGCTGCGGAATCGTGCTGGATCCTGAGGTGATTCCCACCGTGACAGCGCTGCGCCGGCCTTTTCAGGGCTGGCGGTATCTCAAGCCCGAAGACGCGCCCGCCGACCTGCCGAAGGGCCGTTCGGGCGAAGAGGCGATCCCTGCCGAACTCAGCCGCGCATTGGCCGATATCGGCGTCCTCTGAGGCTGCGGGCGCCCCTGCCCGTTACAGGCGCGAAAGCAGATCATCGAGCGTGTCGCGCACACCCCCGTCCAGCGGCGCGCGGCGCGATTGCCACAGGGTCGCTTCGCTGCGCAGAATCAGGCCATCGCCCAGAATTTTCAGATGGTTTGCGCGCAGGGTCTCTCCGGTCGAGGTAATGTCGGCGATCGCCTCGGCGGTTTCATTTGCCACCGTGCCCTCGGTCGCGCCCTGGCTGTCGACCAGCGCATAATCCGCGACACCCGAATGGCGCAGGAACTCCCGCACGAGGCGGTGGTATTTCGTCGCGATCCGCAACGGGTGGCCGTGTTCGGCGCGAAAGGCCGCCGCGGCGGCATCCAGATCGTGCAGCGTATCGACGTCGATCCATGCCTGCGGCACGGCGATGATCAGATCGGCCTGACCGAATCCCAGAGGAGCGACCGGTTCGACCAGCCTGTCCCAAAGGGCAAGTTTCTCGTGCACCAGATCGGTGCCGGTAACGCCAAGGTGGATACGTCCCGCCGCCAGTTCGCGCGGGATCTCTCCGGCAGAGAGCAGCACCAGCGCGACACCGTCGATCCCCTCGACAGCCCCTGCGTATTCGCGGTCCGATCCGGTCCGCGTCAGGGTGATGCCCCGCGCGGCGAACCACTGGAAGGTCTTTTCCATCAGCCGGCCCTTGGACGGCACGCCCAGCTTCAGCATCCCTCGACCTCCAGTATCAGACCCGGACGCATGACACCGCCCACGGCGGGTATCTCGGCCCCGCCGCCCAGTCGCCGCGTCAGCGCGTCATAGCGCCCCCCGGTGGCGAGCGGTGGCAGGTCCGGGCGCGCTTCGGCACGAAAGCCGAAAACAAACCCATCGTAGTATTCCATCGACGAGCGGCCATAGCTTGCCTCGAACATCAGGGTGGAGACATCCACGTCCCGTGCCTCCAGCGCCTGCGCGCGGGCCTTGACCCGCCCCACCGCCGCTTCGATCGCGGGCAGATCGACGGCAAGATCCTCCAGCATCCCGATCGCCTCGCTCAGAGGTGCCGCGATATCGAGGAGCGCCTCGATCAGCGCGACTTCGCGGTCGGCCAGCGCCGGGGCCTCGCGGTCCGCGCGCAACACAGCGATCCGCGCGTCGATCTCGCGCTGGCTGCGCAGGCCGACCAGTGGCGCGTCCGACGATACCTGCCCCGCCAGCAGCGCGTCACGCTGGGGCGGCGGCGGCGTCCGGCCCGCGTACATCTCGAGAAGCGCGCGAAACCGCCGCGGGCGCCAGATGTGCCGGCGCAGCGCGGCCTTGCGCATTTCAGTAGTCGCCAGCCCGTCAACGACGGCCATCAACACGCCGATGTCGCCGGTCATCGCCCGCACCGGCAAATCGCCAAAACCCGCCGCGATCAGGGCAAAGACTTCGGCATCGCTGGCGGCAGGATCGGCACGTTCGAACACTTCGTAGCCAACCTGCACATATTCACTAGCGCGGTCCTCGTCCTCTTCCTGACGGCGGAACACTTCGCCCGCGTAGGTATAGCGCGCAGGTTCGGCCCCGCCCTGCATGTGCATCTGAACGACCGGCACCGTGAAATCGGGGCGCAACATCTGCTCGCCCCGCAACGCGTCGGAGGTGACGTAGGCGCGCGCGCGGATGTCTTCACCGTAGAGATCCAGAAGCGTGCCCGCCGGCTGGAGGATCGGCGGCTCGACGGGCTGCGCGCCCGCCGCCTCGAAGCGCGCGCGCAGCTCGGCGGCGCGGGCATTGGTCTGCGCACGGGTGGGCATCAGCGGTAAAGCTCCAGTATCTCGCGTACCTTCGCGACCATATCCCCGCGCACGACCTCATACTGGCTGGGGCGGTCTTTCCATTCTTCCAGCGTCGCGTCCTGTGCGATTTTCGCGCCGAGGATCAGGTCCTTGATCTGTACAACCTCTTTGTCGAACTCGTCGCCACCCGCGATGATCGCAACCGGGCTGCCGCGCTTGTCGGCGTATTTCAACTGGTTGCCGAAGTTCTTGGGATTGCCGAGGTAGACTTCGGCGCGGATACCATCCTTGCGCAGTTCGGCCACCATTGCCTGATAGTCCGCCATGCGGGCCTTATCCATCACCGTCACCACGACCGGACCTTCGGCGTCGTCTTCCAGACGCCCCTTGGCATCCAGCGCGGCAAGCAGGCGGTCCACACCGATGGACACACCGGTTGCGGGCACTTCCTGTCCGGTGAACCGCTTGACCAGATCGTCATAGCGGCCGCCCCCGGCAACCGAGCCGAAATTGCGCACCCGGCCCTTGTCGTCGGTGATCTCGAAGGTCAGTTCCGCCTCGTAGACGGGACCGGTGTAATAGCCGAGCCCGCGCACGACGGACGGGTCGATCTCGATCCGGTCGGCGGCATAGCCCCCTGCCCCCAGAAGCGACGCGATTGTCTCGAGCTCGGTCACGCCCTCAAGCCCGATGTCGCTGCCTGCAACCAGTTCGCGCAGGCGCGCGCAGGTCTCGCTGCCGCTCTCGCGCTTGGCCTGCATGAAACCCATGACCACATCCGCCTGCGCATCATCCAGCCCCGCGCCGTCGGTGAAATCGCCACTTTCGTCCTTGCGGCCCGCGCCGAGAAGCGCGCGCACGCCGTCGGGGCCCAGACGGTCCAGCTTGTCGATGGCACGCAGGACGATACCGCGCTCGGCCTCCTTGTCGTCCCCGGACAATCCCGCAACTTCCAGCACACCGTTCAGCACCTTGCGGTTGTTCACCCGCACCACGTAATCGCCACGGGCGATCCCGACCTCTTCCAGACAATCGGCCAGCATGGCGCAGATTTCCGCATCTGCCGCGACATCCTTTGCGCCCACCGTATCCGCATCGCACTGGTAGAACTGGCGAAACCGGCCCGGTCCGGGCTTTTCGTTGCGCCACACAGGGCCCATCGCGTAGCGGCGATAGGGGGTCGGCAGATCGTTGCGGTGCTGGGCATAGACCCGCGCCAGTGGGGCCGTCAGATCATAGCGCAACGCCAGCCAGTCGCCCGGTTTCTCGGCCTCGGCGTCCTCCTGCCACGCGAAAACGCCCTCGTTGGGGCGGTCCACATCGGGCAGGAACTTGCCCAATGCCTCGACCCGCTCCACGCCCGAGCTTTCCAGCGCGTCGAACCCGTAGCGATGGTAAACCGCCGCGATCTTGCGCAGCATCTCGGTCCGGCGCGTGACTTCGGCACCGAAATAGTCACGGAATCCCCGGGGCGTTTCGGCCTTGGGGCGCGGGGTTTTCTTGGGCTTGGCCATGACGGTCCTCTGCAAGAGACGGCAGTTGCCGCAGGCTCTACCGGATGGCGCAGAGCGGGGCAAGGCGCAGGCGTCACGCGGGGGCGCCACCGGATCACGGCCCTTGCGCCGGCGGGCAACGCCGCCTAGATGCGGGACATGGACCATATCGAAGAGAAAATAGCGCATCTCGAACGCACGGTGGACGATCTCAGCACGATCGTTGCCACCCAGCAGAGCGAGATTGACCGCCTGACCCGCCATGTCGCCATGCTGATGCGGCGCGAGGCGGAGCGTGACGCCGATGGCACGGGCGGCGTGGTGGTCGGCGACGAACGCCCGCCCCACTATTGATCCGCACCCCTGCGCGGGACGCGCGGCGCGTCAGTTCATTGATTTCAGAGCGGCCTCGACCACTTCGCCGTTGTGGACCAGGAATTCCTTCCACCGGCCATTGTGTTCGTTGAACTCGTAGGCGCTCACGAAGGCCGTCTGTTTGTCCAGTTTCCCGATCTTGCTGCCGCAGGGCTTGGCCTTGCGCGAGCCGCATTCGCGGGCCTTGATCTTGTCATAGGCCGCATCGGTCGCCGCATAGGGCATATTCGCCCCCGCTGGCCCGAAACGGAACTGCTCATAGCTCGAAGGGGTGCCGATCAGGGCATTGGCGGCGGTGAACTGACGCGGGCAGCCGTCGTCGAATCCCGTCAGGTAATAGGTCCGCTTGGCCACGATCCCCGGCACGCTGTCATAAAGGGTGAAGCCGCGCCGCGAGGCCACATCGACCCGCTGGCCGAGGTTGCGCCCCTTCGCATCGCAGACCCGCGCGATTTCCCCGAAGGGCAGCACCGTGCCATAGGCGACATCGAGCTTGTCGGGACCGTTGCGCGGCGCATCCGCGCCACCGCCGAATATCGCGGCCAGTCCGGTGGGCGCATCCTCCGCAGTGTCGGCTGGATTGTTTTCGGGTGCGAGTGCGGCCACTTGCGCAGGTTCGGCTGTCTGGGCGGTACGCTGTCCGAACAACCCGCTCAGAAACCCGCCGCCAGCCTGTGCGGGCGCGGCAGCCTGCGGGTCGGCGGTTTCGGCACCGCCCGCAGCGGCGGCCGTGCCAAAGAAACCCTCGCGCTCGATCTCGGCGGCATCGGGCAGGACGGAGGCGGCCGGATCGGTCTGATCCACATCGACATCCGACAGGCGGTCGACACCCGACAGCGGATCACCGCAGCCCGCAAGTGCCAGACAAAATGCTACACCCAGAATTCCGCGCATACGCGCCTCCCATCAGACCTTCGCTGTCTTTTAAAGAAGCGCACCCGCGACGTCCAGCAATCCCCCCGTGCGGACCGGCGCACCACCGCCGGTCTGCGCGGATAGCGGCCGGTTTCAGATTTCCTCGACTTCCAGGACACCGCCAAGGGAGCGTATCGCGCCCTTGATCTGCGGGGTCACGGGGAACTCAGCGCCGAGGTCAACCTCGACCTCGCCGGGCAGCGCCGGATCCATGAGGCACAGTTGCACCGGCCCCTTTCCGGCGGCCCGCGCGGCGTGGCGCGCGCCTTCGAGAACGTCCGACACGGCCGAGATCGCTGCGGGGCTTTCGATGTAGATCTTCAGCCCCATGCCCGCCGCATCCGCAACGGCGGCCTCGACCGGTGCCACGGAACGGCCCAGAAGCTTCAGCTGGTCGCTTTCCATCGTTGCCTCGACCGTCACGACGACCTTTGATCCGGTTTCCAGGTGGTCCCGCGCCAGTTCCAGCGTGTCCGAGAACAGCGTGACTTCGTAGGCGCCCGTCGGATCGGAGAGTTGCGCAAAGGCAAAACGGTTTCCGCGTGCCGATTTGCGTTCCTGACGGCCTGCCACCACACCGGCGAGGCGGGCATTCATCGCGCCCTTCCGGGCAACTCTTTCGTTCAGATCGTCAAGCGTCATGAACGGCACACCGCGGTCATTGCCCCACTTGCGCTTGAGCGGCCCCATGTAGTCATCCAGCGGATGGCCCGACAGATAGAAACCCACCGCCTTGAATTCCTCGGTCAGCCGCTCTGCCGACAACCAATCGTCGCAGGGCATGATCCGTGGCTCGGGCAGATCGTCCCCCGCCTCGCCGAAGAGCGATACCTGGTTCGATGATTTCTGCTCGAAGATCGCGGCGGAATAGGCGGTCAGCGCGTCCAGCGCGCCAAAGACACGGCGACGGTTGCTGTCGAGCGCGTCAAACGCCCCCGCCCGCGCCAACATCTCGAGCGACCGCTTGCCCACCCGCTTGAGATCGACACGACGCGCCAGATCGAAAAGCGTGGCAAAGGGTCTGTCCACACCGTCGACGTGACGGCCTTCGACAACCAGCCGCATCGCCTCGACGCCGACGTTCTTGAGCGCGCCCAGCGCGTAGACAAGCGCACCATCGACCACCTTGAACGTGGCATCCGACCGGTTCACGCAGGGCGGCACCCACGGCAGTTCCAGCCGCTTGCGCACCTCTTCGAAATAGACCGCCAGCTTGTCGGTGAGGTGGATATCGCAGTTCATCACACCGGCCATGAATTCGACCGGGTGGTTCGCCTTGAGCCACGCTGTCTGGTAACTGACAACGGCATAGGCCGCCGCGTGGGATTTGTTGAAACCGTAGTTGGCGAATTTCTCCAGAAGGTCGAACACCTCCGACGCCTTCTTCTTGTCGACGCCATTCTCCATGGCGCCCTTTTCGAACTTGGGGCGTTCCTTTGCCATTTCCTCGGCGATCTTCTTGCCCATCGCGCGGCGCAGCAGATCGGCCCCGCCGAGGGAGTATCCGGCCATGACCTGCGCAATCTGCATCACCTGTTCCTGGTAGACGATGATGCCTTGGGTTTCTTCCAGAATATGGTCGATCAGCGGGTGAACGGATTCGCGTTCGCGCTTGCCGTTCTTGACCTCGCAATAGGTCGGGATGTTCTCCATCGGGCCGGGACGGTAAAGGGCCACCAGCGCCACGATATCCTCGATGCAGGTGGGCTTCATGCGTTTGAGCGCATCCATCATGCCCGAGCTTTCCACCTGGAACACGGCAACCGTCTTTGCGGCGGCATAAAGCTTGTAGGACGCCTCGTCGTCCAGCGGGATTGTCGCGATATCGTCCAGCAACCCCTCGGGTGGCTCGAAAAGCTCGGTGCCGTCTGCGGCGATGTGCAAATGCCGACCCGACGCCTTGATCTGGTCCACCGCGTTCTGGATCACGGTCAGGGTTTTCAGGCCCAGAAAGTCGAATTTGACCAGACCGGCCTGTTCGACCCATTTCATGTTGAACTGCGTCGCGGGCATATCCGACCGCGGATCCTGATAGAGCGGCACCAGCTGGTCCAGCGGGCGATCCCCGATCACCACCCCCGCGGCGTGGGTCGACGCGTTTCGCAGCAGCCCCTCGACCTGCTGGCCGTAGTCCAGCAGCCGTGCCACCACTTCCTCGTTGCGCGCCTCCTCGCGCAGGCGCGGCTCGTCCGCCAATGCCTTTTCGATGCTGACGGGTTTGACCCCTTCCACCGGGATCATCTTGGACAACCGGTCGACCTGGCCGTAGGGCATCTGCAACACGCGGCCGATGTCGCGCACCGCCGCCTTGGACAAAAGCGCACCGAAGGTGATGATCTGCCCGACCTTGTCGCGCCCGTATTTTTCCTGGACGTAGCGGATGACTTCCTCGCGCCGGTCCATGCAAAAATCGATGTCGAAGTCGGGCATCGAGACCCGTTCGGGATTCAGGAACCGCTCGAACAGCAACGAATAGCGCAGCGGATCGAGATCGGTGATCAGCAGCGCGTATGCCACAAGGCTGCCCGCCCCCGACCCACGTCCCGGCCCGACGGGGATGCCTGCCTCTTTCGCCCATTTGATGAAATCGGCAACGATCAGGAAATAGCCGGGGAACCCCATGCCTTCGATGATGCCCAGTTCGAACTCCAGCCGCTTTTCGTACTCTTCGACCGGTGCGGCGTGCGGGATGATTGCAAGACGCGCTTTCAGCCCCTCCTGCGCCTGCCGCCGCAGTTCGGCCACCTCGTCATCGGCAAAGCGCGGCAGGATCGGATCGCGGCGATAGGCCTGGAACGCGCAGCGCTGCGCGATCTCGACGGTGTTCTCGATCGCTTCGGGAAGATCGGCAAACAGCGTCACCATCTCGGATTGCGATTTGAAATAATGTTGCGGGGTCAGCCGGCGGCGCGGCTGCTGCTGGTCGACATAGGCGCCCTCGGCGATGCAGATCAGCGCGTCATGCGCCTCGTACATCTTGGCCTTGGGAAAATAGACATCGTTGGTGGCGACCAGCGGAATGGACATATCGTAGGCCATTTCGATAAATCCGCGCTCGGTCTGGCGTTCGGCTTCGGGCGCGCCGTCCTCGCCGGGGTGGCGCTGAAGCTCGACGTAGAGCCGATCTCCGAAAGCCTTGTGCAGCCGGGCCATCAGGGCCTCCGCCGCCGGGCGCTGGCCGTTCTGCAACAGCATCCCCACCGGACCGCCCGGACCGCCGGTCAGGCAGATCACATCAGCACAATGCACTTCCAACTCGTCCAGCGTGACCTGCGGCAGCGCCCCTGCCTTGTCGAGGTAGAGGCACGAGTTCAGCTTCATCAGGTTCTCGTAGCCTGCTTCCGTCTGCGCCAGCAGCACCACCGGCGCGGGCGGGCGCGCACGCTCGCCGGGCTGGACGCTGACGTATTCCAGATCGACCTGGCAGCCGATGATCGGCTGAACCCCCGCCCCCGACATCGCGACCGAGAATTCCAGCGCCGCGAACATGTTGTTCGTATCGGTCAGCGCCAGCGCGGGCATGGCTGCATCCACACACATGCCGGGAAGCTTTTTCAGCCGCAGCGCCCCCTCCAGCAGCGAGTATTCGGAATGGGTGCGCAGGTGAATGAATCGGGGAGTGTTTGTCATGCGCCAAAGCTACCCCATGGGCCGCCTGCCCCGCCACCTCCAAAACCGCGCGGGTCCAAACTTCGGCGCGAATGGGACCAGAATGCATGCACCCCGGACGCGCGGCTGCGCTTGCCCTTGCGTCACGGCACTTGCGCCCCTTGCCAAAGGCCGCACCCCCGCCGTAGCCTGTCCCCGACCGGTGGTTCTACGCCGCATCGAACCCCGAAGGTCAGGGACGCATCAGGTACCGCGGCGGGGTTACCCCCATGCATCTTTCATTCACACTCAACGGCGCGCCCGTCCGGATCGACGACCCATCGCCCACGACGACCCTGCTCGACTGGCTGCGCGAAACGCGCCACCTGTCGGGCACCAAGGAAGGCTGCAACGAAGGCGACTGCGGCGCCTGCACGGTGATGGTCAGCGACGGGGCGGGCAACGCGCCCCTGAACGCCTGCATCCTGTTTCTGCCGCAGCTTGACGGAAAACATGTCACCACTGTCGAAGGGCTGAGCGCACCGGACGGCACGCTCCATCCGGTGCAACGCGCCATGATAGACACCCACGGCAGCCAATGCGGCTTTTGCACACCGGGCTTCGTCGTCAGCATGGCAACGGCGCATCTGAACGGGGACAGGGACCACGACACCGCACTGGCGGGCAACCTCTGCCGGTGCACCGGCTACGCCCCGATCATCCGCGCGGCGCAGGCTGCCCAAGACGCCCCAGTCCCCTCGCATCTTCTCCATTTTGCCGATAAAACTCCGGGGGGGGCCGCTCCTGCCCCGCAGGAGCGGGCGGGGGCAGAGCCCCTGGCCTACCATCAACCCCGCGATACGGACACGCTGGCCGACCTCTACGCGGCGCACCCGGGCGCCACTCTGGTGGCCGGTGCGACCGACGTGGGGCTCTGGGTCACCAAACAGATGCGCGATCTGGGAAAGGTGATCTTTCTCGGGCATTGCGCGGATCTGCGCGGTATTACCGAAACCGACAGCGCCTGGCGCATCGGCGCAACGACCACCCTCGCGCAGGTCGAACGGACGCTGGATCCGCATTTTCCCAGCCTCGGCGCGATGCTGCGCCGCTACGGATCGGCGCAGGTGCGTGCGGCGGCGACACTGGGCGGAAACATTGCGAACGGATCGCCCATCGGCGATGGCAGCCCCGCGATGATCGCACTGGGGGCAACGCTGCATCTGCGCCACGGCAGCGAAAGGCGGCAGATGCCGCTTGAGGATTTCTTCGTCGATTACGGCAAACAGGACCGCGCGCCCGGCGAATTCGTCGAGGCGATCGACGTGCCCAGACAATCCGACAGCCTGCATTGCCACAAACTATCCAAGCGGTTCGATCAGGACATCTCGGCAGTCTGCGGGTGCTTCAACCTGCCGGTGGAGGGCGACTGCTTCGGCGCGGTTCGTCTTGCCTTTGGCGGTATGGCCGCCACGCCAAAACGCGCGGCACGGGCCGAGGCCGCGCTGCGCGGAGCGCCTGTGAGCCTCGACAGCGTGCAGGCCGCGATGGACGCGCTCGGACAGGATTTCTCGCCGCTGACCGACATGCGCGCGTCGGCGGCCTACCGGATGCAAGCGGCGCGCAACATGCTGCTGCGCAGCTATCACACGCTGTCGGGCACCGAAACGAACCTGCACGCGGTCCGCGCATGAGCGTCGCAAAGCCCCTCCCCCACGATGCCGCCCGCCTGCATGTGACCGGTGCCGCGCGCTACGTTGACGATATCGCGACGCCGGCCAGCACGCTGCACCTTGCCTTCGGCCTGTCGACCGAGGCCCGTGGCCGGATCACGTCGATGGATCTGGACGCGGTGCGCGCCGCCGCGGGCGTGATCGACGTGCTGACAGCGGCGGACCTGCCCCACGCCAACGACGTATCCCCCTCCAACCACGACGAACCCCTGCTCGCCACCGGCGAGGTCCATTACATCGGCCAGCCGCTTTTTCTGGTGGTCGCCACATCGCATCTTGCCGCGCGGCACGCAGCTGTGCTGGGGCATGTCGAGATCGCAAAAGAACCTCCGGTCCTGACCATCGAGGACGCACTCGCAGCCGGATGGCGGTTCGAGGACACGCCGCGCATCTACGCAAAAGGCGATGCCGAAGGCGCGCTGGCCGCCGCGCGCAACCGGCTGTCCGGGTCGGTCGACATCGGCGGTCAGGAACATTTCTACCTCGAAGGACAGGCCGCGCTTGCCCTGCCCGGAGAGGCCGGTGATATCACCGTGCACAGCTCCACCCAGCATCCCACCGAAATCCAGCACAAGGTCGCCGAAGCACTGGGCCAGCCGATGCACAGCGTGCGCGTCGAGACACGGCGCATGGGCGGCGGCTTTGGTGGCAAGGAAAGTCAGGGCAATGCGCTGGCGGTCGCCTGTGCCGTGGCGTCCGCGCGCAGCGGCCAGCCCTGCAAGATGCGCTACGACCGCGACGACGATATGATCATCACCGGCAAGCGCCACGATTTCCGCATCGACTACGAGGTGGGATTTGACGACGACGGCCGGATCACCGCGCTCGATGTGACGCATTACGCGCGCTGCGGATGGGCGATGGACCTCAGCCTGCCGGTCGCGGATCGCGCGATGCTGCACGCCGACAACGCCTATCATCTGCCCGATGTGCGCATCACCTCGCACCGCCTGCGCACCAACACCCAAAGCGCCACAGCCTTTCGCGGCTTCGGCGGACCGCAGGGAATGGTCGGAATGGAGCGGGTGATAGAACATGTCGCCCGCCACCTCGGGTGCGATCCGCTGTCTGTCCGGCAGCGCAATTTCTACAGCGATCTGCGCATCGCACCGCCCGATATCGAGACCGACGCCCTCCCCCCCGCCGACAGCGACGCCGATCTCGCCTCGCGCGGGGCGCAGGCGGATCTGCAACCGCAGGTGCAGGCCCCCGATCCGGCGCCGGACGTACAGACCACGCCCTATCACCAGCCCGTCACCGACTGCATCATCAACGCGCTGACCCACCGGTTGATCGAAACCTCCGGCTACACCGCGCGTCGTGCGGCCATCGCCGACTGGAACCGGCAGCAGCCTGTCCTGAAACGCGGGATCGCGCTGACACCGGTGAAATTCGGGATTTCCTTTACGCTGACACATCTCAATCAGGCGGGTGCGCTGGTGCATGTCTACCAGGACGGATCGGTCCACCTGAACCACGGCGGCACCGAGATGGGACAGGGGCTGTTCCAGAAAGTCGCGCAGGTCGCGGCCAGCCGCTTTGGCATCGCTGTCGAGGCGGTCAAAATCACCGCGACGGACACGGCGAAGGTGCCCAATACATCCGCCACGGCGGCAAGCTCGGGAAGCGATCTGAACGGCATGGCGGTCCTGAACGCCTGCGATACGATCCGCGACCGGATCGCGGCCTGCCTGGCCGCAATGCACGACTGCACCCCGGCGGATGTTGCTTTCGCGGACGGACAGGTCACCGCCGGAGGCCACGTCCTCAGCTTTGCCGAAGCGGCACAGACGGCCTACCAGAACCGTGTATCGCTATCGGCGACTGGCTTTTACAAGACCCCCGACATCCAGTGGGACCGGATCGCGGGCAAGGGTCGTCCGTTCTTTTACTTCGCCTACGGTGCCGCGGTGACCGAGGTCGTCATCGACACGCTGACCGGCGAGAACCGGATCCTGCGCACCGATATCCTGCATGACGCGGGCCAGTCGCTGAACCCCGCCATCGACATCGGCCAGATCGAGGGCGGCTATGTGCAGGGCGCCGGATGGCTGACCACCGAGGAGCTGGTCTGGGACGATCGCGGAGCCCTGAAGACGCATGCGCCCTCGACCTACAAGATCCCCGCCTGTTCCGACCGGCCGAGGATTTTCAATGTCGCCCTTTGGGACCAGCCCAACCCGGCGCGCACCATCTACCGGTCGAAGGCGGTGGGCGAGCCGCCCTTGATGCTGGGCCTGTCGGCCTGGGCCGCTTTGAACGACGCGGTACAGTCCTGCGGGGAGGGCTTTGCCGATCTGCACGCCCCGGCCACCGCCGAAGAAGTGCTCACCGCCATAGGACGGGTGCGCGGATGAGCGTGATCTACGTCGAGATCACCGCCACGCGCGGCTCCGCACCGCGCGATGCGGGTACCGCGATGGCAGTCACCGCCAACGGCATCACCGGCACGATCGGCGGGGGCGCGCTGGAACACCGCGCCATCGCAACCGCCCGGCGGATGCTCTCGGAAGGTTGCGACCACATGGCCGAGACGATCCCCCTCGGTCCGGGTCTGGGGCAGTGCTGCGGTGGTGCCGTCACGCTGGCCTACGGGCGCGAGGTACGGCGCACCGATCCACGAGGGCCGGTCACGAATGGATTTGCCGGCTGCCTTGGACCTGCGCAGTCCCTGTGGGTCTGGGGGGCAGGACATGTGGGGCGCGCGGTCGTCGCCACAGCCCCATCGCAGATGTTCGACATCACCTGGATCGACAGCGCGGCCGACCGGTTCCCGGCAGAGATGCCGCCCAATGTCACCGCCCTGCCCGCCGCCGACATGCCCCTGCTGGCGCAACGGGCCGCACGTCAGGCGCATCACCTGATCCTGACCTACAGCCACGACATCGATTTCGCACTTTGCGCGGCGCTTTTGCAGCGCGGGCCGAAATCCATCGGCCTGATCGGATCAGACACCAAATGGCGCCGCTTTTCGCGTCGCTTGGCCGATCTGGGCCACGATCCGGCGCGGATTACCTGCCCGATCGGTGATAAGTCCCTTGGCAAAGCGCCCCCGCAGATTGCAGAAGGGGTCATCCGGGACCTCGTGTCCGATCCCACGATGAAGAAGTTCGCATGACCGCCCCACTGCTGAAGATGACCGGCCTGACCAAAGCCTACCCCGGGGTGGTCGCCAATGACGATGTGTCACTTCAAATCGCGCCCGGCGAGGTGCACGCGCTGCTGGGCGAGAACGGCGCGGGGAAATCCACGCTGGTCAAGATGATCTACGGCCTTGTCAGCCCCGACAGCGGCACGATGGAAATGCACGGACAGCCCTTCGCCCCCGCAGAGCCGCGGGCGGCGCGGGCGGCGGGTGTGGGCATGGTGTTTCAGCATTTTTCGCTGTTCGACGCGATGACGGTGGCGGAAAACATCGCGCTGGGAATGGAGGACGCGCCGAAACTGGGCGAGCTTTCGGCGAAAATTCGGGAGGTGTCGGAAACCTACGGCCTGCCGCTGTCGCCCGACCGCATCGTGGGCGATCTGTCCGCCGGGGAGCGGCAGCGTGTCGAAATCATCCGCTGCCTTCTTCAGGACCCGACGCTTCTGATCATGGACGAGCCGACGAGCGTTCTGACCCCGCAGGAGGTCGAGATCCTGTTCGAGACCCTGCGCAAACTGAGCGCCGAGGGCACCGCGATCCTGTATATCTCGCACAAGCTGGAAGAAATCCGCAGCCTCTGCGACAGCGCCACGATCCTGAGACTGGGCCGCGTGGTCGGCCAGTGCACCCCGCGCGAGACCACCGCGCGCGATATGGCCGAGATGATGGTCGGCAAGATCCTTGCCACCCCGACCCGTGCGGCGCATGAGCCCGGAGAGACGGTCCTGACTGTCAGCGCACTCGAAGCACCTGCGCCCAGCGCCTTCGGCATGTCGCTCAAATCCGTGTCTTTCGCGCTGCGCGCGGGCGAGGTTCTGGGCATCGGCGGTGTGGCGGGCAACGGGCAGGACGAATTGCTGGCGGCGCTGTCGGGCGAACGCCCCGTCGCGCGCGGCATGATCGCCCACCGTGGCGAGGATATCGGCCCGATGGGCCCGACGGCCCGCCGCAAACGGGGCATCCTCGCGGCCCCCGAAGAACGGATCGGCCATGCCGCAGCGCCCGATATGTCGCTTGCCGAGAATGCGATGCTGACCGGTGCTACGCGGCAGGGATTTGACCGGCGCGGTTTTCTGGACTGGTCTGCGGCGACCGCCTTCGCCGGCGAGATAATCGCACGGTTCGACGTGCGCACGCCCGGAACACAGGCGGCAGCGCGGTCCCTGTCAGGCGGCAACCTGCAAAAGTTCGTCATCGGCCGCGAGGTCATGCAGAACCCCGATGTGCTGGTCGTGAACCAGCCGACATGGGGTGTCGATGCCTCGGCGGCGGCGGCCATCCGGCAGGCGTTGCTGGATCTCGCCGAAGCGGGGGCCGCGGTCATCGTGATTTCGCAGGATCTTGACGAGTTGATGGAAATCTCGGACCGCTTTGCCGCGCTGAACGAGGGCCGCCTGAGTGACAGCCGCCCGACACAGGGGCTGGGTGTCGAGGAAATCGGGCTGATGATGGGCGGGGCCCACGGGATGGAGGTGGCCCATGTCTGATGTCATGCCATTTGAGTTTATTGGCAAAATGGAGAGACCGCTGCGCGCACCCGCTGGCCGGTGTGCTGCGCGGGCTGTTTCGCCAAAGGTGCGTGCCCCATGATCGCGCTGGTCAAACGGGCCGAGCCGAGCCGGTTTTTCTCTCTCGCGGCGCCGGTGCTGGCGGTGGTTGCGACCATGGTTTTCGGCGGGATCCTTTTTGCGTTTCTGGGCAAGGATCCCCTGACCGCGATCGGGACGATTTTCTGGGAGCCGCTGTTTGGCGAATTCGCGTTTTTCTACCGCCCGCAGCTTTTGATCAAGGGGGCGCCGCTGGTGCTGATCGCCATCGGGCTGAGCCTGGGATTCAAGGCGGGGATCTGGAACATCGGCGCCGAGGGGCAGTACATCATGGGAGCGCTTTTCGGCGCGGGCGTCGGTCTGGCGTTCTACCCGATGGAGAGCGTCTTCATCTTTCCGCTGATGGTGCTGGCGGGGGCCTTTGGCGGTTGGGTCTGGGCGATGATCCCTGCCGTTCTCAAGGTGAAATTCGGCACCAACGAGATCCTCGTCTCGCTGATGCTGGTCTATGTTGCCGAGCAGTTTCTCGCCTCCATGTCACTGGGGCTGTTGAAAAACCCCGAAGGCTTCGGATTTCCGGGATCGCGCAATCTGCAACAATACGCCAGTGCGCACAACGGTGAGCTGATCGCGGGATCGGGGATGCACTGGGGTGTGGTCGCGGCCCTGATCGCGGTGATCTTCGGCTATGTGCTGCTGGCCAGGCACAGGCTGGGATTTGCCATTCGCGTCACCGGCGAGGCGCCGCGCGCCGCGAAGTTCTCCGGGGTCAACCCATCGCGGCTGGTGCTGTTCTGCCTTGGTATTTCGGGCCTTCTGGCCGGGCTTGCGGGGCTCTTCGAGGTGTCGGGTCCGGCAGGTCAGGTCACAATCGAATTCAATGTAGGCTACGGGTTTACCGCGATCATCGTTGCCTTCCTGGGGCGGCTGCATCCCGTCGGCATCCTGCTTGCGGGCGGGCTGATGGCGCTGACCTATATCGGGGGCGATATCGCGGAGTCAAAGC
Organism: Sulfitobacter sp. HNIBRBA3233; assembly: GCF_040149665.1. NCBI lineage: Bacteria > Pseudomonadati > Pseudomonadota > Alphaproteobacteria > Rhodobacterales > Roseobacteraceae > Sulfitobacter > Sulfitobacter marinivivus. The sequence continues at coordinate 213,286 of NZ_JBEFLP010000002.1, read as the reverse complement.
TGGGCCTGCCCGCCGCGGCGATACAGGTGTTTCAGGGGATGCTGCTGTTTTTCCTTCTGGCCTTTGATCTGTTCACGAACTACCGGCTGCGCCTTGGCCGGGCGGAGGTGGCGTGATGGACCTGTCGGCAATCAACCCGGTGCTTTTCATCGCAGGCTTCTTTGTCGCCGCGACACCGCTGATTTTCGCCGCGATCGGCGAGTTGGTGGTCGAGCGGACGGGGGTGCTGAACCTCGGGGTGGAGGGGATGATGATCGTCGGCGCCATCTGCGGCTTCGCCACGGCAGTCGAAACCGGGTCACCCCTGCTTGGGTTTGCCGCGGCGGCGGTCGGCGGGGCCGCCCTGAGCCTTCTGTTCGCCTTTCTCACGCAGGTCATGCTGGCCAATCAGGTCGCCTCGGGGCTTGCGCTGACGCTCTTCGGGCTGGGTTTCTCCGCGCTGCTGGGCCAGAGCTATGTAGGGATCAAGCCGCCGCGGCTGGGCGATATCGATTTCGGCCCGCTTCGCGAGATCCCGGTGATCGGACCCATCCTGCTGAGCCATGACCTCATCGTCTATCTCGGCCTTGCACTGGTCATCGCGGTCTGGGCGGTGCTGAAATACAGCCGCATCGGCCTTGTCCTGCGCGCCGTGGGCGAGAACCACGATGCGGCCCATGCGCTGGGGTTCAAGGTGAAGCGGATCCGTACGCTCGCGATCATGTTCGGCGGGGCCTGTGCCGGTGTCGGCGGGGCCTACATCAGCCTGATCCGTGTGCCGCAATGGACCGAAGGGATGACAGCGGGCGTCGGCTGGATCGCCCTCGCGCTGGTGGTTTTCGCCTCATGGAAGCCGCTGCGCGTGCTGCTTGGTGCCTATCTTTTCGGCGGGCTGGTCCAGTTGCAACTGAACCTTCAGGGCGTGGGCGTTGCCATTCCTGTCGAGTATCTGGCAATGTCGCCTTACGTGATCACGATCATCGTTCTGGTCGTGCTGTCCCGAGACAACAATCGCGCGCCCGGTTCACTGGGTCGCACGTTCCACGCCTCGTCCTGAGGCCCAATTGCCCGAAAAGGGCGCACTGAAAACTGGGGAGATACCTGATGAAATTCACCAATCTGCTGACCGGCCTTGCGCTGGCTGCCGGTATGGCGACAGCGGCCTTTGCCGATGGCCATGAGAAGACCAAGGTCGGCTTTGTCTACGTCGGCCCCGTCGGCGACGGCGGCTGGACATACGAGCACAACCAGGGCCGTCTCGCGGTCGAGGAAGAGTTCGGTGATGCGGTCGAAACCGTATTCGTCGAGAACGTTGCCGAAGGCCCCGACGCCGAGCGGGTGATGACGCAGATGGCGCTGGACGGCGCCGACCTGATCTTTACCACCTCGTTTGGTTACATGGATCCGACGATCAACGTTGCGGCGAAATTCCCGGACGTGAAATTCGAACACGCGACCGGCTACAAGCGCGCCGACAACGTTTCGACCTATTCGGCACGTTTCTACGAGGGCCGCGCGATTCAGGGCCACATCGCGGGCAAGATGACCGAAAGCAACATCGTCGGCTACATCGGCTCCTACCCGATCCCCGAAGTGATCCGCGGCATCAACTCGGCGTTCATCCACGCGCGCAAGGCGAACCCCGATGTCGAGTTCAAGATCGTATGGGCCTACACCTGGTTCGATCCCGCCAAGGAAGCGGATGCAGCGAAAGTGCTGATCGAACAGGGCGCGGACGTGATCCTGCAACACACCGACTCCACCGCGCCACAGGCCGCCGCGCAGGAGGCTGGCAACGTCGTAACATTCGGTCAGGCCTCGGACATGGCGCAATACGCGCCCTTCCCGCGCGTCTCGTCGATCATTGACGACTGGGCACCCTACTACATCGCGCGCACAAAGGCCGTGATGGACGGCACATGGGAAAGCACGGACACATGGGACGGGATCGGCGCAGGCATGGTCGGCATTGGCGAGATCACAGATGCCGTTCCTGCGGACGTGAAAGCAGAAGCGCTGGCACTGAAGGACAGCATCGCATCGGGTGAATACCATCCCTTCACCGGCCCGCTGAACAAGCAGGACGGCAGCGTTTTCCTGGCCGAGGGCGAGACTGCCGATGATGGCACGCTTGCCGGCATGAACTTCTATGTCGAAGGCATCGAAGGCGACATTCCGCAATAAGCGCGGCTGCCGCATAGCGGCGATACGCGAGGAAAGGGCCGGCACGCTGTTGCCGGCCCTTTTTTGTCACAGAGGCAGGCGGAAGAATTCAATTCATCGCTGTGGCTGTAGATCTCGAACGCGCCGCGAAAACCCGCGTGTCCGCATCGTGGATCGGAAGGGTCTCAGGGGGGATGATCGGCTCTGGCGTCATGGGTGCTGCGCGCGGCGGCCAAAGTGGCACAGCACATCGCGCGTTCAAGAGAATTATTCGCCCCGTCATCTTCAGTGGCCATCTTTCCAGTCGCAAGCAATCGGCGTAGGCTTCTGCATATGATTACTTTGCACCACCTCAACAGGTCCCGCTCGCTCCGCATTCTGTGGCTTCTCGAAGAACTGGGGCAGCCCTACGATCTGGTGCTGCACCAGCGTGACGAGCGCACGAACCTTGCGCCGCCTGCGCTGAAGGAACTGCACCCACTAGGCAAATCACCGGTGATCGAGATCGACGGCGACCGCATCGTCGAAAGTGCCGCGATCGTCGAGCTTTTGTGCGCGATGCATGCCCCCGGCATGGTGCCCGATCCGGGCACGGCGGCGCATGTGCGGCATCTGGAACTGATGCATTTTGCCGAAGGGTCGGCGATGACGCCGATCTTGCTGAACCTCTACGTCGGGCGTCTGGGCGACGCGGGAGAGCCGCTGCATCCGCGCATCAACGACGAACTCGACAACCATTTTTCTTACATGGAAAGCGTCATCCGGCCATCGGGGCATTTCGTGCTGGATGATCTCTCCGCGGCGGACATCATGCTGAGTTTTCCGGCGCAGATCGCCATGCGGCTGCGCGATGCGGATCAATACCCGAAACTGGGTGCGTTCTGCACGATGATCGAAGCGCGCCCCGCCTTCCGCCGCGCCGTGGAAAAAGGCGGCTTCTGAGCCCGCGACCTCTGCTGCTAGCGCGGAAGGCAGCGGCGGGCGGAAAGCGCGAGATTCCGCCCGCCTGCGCCTTCGGACGATTGCACCGCGTCGGCTGGCGTGTCACCCATATGGCATGAAACAGCTTACCAGTCCCAACGGCACGGCGGCCAGCGCGCTGGCATTCGGCACGATGCAATTCGGGGGCCGCGCGGATGAAACCGCCTCGGCCAGAATGTTCGACGCCTGCCGCGCGGCGGGCATCACCCACTTTGACACTGCGCATGTCTACACCGACGGCGCGTCGGAAAAGATACTGGGCAAGCTGATTGCCAAGGACCGCGACAGCCTGCTGATCGCGACAAAAGCCGCCTACACCGGCGGCGCGCGCCCCGACACGATCCGCACGTCGTTAGAGACGTCGCGCAAACGTCTGGGCATCGATGTGATCGACGCGCTCTACATGCACAGGTTCGATCCCGACACCGATCTGCACGACACTTTCGAGGCTCTGGCAGAGCTGAAGCAGGCCGGGCTGATCCGCTATGTCGGCATATCCAACTATGCCGCGTGGCAGGCCGTGAAGGCCTGCTGGGTCGCGTCGAAATTCGATCTGTCCATTGACCTGATCCAGCCGATGTACAGCCTTGTCAAACGACAGGCCGAAGTCGAGATCCTGCCGATGGCAGCGGATATGGAGATGCTCTGCGCGCCCTACTCGCCGCTGGGTGGCGGCTTGCTGAGCGGTAAATATGCCGAAGGCGGATCGGGGCGATTGACCGAGGACGACAGATACGCCGAACGCTACGGGGCGCGGGTGATGCATGACGCCGCCGCGCGGCTGTCGCAGATTGCGGCGGCGCGGGGCACGCATCCGGCAACACTTGCCGTGGCCTGGGCCGCGGCGCATCCCACCGCGCCCACGCCGATCATTTCCGCCCGCGACCCTGCGCAGCTTGCCCCGTCTCTGGCCGCGCTCGACTATGACATGCCAGACGATCTTTATGATGAACTGGCGGCGCTGGTGCCTGCACCGCCGCCCGCCACAGACCGAACGGAGGAAGCATGAGCGACATTATCGTGATCGGCGGAGGAATTGCGGGCCTTTCGGCAGCGGCACGCCTGTCGGCGGACGCCCGTGTGACCGTGCTCGAAATGGAAAGCGGCGTGGGCTACCACGCCTCCGGACGCTCTGCCGCGCTGTTCGAGCAGAACTACGGCCTGCCCAGCACCATCGCGCTGAACATGGCCTCGGCGGATTACCACCGCGAGGCCAACGGCGGATATCTCAGCCCGCGCGGGCTGCTGATCGTTGCCGACAAGGAAGACGAGGACGCGTTTCTGAAGGACGTGGCCACCATGGGGGTGGACCGGATCAGCGCCGAGGAGGCGCGGGAAATGGTGCCGATCCTGTCGCCGGCAGCCGCCCTCGCGGGGTATCACGAGGCCGCCTACGATATCGACACGGACCGTCAGATGCAGGATTTCGTCCGCACCCTGCGCCAGAACGAGGGGACGCTGGTCACAGACGCCACCGTCACCCAGATCAGGCAACACGAGCGGGGCTGGACGGTGACCGCTGCGGGCGTGGAGTACGAGGCCGAAATGATCGTCAACGCAGCCGGTGCATGGGCCGATCTGGTCGCGGGGCTGTCGGGTGTGACACCTATCGGGATCGTGCCGCACCGCCGGTCCATGGCCCGCCTCAAGGCGCCGGGCGGGCATGACGTAACCCGCTGGCCGATGTTCTTCGGCACCGGCGAGCAGTGGTACGCCAAGCCCGACGCCGGTGCGCTGCTGGTCTCTCCGGCAGAGGAGGATGCGACCCATCCGCACGATGCCTTCCCCGACGACATGACGCTGGCAGAGGGCCTTGCCCGCTATCAGGAGATGGTGACCGAGGAGGTGACCAGACCGATCAGCACATGGGCCGGTTTGCGCAGCTTCGCGCCCGACCGCGCGCTGGTGCTGGGCCCCGATCCCGATGTGCCATCGTTCGTGTGGTGCGCCGCACAGGGCGGTTACGGTTTCCAGACCGCGCCCGCAGCATCGCAACTGGTGGCCGATCTGGTGAACGCCAGACCCCCGCAGATCGAGGCCGCCGTGGTCGCGGCCCTCGTGCCCGACCGGTTTCGCGTGTGACGACCCTGCCCCGCAGCGCGAGTGTCGCCCACCGCGAGGGCACCGGCGCCAAGCTTTTCGCGCCCTCCGCCGCGCGCAACACGGCTCCGATTGTCGCGCTGCTGTCCGAAGTGGCGCCTCCGGGTGGCAGGGCGCTGGAAATCGCGTCGGGGACAGGACAGCATATCGTCGCCCTCGCTGCGGCGATCCCGCAGACCGAATGGTTTCCGAGCGATATCGCCGAGGACCGGCTTGCCAGTATCGCGGCCTACGCGGCCGAGGCGCGACTTGCCAATCTGCATCCCGCAACGCGGCTGGATGCCTGCACGGTCGGCTGGGCGGATCGGCTGGGCCCGTTCGGGATGATCCATGTGATCAATCTTTTGCACCTCATCCCCACCGACGCCGCACGAACCGTGATCTCAGAGGCGGCGCAGGCGCTTTTGCCGGGCGGGCGGCTGGTCCTTTACGGCCCTTTCCTGCGCTCGGGGCAGGCCACGTCACCCGGTGACCTGAGTTTCGATGCGCAACTGCGCGCCAGCGATCCCGCCATCGGGTACAAGGATGATATCTGGATCGAGACCTGCCTGCAGGGCGCGGGCCTGCTTCTGGAAGACGTCCGCAAGATGCCCTCCAACAACCTCGCATTCATTGCCACGAAGGATCAGAGATGAGACTACGCCACGCCTTCGCCGCTGTCGTGATCGCCCTGCTGGGGGCCTGCGGCGGGCCGCCTGCGGTGCCGGTGGGCGATGTGATCGCCCCCGACTTTCGCGACAGGGATCCGGTTGATTTCGGCAGCCAGCGCCCCGACCGCTACGCCGTCCACGGCATCGACGCCGCGCGGTTCCAGCAAAGCATCGACTGGCGTCAGGCTCGCCAGAACGGGGTCAACTTCGCCTTTATCAAGGCAACCGAGGGCGGCGACCTGATAGATCCGATGTTCGAGAGCCACTGGCGGGACGCCGCATCCGCCGGGGTCGCACGCGGGGCCTACCACTTTTACTACTTCTGCACCTCGCCCGAGGATCAGGCGCGGTGGTTCATTCGCAACGTACCGAAGGCCGCAGGCACCCTGCCACCGGTGCTGGATATGGAATGGAACCCGTTTTCGCCCACCTGTGCGCACCGGCGCCCGCCGGCGGATGTGGTTCAGGACGAAATGCGCCGCTGGCTGCGGATTGTGACGTCGCATTACGGGCAGCGGCCGATCATCTATACCACCCCACGCTTTTACGAGGAGAACCGGCTGACGAATTTCGACGGCTACGAGTTCTGGCTGCGCACCACTGCCAAGCCCCCGCGCGAGGCTTTCCCCGGTGAAAGCTGGCGGTTCTGGCAGTATTCCGCGACGGGCGTCATCGGCGGGATCGAGGGAGAAGTCGACCTGAATGCCTTTTCCGGCAGCGCCGCCGACTGGCGGGCGTGGCTGGCACGGCGCGCGCTGCGCTAGGCAGGATCAGGAGGTGCGCCCAAGACCCATGGGCAGCACGTAGACGGGCATCCGGCTTACCGAGGTGCGACAGGGCGGCGCGGCGCCGCGCAGGGACGTCAGTTCAAGACGGGCGCGTTCCGCGACGCAGGCGATATCGCCGTCGAAGCTGGGCAAGTGGAAGATCACCGTCTTGGCGGTGGCCCCGAATCGCATCCGTGTAATGGTGATATGCCCTGCGGCGCGCTCGTGGCAGGCTCTCCAGCACAGTTCGGCAATATCGGGCAGGTGGCGCAGGCTTTCCCAGCGGTCGATCAGCGCGAAAGTGACAGTGGCGCCCTCTGGGGCCTCCTCGCGCCGCTCGGCGCCCAGCGCCTCCCTGAGCTCCTCGGCGCGGTCCCCGATCACCGCGACAGTCGGCACACGCGGCGGCGACAGCATCACCCCCAACGCAAAGATGCCAAGGATCGCACCTGCCGCTGCTCCCAGCACGGTCCTGCGCCGCCGCTTCATCGCATCCTCCGCGTCCGAGGCCCGATCAGCGGGCCGGTGTGTCCCTCGCGAAATGGCGCGCCACGACGAATAATCCACCGATCAGCATCAGCGGAAGAATGAAAATGCGGAAGACATGCACGCCCAGCACGGCCAGAAGCGCGCCGATCAGCTCATCCGCGCGCCGCCACAGATTGTTGGCGAGCTGGCGGTATTCGGTGAGCCCCGGTTCGTCCTCGCCCAGCGCATCACTGCCGCCGACGCGCGCGGTAATCTCTTCGACCAGGGCAATGTTGCGCTGGTAGGTGGTTTCGGTCAGCGAGAATGCCAGCGGTTCGGACGCGACCAGCGCCAGCGGCAGCGCAAGACCGAGAAATCCGCCGTACCACGCCAGCCGCCGCGGCAGGCCCGCGTGGCCCCGACCGCTTGCCGCCCATAGCGCCAGCGCAATGGCAAGCATCGCCAGACCGATGGCGCTGACCGGCCCCAGCGCCACGGCGATCACGCCGGTGACAACCATCACGCCAAACACAAGGCTCGCGATACGCTCAACGGTATCATCGATCGGCTCCAGCACTTTCAGGGGCCGCGCGGAGCCCGAGGCGATGAAGGACAATCCGACCTCGATCTCCTGCGCGGTGGACAGAAAGGCGTTCAGCGTGCGCAGCGTCACATAGCTGGCCGCCGCGGTCGTCGCGACGCCGCGCGCGTAGCCCTGCGCGGCGCCCACAAGCGGGTTGTCACGAAAGAGCGCAGCCGTCAGCGCCAGCACGCACAGCAGCGCAAGAAGCAGCCTGCGGGTCACCCGTCGATCCGGATGCGGGCATTCTTGGGATCGTAGGGGCTGTCCTCGACGATTTCCGCATCCCACAGACGGTCGAACATCTTGACCTTCAACTTCGTGCCGACGTCGGCCACATCGGGAGAGACATAGCCCATGCCGATGGATTTGCCGAAAGCGACAGAATAGCCCCCCGAGGTCAGACGCCCCACGCGGGTCTCCCCGTGGTACAGCACTTCGCGGCCCCATGGATCGGCGTCCTCTGGCCCGTCGATCAGAAGTGTGACGCATTTCGCGTTGATCCCGTGATCGGCCATCGCCTGCTTGCCGTGGAAATCCTTGTTCAGATCGACGAAGCGCGGCAGGTCTGCCTCCAGCGGAGTGGCATCGCGGCCCAATTCGTTGCCGAACGCGCGATAGGATTTCTCCTGCCGCAGCCAGTTCTGCGCCCGTGCCCCGACCAGTTTCATGCCGTGCTTCTCGCCCGCTTTCTCAAGCTGGTCGAACAGGTAGTTCTGCATCTCGATCGGGTGGTGCAATTCCCATCCCAGCTCGCCGGTATAGGCGACACGGATCGCGCGCACCGGACACATGCCCAGTTCGATATTGCGCATGGTCAGCCACGGGAAGCGCTTGTTCGACAGGACCGTTTCGGGGTCCGCGTCCTTGACGATCTCTTTCAGAACATCGCGCGATTTGGGTCCGGCAATGGCAAAGACACCCCACTGCGTGGTCACGTCGTGACATTCGATATAGCCAAGCTCGGGCATCTTGTCTTCGATAGCCTTGCGCAGGTAATCGCTGTCATAGGCCGTCCAGGCGCCCGCGCTGACGAGGTAATACTCGTGCTCTGCCAGACGCACGATGGTGTATTCGGTGCGGGTGGTGCCGTGGCCGGTCAGTGCGTAGGTCAGGTTGATCCGCCCCACCGACGGCAGCTTGTTGCAGGTGAACCAGTCCAGAAAAGCGGTCGCGCCGGGGCCACGCACCAGATGCTTGGTAAAGGCGGTGGCGTCGATCAGGCCGACGCCCTCGCGGATCGCCTTTGCCTCCTCGACGGCGTATTGCCACCAGCCACCGCGCCGGAAACTGCGCGCATCATGGTCACTGAACCCCTCCGGCGCGAAATAGTTGGGTCGCTCCCAGCCGTTCACATGGCCGAACTGCGCGCCGCGCGCGGCTTGCCGGTCGTAGGCGGGCGATGTCCGCAACGGCCGGCACGCAGGCCGCTCCTCGTCGGGGTGGTGCAGGATATAGACGTGCTCGTAGGCTTCCTCGTTCTTGCGGGCGGCGTATTCCGTCGTCATCCAGTCGCCGTAGCGCTTGGGGTCGAGCGACGCCATGTCGATCTCGGCCTCGCCCTCGACCATCAGCTGGGCAAGGTAATAGCCCGTCCCGCCCGCTGCGGTGATGCCGAAGGAAAAGCCTTCGGCCAGCCACATGTTGCGCAGTCCCGGCGCCGGGCCGACCAGCGGGTTGCCATCGGGGGTATAGCAGATCGGGCCATTGAAATCGTCCTTCAGGCCGCAATTCTCGGCGGAAGGAATGCGGTGGTTCATTGCCATGTACTGGTCCTCGATCCGGTCGAGATCGAGCTGGAACAGATCGGCGCGGAAGCTGTCGGGCACACCGTATTCGAACCGCGCGGGCGCGTTCGGCTCATAAACGCCGAGGATCCAGCCGCCACGCTCTTCGCGCACGTAGGATTGCGCGTCCGCGTCGCGAATCACGGGATGCTCGACATTGCCTTCCTTGCGGAACTTCACCAGCTCGGGGTCCTGATCCATCACGATGAACTGATGCTCGACGGGGATCGCGGGCATCTTGATCCCCAGCATCTTCGCCGTACGCTGCGCATGGTTGCCCGACGCCGTGACGACGTGTTCGGCGGTGATGACGATCTGCTCGTCCGACGGCACAAGGTTGCCGCCGCGCTCGACCATCTTGGTACAGGTCACCTCCCACGCCTCGCCGTTCCAGTGGAAGGCATCGGCCTGCCACTTGCGTTCGATCGCCACGCCGCGCTGGCGCGCACCCTTGGCCATCGCCATCGTCACATCGGCGGGGTTAATGTAGCCATCTGTCTGGTGATAGAGCGCGCCCTTCAGATCCTCGGTCCGGATCAGCGGCCATTTCGCCTTGATCTCGTCGGGGGTCATCCACTGGTAGGGCACACCGCAGGTTTCGGCGGTCGACGCATAGAGCATGTATTCGTCCATGCGTTCGTCCGTCTGTGCCATGCGCAGGTTGCCCACGACGGCGAAACCCGCGTTCAGGCCGGTCTCTTCCTCGAGGGTCTTGTAGAACTTGATCGAATAGTCGTGGATGTGGGTCGTCGCGTAGGACATGTTGAAATAGGGCAGCAGCCCCGCCGCATGCCATGTCGAACCCGATGTCAGCTCGTCACGCTCCAGCAGCATCACATCTTCCCATCCGGCCTTGGCCAGATGATAGGCAATCGACGTGCCCACGGCACCGCCGCCCACGACCAAAGCTTTGACTTGCGTTTTCATGCCCGCGACTCCCTCTCGTTCAAGTGCCGTTTTAGACAAAAGCGCAGCCCCCCTGCGCCAACCCGCGACAGTGCGGGGCGAAAAACGACCTCGCCGCATCTGTGCTTTCGCTTCGGGGTCAATACGCCCAGGGGCAGGCCGAACTTTGCCCTGACGCAGGCTGCGCGATCACCGGGAAAACCGGCCCTGCGCCGGAGATGTCCGGCGCGTCCGCTCGATCAGGCTGGAAGGATCTTTCCCGGATTCATGATGTTGTCGGGGTCGAGCGCGCGCTTGATCGCGCCCATCACCTCGACCGCACCGCCGAGTTCACGCAGCAGGTAGGGCCGCTTGCCCTGCCCGATCCCGTGCTCTCCGGTGCAGGTCCCGCCAAGCGCGATGGCCCTGTCGTTTAGCCAGCTGACGTATTCTTCCGCCCGGGCGACCTCGTCGAGGTTGTCCATGTCCAGCAGCAGCGAGGCGTGGAAATTCCCGTCGCCCGCGTGGCCCACGATCGGCGCGATCAGCCCCAGCTCGGCGGCCTTGGCATTGGCGCCGCCAACGGCTTCGGCCAGCCGCGAGATCGGAACGCAGACATCGGTTGCGACCGCCTTGCAGCCCGGGCGCAGGGCAAGCATCGCCCAATAGGCGTCGTGGCGCGCCTGCCAGAGCTTTGTCCGTTCCTCCGCAGAAGTCGTTGCCGCATAGCCCGATCCGCCGAACTCTGCGGCCAGCTCCCCGAATGTGGCGGCCTGCTCGGCCACACCCGCGTCCGACCCGTGGAATTCCAGCAGCAAGAGCGGCGTCTCGGGAAGGCTGAGCTTCGAATAGGCGTTCACCCCCTTGACCACGAGCGCATCGAGCAGTTCGATCCGCGCCACAGGCAGCCCGTACTGGATTGTCGCCATGACCGCCTCGCAGGCGGCCTCGATGGTGGGAAAGGAACAGCTTGCCGCCGATATCGCCTCTGGAATGCCCTGCAGGCGCAGCGTGATTTCGGTGATTACCCCCAAGGTTCCTTCCGAGCCGACCATCAGGCGCGTCAGATCGTAGCCGGCCGAGGATTTGCGCGCACGGCTGGCGGTGCGGATGATCTCTCCGTTTGCCATCACGGCCTCGACGCTCAGGACGTTGTCCTTCATCGTCCCGTAACGCACGGCGTTCGTGCCCGACGCCCGCGTGGCCGTCATGCCGCCGATGCTGGCATCCGCTCCGGGATCGATCGGAAAGAACAGCCCCTGATCGCGCAGGTGGGTGTTCAGCGCCATGCGGGTGACACCGGGCTGGACCCGGCAATCCAGATCGCCTGCGTTGACTTCCAGCACCTCGTTCATCTGCGACAGATCGATGCTGACCCCGCCCGCCGGGGCGTTCACATGCCCTTCCAGCGAGGTGCCGGTGCCGAAAGGAATGATCGGCACGCCGTGGGCCGCGCAGACCTTGACGATGGCGCTGACCTCTTCGGTGGAATGGGCGAAGATCACCGCATCGGGTGGCTGGTTCACGATCCACGTCGTGGTATGGCCGTGCTGTTCACGGATCGCCATGCCGGTCTGGCAACGTTCCCCGAACTGCTGTTTCAGGATCCCCAGCGCCGTGCCGATCCCGTCCTCGTTCCGCGCCATCGCAACTGCCTGTACCATTCTCTCAGTCTCCCAATGCGATGCCTTCGCGGCGCGGATCCGCCCCGCCAGACATTCCTGCCTCGTCGATCGCGATCACATGCAGACCCGATGTCAGGTCGCGCGTTTCCACGTCGAATCCCATTTCGCCCAGAGGGCCTGCAAGCTCGGCTGCTGCGGTCCCTTCCTCCAGATCATAGGTGCCGAACCGGTTGACCGCATGCGGCACCATCACCGCCTGCTGCGGGTCCATTCCCCAGTCCAGCATGGCAACGATGGTCTGTGCCGTATAGCCGATGATCCGGCTGCCACCGGGCGATCCCAGCGCGATTACCGGCTGCCCGTCGCGCATCACGATTGTCGGGGCCATCGACGAACGCGGCCGCTTTCCGGGTTCGACGCGGTTGGCAATCGGCACACCATCCACATGGCTGCGGAATGAAAAATCCGTCATCTCGTTGTTCAGCAGGAAGCCTCCGACCATCAACCGGCTGCCGAAACCGTTCTCGATGGTTGTCGTCATCGACGCCACGTTGCCCGCCGCATCCACGATCGAGATATGGGAGGTCGACGGCAGCTCGATTGCCTCGTCATCCGCGCGGATCAGCGCGTGGTCGAACGCGGGCGTCCCCGGGGCGACCTCCTCCAGTGCGGTCTGCCCGGTCAACACGTCGGCGCGCTGCGCCAGATAGGCAGGGTCCAGCATCCCGCGGACCGGAACCGGCACATAATCGGTATCGGCCACGTAGCGACCGCGATCCGCGAAGGCCAGCCGCGCGGCGTCGCCCATCAGCCGCCGGACCGTCGCGTCCTGCGGGCCCGCGGCCAGATCGAACGACTCCAGCAGCCCCAGAATCTGCCCGATGGCCAGAGCGCCGGACGACGGCGGCCCCATGCCGCAAATCTCATGCGCGCGGTAGGGGGCGCAGACCGGTGCGCGCTCCTTCACCCGGTAGATCGCCAGATCGACCTCTGACAGCACGCCGGGGTTTCCTTTGGCAGTTTGCACGGTCGCCACGATACTGCGCGCCAGATCGCCGGCATAAAAGGCGCCAACGCCCTCGGCAGCAAGGCTGCGCAGCGTCTCGGCGTAGGGCAGGTTGACGAGCGTGTCGCCCGCCTTCACCGGCGCACCGCCGGGCATGAAATATTCCGCCGTGATGTCAGAACTGGCAAGCCGCTCGGAATCGCCCTCGACCAGCTGCGCAAGGCGCGGACTGACGGCAAAACCCGCCTCGGCCAGCTCTATCGCCGGAGCAAGCAGCGTCGCCCAGTCCTTGGTCCCCCAGCGCTGGTGGATCTCGGCCAGCAGCGCAGGCGTGCCCGGAGTTCCGACAGACCGCCCGCCGACAACCGCATCGAAGAATTTCAGAGGCTCCCCCTGCGCATCCTGAAACAGTTGCGGCGTCGCGGCCAGAGGCGCCGTCTCGCGCCCGTCGAGAGTGGTCAGCTGGCCGCTCTGCGCATCGTACCACACCAGAAAGGCGCCACCGCCCAGACCCGAACTTTGCGGCTCGACCAGTCCCAGCACCGTTTGCACGACGACCAGCGCATCCGCGGCGGATCCGCCCGCAGCCAGTGCATCCGCACCGGCCTGAACCGCCAGCGGATTGGCCGCGGCAACCATCCATGTCTCGCCGCGCACGGGCCTGCCCGCTTCCTTGGCCGCGATTGCCGCGTCAACCTGCGCGGAAACTGGCGCGATCCCGCCCGCCCCCGCCGCTTCGGGCGCAATACCGTCTGCCGCTTGCTGGGCCATCGCGGCACCCGCCGCGAAAACCCCGATCAAGAACGCCATGGACCGCATCGTATTCCTCCCCGACTTCTCCATTTTGCCAATAAACTCAATCCCGCACCCTCCCCGCACGTGCAGGGTGAAGGGGCTCACAGCATCGACGGCACGACCTGGTCCGGCGGCCGGTGGCCATCGTCGAAGGTCTTGATGTTGATGATCACCTTCTCGCCCATCTCGATCCGGCCCTCCAGTGTGGCCGATCCCATATGCGGCAGGAGAACCACGTTCTCCAGCTCGCGCAGGCGCGGGTTGATCTCCTGCCCGTGCTCGTAGACGTCCAGTCCCGCACCCTTGATCGCACCGGAGCGCAGCATCCGCGTCAGAGCGTTCTCGTCGATCACCTCCCCGCGCGAGGTATTCACGATCACCGCGTCCTGCTTCATAAGCTGAAGCCGCCGGGCGTTCATCAGATGGAAGGTCGAGGGCGTATGCGGGCAGTTGACCGAAATCACGTCCATCCGCGCCACCATCTGGTCGAGGCTTTCCCAGTAGGTCGCGCCGAATTCGGCTTCGGTTTCGGGGCGCAAGCGGCGCCGGTTGTGGTAGTGGACCTGCATCCCGAACGCCGCCGCGCGGCGCGCGACCGCCTGTCCGATCCGCCCCATCCCCAGAATGCCCAAGCGGCGTCCCGCGATCCGTCCCCCCAGAAGCGCCGTCGGCGCCCAGCCGGTCCATTCGCCCTTCTGCATCTTCGCCATGCCTTCGGACATGCGGCGGGTCACGGCCAGAATCAGCGCCATGGTCATATCGGCGGTGTCGTCGGTCAGCACGCCGGGGGTGTTGGACACCAGAATGCCGTTTTGCCGCGCGGTCGCCACGTCGATGTTATCGACGCCCGCGCCGTAATTCGCGATCAGCTTCAGGCGCTGACCGGCCCGCGCGATCAGGGCGTTGTCGATCTCGTCCGTGATGGTCGGCACCAGAACGTCGCAGGTCTGCACGGCTTCCTGCAACTCGGCGCGGGTCATCGGCTCGTCCGTTTCGCGCAGCTTCACGTCAAACAGTTCCGACAACCGGTTCTCCACGACTTCGGGCAACCGTCGCGTGACTACAACACTCAATTGCTGTTTTGGCATAATTTGGTCTCCGGTCTTGGCGCTCGCGCTTTTCTGGGGCCATGGTGGCCCATGCGGTCACGAGGCACAAGAACCCCGGAGCGCTGAAAAAGAGCAATATAGTCAAAAGACAGTGCAGGCAGCACCAATGTTCAGAACGATATCCGTCAAGTTTCTTGCGGTCGTCCTTGCGGCGTCCGTGCTCTTTACCCTGTGCCTTGCGCAGGGCCCCGCCTTTGCGGACGAAAGCCGCATCGGACAGGTGACCAAACGCCCGATTCCACGCTTCGTCTCGATGAAGGCGTCCGAAGGCAATGTGCGCCGTGGACCATCGCTGAGCCACCGCATCGACTGGGTTTTCAAACGCCGCGACATGCCGCTCAGAATCACCGCAGAACACGGCCACTGGCGCCGCGTCGAGGACCGCGACGGCATGGGGGGCTGGGTGCATTATTCGCTTCTGTCGGGCACCCGCACCGTCATCATCGAAAAAGACATGCTGAGCCTGCATGCAAGCCCGGACGCGCGCGCGCAGGTCGTGGCGGCGCTGGAACTGGGCGTGGTCGCGCGGGTCAGCGAATGCCAGGCGGAATGGTGCCTGCTGCGGTCCGGCGGCTACAAGGGCTGGGCACCCAAGGCCCGTGTCTGGGGCGTGCAGGCGGCAGAGATCTTCGACTGATTGCACATCCTCCGGGCCTCGGCCATGGTGGCGCGGTCCAACCGCACGGAGAACGCCGCCATGAAAGCTATCACCTATGATCGTTTCGGCCCCGCCGAAGACGTCCTGACCCTTTCGGATATCCCGACCCCCTCACCCGCAGCGGGCGAGGTTTCGGTGCGGCTCGCGTTCTCGGGCGTCAACCCCTCCGACATCAAGGCGCGCGCCGGATCGAGGCCGGGCATCACCAAGCCTCCCTTTCCACAGGTCGTGCCCGACAGCGACGGCGCCGGCACCATCGAGGCGGTCGGCGACGGCGTCGATCCCGCCCGCGTGGGCGAACGGGTCTGGATCTGGAACGGACAGTGGCAACGCGCCTTCGGCACGGCGGCCACGCATATCACCCTGCCCTCCGAACAGGCGGTATTGCTGCCCGAAGGCATCGCGCTGGAAGCCGGTGCCGTTCTAGGCATTCCCGGCCTGACAGCGACTGAAGCGGTCTTCGGCGCGGGCGATGTGGAGGGGCAGACCCTGCTGGTTTCCGGCGGCGGCGGCACAGTGGGATACCTCGCGGTCCAGCTTGCCAAATGGGGCGGCGCGAAGGTGATCGCCACAGCCAGTGCGCGGGATTTCGACCGCGTCCGCGCGGCGGGAGCGCAAACCGTTCTCGACTACCGCAGTGACACGCTGGCCGAAGATATCCTTGCCGCCAATGGCGATGCGCCCGTCGACAGGGTGGTCGAGGTCGAATTCGGCGTGAACGCAGGTGTATGCGCCGATGTCATCAAGCCGAATGGCGTGATCGCCGCCTACGGCTCACAAATCGACATGACACCGACCGTGCCCTTCGGGCCGCTGCTGTTCAAGGCGGCGACCATCGACATCATCCTGATCTACCTGCTGCCCCTCGCCCAGCGTCAGGAACGTATCGCGCGGCTGCACCGCGCCCTGCAGGACGGCGCACTGGTCTGCCCTGTGGAGCAAACCTTTGCACTGAAAGACTGCGCCGCTGCCCATAACGCGGTGCAGCAGGGCAAGCGCGAGGGGGCTATCCTTCTAGACTGCGCCTGATCGGGCCGCAACAGTCCGCGATTGCCAATCCCGTCGCGAGGCCCCTAAACTCCCCCGGTATTTGAGATGATTTTCGGGCGGGAGCATTCATGCGCAATTTCATTCTGGCCTGCTGCCTTCTGCTGACCTTTGCCTCTGCCACGGGGGCACAGGAAACCGGACAGCCCACCGGCACAATCGCGGTCGGTGCGGACGCCGACCAGGACGCCGCGATCGCGACCCGCATCCGCGATATTCTGGGAGAGCTTGAAGGGTTCGATGACGTCACCGTCGCCGTGAAGTCGGGCATCGTCACGCTTCGCGGCAGCACGCTGGACAGCGCGACATCCGGCAGGTTGAACGATCTTGTCGGACGTATCGAAGGCGTCGTGGCAATCGAGAACGAGGTCGCCGAAACCACCGATGTGGTGCGGCGCCTCAACCCGGCGGTAGAGCGGTTCAAGGCGCGCGGGTTGCAGGTGCTGGCATTCCTGCCGCTGGCGCTGGTGGCGCTGTCGGTCTTTGTGCTGATCGTCCTGTTCGGCTTTTTCATCGCGCGCCGCAAACAGCCGTGGGACAGGATGGCGCCGAATGCGTTCATCGCCGATATCTACCGGCAGATCCTGCGCCTTTTGTTCATCGTCGGCGGGTTGGTGGTCGCCCTCGATATCGTGAACGCGACCGCCCTCTTGTCGGGTATTCTGGGCGCTGCGGGGATCGTCGGTCTGGCCATCGGCTTTGCCGTGCGCGACACGGTCGAGAATTTCATCGCGTCGATCATGCTGTCGATCCGCCAACCCTTCCGGCCCAACGATACCGTCGAGATCGAGGGCGACACCGGCAAGGTGATCCGGCTGACCTCCCGTGCGACCATCCTGCTGAGCTTCGATGGCAACCACATCCGCATACCCAACGCGACAGTGTTCAAAAGCCGGATCGTGAATTTTTCGCGCAACGCCGAGCGCCGTTTCACCTTTGGTCTGTCCGTGCGGCCCGATGCGGACCTCGATCTGGCGCGCACGGTTGCCCATGACACTCTCGAAGCGCTGCCTTTCGTCCTCAAGACACCCGCCGTATCGGTCTGGGTGGAATCGATCGACGACAGCTGGGTAACGATGAACATGGCCGCGTGGATCAACCAGAACGACACATCGATCGTTCTGGCCCGCTCCGAAGCGATCCGCCTGACGCAGGCCGCCTATGACGGCGCGGGGCTCGCGGCGGACGTGCCCACCTACAGATTGCAGCACATCGGCCCTGCGGGTGCGCCAATCGCTCCGGAAACCGCGCCCGAAACCTCTGCCACGCCGCGTAGCGTGGAAACCCCTGCACCGGTGCAGGACACCGACGCCACCGAGGACAAGCAGCTACAGGAGATCGTGGATCTGGAGCGCGCGGAGGAGCGGTCCGATCTGTTGCGCGACAACGCCGCTCAGGAATAGAAGAACAGGCAAAATTATCCAGATAATGGCTTGCGCCCGCTGCCAAGCCGCTCTAAATAACGCCGCACGTTGGGATGTAGCCAAGTGGTAAGGCAACTGTTTTTGGTACAGTGTACCGTAGGTTCGAATCCTACCATCCCAGCCATTTTTCCCCGATCCGATCTTGCAGCATAAAGCGCTGTATATGTGCGCGTCAGCCAGCGGCATCGTCTGGCTCGTAGCCTTCTGCGGACAAGGCCGGGTGCCGCCAAAGGAGCCCAGGCACTCTGGATAATCACGCTTCTTCGCAGACCTATGGAGGCAATGCCATTCGCTAATGGCACATCCTCTGCGGGCAGCGTTTTCAAGATGCGCAGACTGACGCGACCTGCCGTCCGGCGGTCATTGCGCTTTAATCACCCGCCACGGTTGTCTACAGTGGCCCTCCGGGGGTCATCTGTACCGTCCCCGGAGGCAGAACATACCCAAGGGGGAATCATCCTATGATAGAATTCGAATTGAACGGACAGCAAATCTCGGTCGACGCCGATCCGGATACCCCGCTGCTTTGGGCGATCCGGGACGAGATCGGTCTGACCGGCACGAAATTCGGCTGCGGCATCGGTGCCTGCGGCGCCTGTACCGTGCACATCGACGGGACTGCGGCGCGGTCCTGCGTCACATACCTGTCTGATGTCGCGGGCATGAAGGTGACCACGATCGAAGGTCTTGACGAAAACAACAGCCATCCGGTTCAGGAAGCGTGGCGCAACCTGCGCGTGCCCCAGTGTGGATACTGCCAGTCGGGCCAGATCATGCAGGCCGCTTCGCTGCTGAAGAACACACCGAATCCGAGCGACGAAGACATCGACGCGGTGATGACCGGCAACCTGTGCCGGTGCATGACCTATTCGCGCATCCGGCAAGCTGTCCGGACCGCGGCCACCGCAATGGGAGATTCCGCAAATGACTAATCTTATGTCCCGACTGGCTGGCTCTGACAGCCAGCCGCAGATGACCCGCCGCGGGTTTCTGGTAACCATGACCGCCACCGGCGTGGCCTTCGGCTTTCCGCAGGCCTCGCAGGCTGCGATGAACCCCGAGGTTCCAAGCGGCACGCCCGTCACCCCGACCGGACAAACCTTCGAGCCGTCGCTGTGGTACTGGATCGACGCCGAGGGTCAGGTCAACGTAAACATCATCCGCGCCGAGATGGGCCAGCACGTCGGGACCGCCATCGCGCGTATCCTTGCCGACGAGCTGGAAGTGGCGTGGGAGAACGTCCGTATCACGCATGTCGACTCGGCTGAAAAATGGGGTTTCATGGTCACCGGGGGCAGCTGGTCTGTCTGGCAAAGCTGGCCGGTCTACCGGCAGGCGGGTGCCGCCGGCCGTACCGCATTGATCGAAGCCGCAGCCAAGATGTGGGGCGTGGATGCATCCGGCCTCACCGCGCGCGACGGCACTGTCACAGACGGCACCCAGACCATCAGCTACGGCGATCTGGTGGCCAGCGGGCTCGACCGCTCCTTTACCGAGGACGAGCTGGCCGCGCTGCCGCTGAAACCCCATGCCGATCTGCGCCTTGTCGGACAGGACGTGCATCCGCTCGACCTCGATACGAAAACCACGGGTCAGGCGATCTACGGTCTTGATGCCAAGGTCGATGGGATGGTGTACGGCGTGCCGATGCTGCCCCCGACACGCTACGGATCGAAGGTGAATTCGGTCGACGACAGCGCGGCAAAGGGCATCAAGGGCTACCTTGAAACCGTTGTGCTGGACGATCCTTCGGGCACGGTGCCGGGTTGGGTCGTGGTGCTGGGCCAATCGCTTTATGCGGCGCGGACAGCCTCCATGGAAATCAGCGTGGACTGGGAAGCGGGCGAAACTGTGGATGTGTCCGAGGACGACATCCAGGCCCGCGGGCGTGAACTGATCGACAGTGATGCCGGAGCGATCCTGCACACCGCGCAACCCGATACGTCGGCGTCTTTCGATGCCGCCGCCGACACGCTGGAGGCAGAGTACACGACGCAGTCCGTGCTGCACTTCCAGATGGAGCCTGTGAACGCCACGGTCTTCCAGAATGCCGACGGCATCTGGGAAACCCATGCAGGCAACCAGTGGCAGTCCCTGATCCTGCCAACGCTGTCCACCGCGCTCGAAGTGCCGGCGGACAAGATCGTGATGCGCAGTTACATGCTGGGCGGTGGTTTTGGCCGTCGTCTCAACGGTGATTACATCGTGCCGGCCGCACTGGCGTCAAAGGCCGTGGGCAAACCGGTAAAGCTGGTCTTCTCGCGGGAACAGGATGCCGAATTCGACAGCATCCGTTCGCCTTCGGTGCAAAAGCTGCGCATGGCGTTCGACGATGCACAGGCGGTGACCGGGATGGAGCATCACGCCACAGCCGGATGGCCGACGCAGGTCATGGCACCGGGTTTCATGCCCAAGGGCGTGAACGAGGAACCCTACGATCCCTTCGCCATCGACGGGGCCGATCACTGGTACGACGTGGGCGCGCATCGTGTCCGGGCCATTTCCAACGATCTGGCCAACGCGACCTTCCGTCCCGGTTGGTTGCGGTCGGTGGGGCCGGGCTGGACCAACTTTGCCGTCGAAAGCTTCATGGACGAAGCCGCGCACAAGGTCGGTGCTGATCCGCTACAGTTCCGGCTCGATCATCTGACGGCAGAGGGAATGAACGCGGGCTCCGCGCCCAATGCGGTCGGCGGTGCCACACGGCAGGCGGCTGTTCTGCGGCGGGTGGCCGAGATGTCGGGCTACGGCAACACCGATCTACCGGAAGGCACGTCGATGGGTATCGCGACGACCTTCGGTCAGTCGCGCACCATGCCGACCTGGACCGCCGCGGTCGTCCAACTGGCCGTCGACAGCGAAACCGGCGATGTGGATGTGCAGAAGATGTGGCTGGCGTTCGACTGCGGCACCGTGGTCGATCCCGACAGTGCGCGCGCGCAATGCGAGGGCGCGGCACTCTGGGGTCTGTCCATGGCATTGCATGAAGGCACCCGCATCGAAAACGGCAAGGTCGTCGATCTCAATCTCGGGGCGTACACGCCCCTGCGTCTGGCCGACGTGCCAGAGATGGAGATCGAGTTCATCGACAGCACGGAAGTGCCCGTCGGTCTGGGTGAACCGGGCACCACGGTTGTGGGGCCAGCGATCGCGAATGCGATCTTCAACGCGACCGGCGCGCGTGTGCGTCACCTGCCGATCACCAGCGACGCGGTGCTGTCGGCGATGAAGGCGTAAGACTAAAACGCGGGCGCATTCAGTTGCGCCCGCGACCCTCTCCCATATCCGCCGGCGGCCTTGCGCAGTCTTGGGCAGCCGCTGCCGGACCTCCCCCACACATGCTCGAACCCGTTGACCTTTCCTGCGCGGCAGGACGGCGGAGAACGTGAAAAAGGCCGCTGGTGAGCGGCCTTCGAACACTCCGGGCAAACGCCGGAACCGGATGATATACTCTGCTTAGAGCATGATCTCGATCAGGCGCGGGCCTTCGGCGTTCAACGCATCGTCCAGTGCCGCTTCGAGCGCCTCGCATTCACTGACGCTGATGGCCTGCACCCCCATGGATTGCGCCATCTGCACCCAATCCAGTGCCGGACGGTCGAGGCTGAGCATATCCATCGCACGCGGTCCCGCGTTCTGGACGCCGACGTTGGTCAACTCGCCGCGCAAGATCTTGTAGCTGCGGTTGGCAAAGATCAGCGTCACGATATTCAGATTCTCGCGGGCCATGGTCCACAGCGACTGCACCGAATACATCGCCGACCCGTCCCCGGTCAGGCACATCACGCGACGGTCCGGACAGGCCACAGCCGCACCGATGGCAGCGGGCATGGCATAGCCGATGGAGCCGCCACAGTTGTTGAGCCATGTGTGCCGCTTCGCCCCCTTGGTGGCGGGGGAAAACGCGCGGCCGGTTGTGACGGATTCGTCCACCACGATCCCGTCCTGCGGGATCGCGCGCGAAATGCACGCCGCGAGATTGTCGAGGTTGATGGTGCCGCTTTGCGGTTCGGGCGTCTCGGCCGTGACCACATGGGCAGGTGCGGTTTCCTGCGCCCCGGTGGCCGCGCAGAGCGCGTCGAGTGCGGCGGTCAGATCGTTGCTCTTGTCGGCAAGCGGCAGGATTTCCGTCCCCTCGCTGGTCAGGATTGCGGGTTTACCCGGATAGGCAAAGAAACCGATGGGCGCACGGGCACCGACCAGAACGATGCGCTTGAACGGCTCAAGAACCTTGAGCGCGATATCGATCGGATAGGGGACGCGGTTGATAAATACCCGCCCCTCGCCGCGCTCCAGACGCGCGTTGGACCATTCCGACAACAGCTTGCACCCGGTCTTGGCCGAAATGCGCCCCGCCGTCTCAAGATTGCTTTCCGTCAGGGCCGCACCGCCCAGCAACAGCAGCGTTTCAGGCCCGTCGAGCAATTCGGCGGCCCGGTCCAGCCCGCTTTCGTCAAATCCGGTGGGCGCGGGCATCTCGGCCCCAGTTGCGGCCACACCGCCGTCGTTCCACGCGGTATCGCTGGGCAGGATCAGCGACGCGATCTGGCCCGGCGCGACCATCGAGGCACGCACAGCCTCCTCGGCATCGCGGCCCACATCGGCAGCGGAATGCGAGGTATGGACCCAATGCGACATCGGGCGCGCGATGCCCTCGATGTCTGCGGTCAGCGGCGCGTCGAGTTCGATGTGTGTCGAAGCATGTTCACCGATGATGTTTACGATGCCCGACCCTGCCTTTTTGGCGTTGTGCAGGTTCGACAGACCATTGGCGAGGCCCGGCCCGAGGTGCAGCAAGGTCGAGGCGGGTTTGCCGGCCATGCGGAAGTAGCCGTCCGCGGCGCCGGTCGCGACAGTTTCGTGCAGCGCGAGGATCGATCTCATGCCCGGCACATGATCGAGGGCCGCCACGAAATGCATCTCCGATGTGCCGGGGTTGGTAAAGCAAACCTCGACCCCGTTTGCCAGAAGGCTTTTGACCAGGCTCTCGGCGCCGTTCATCTTCTCGTTGCTCACGTCTTCTCCTTTTCCCAATAGGGTGCGCGCAGATCCCTCTTGAGGATCTTGCCAATGGTGCTGCGCGGGAGTGTCTCGCGCAGTTCAACCGCAGACAATCTGTGGCTCTTGCCCAGCCGCGCGTTAGCTTTTTCCAGTATCTCGTCGCCGGTCCGCGTGGCCCCGTCGCGCAGCACCACAAGGCCCAGAGGCGTCTCTCCCCATGCGTCGGAGGGCACACCGATGACGGCTGCGTCGACCACATCCGCATCGTCCAGCAGGATCAGCTCCAGATCGTTGGCATAAATGTTCAGCCCGCCCGAAATGATCATGTCCTTCTTGCGGTCCGACAGCACCAGAAAGCCGTCCTCGTCAAAACTGCCCATATCGCCCGAGCGGAAATAGACGCGGTCGTTTTCGTCGCGCCAGATGTAATCTGCGGTCAGGTCGTCGCGCCCGAAATATCCCGCCATCATCGTCGGGCCACGCCCCACGATCTCGCCCACTTCGCCCTGTGGCACTTCGCGGCCTTCGGTGTCGATCAGGCGGATGTCATTGCCCGGCGCGGGCTGGCCTACAGTGTGCAGCTTGGTCGGGTTTTCGTCGGCCACCAGAACGCTGACCCCGCCGCCTTCGGTAAGGCCGTAGTATTCGATCAGCTTGCCTGGAAACCGGTCGAGAACGTCTTTCTTCACGTCCGCCCGCAAGGGCGCCGAGGTCGAGAATTTGACGCGCATCGACGACAGATCGAAGCTGTCGAAGTCGGGCACATCCATGATCCGCTTGTACTGCACCGGAACCAGCATGGTATGCGTGATCCCCTCGCGCTCTACGATTTCGAGATAGGCGCGGGCGTCGAACTTGGGCATCAGGTGCACTGTCGATCCGCCGAACAGCGTCGGGATGAACGCGACGATGGTGGTGTTGGAATAGAGAGGCGTGGAGATCAGCGTGCGCGCGTTGTCGTCATAGCCGTTTGGCGACACGCGGTCCATCTGCGCCGCGCGCATCCAGTGATTGTGCAATATACCCTTCGGCGTGCCGGTGGTGCCTGACGAATAGATCAGGTTGAAGGCATCCGACATCTCCAGCGGGACCATGGGATCGGTGGTATCGGCCTCCGCCAGCAATGTCTCGTAATCCGCCATACCTTCACGGTCGAAATCTATCGCCACGCGGTGCAGGTCCAGATCGTCGACGAAGCCCTCGACCAGACCGAAGTACTGTTCGGCCACGAAAATCGCCCGCGCGCCGCAGTCGGCCAGCATCTTGTGCAATGCCTCGGGGGCGGCCATCGACGACAGTGGCGTCACGCAGCCGCCCGCCCGCAGGATGCCCATGAAAAGCTCGGCGTAGGGGATGGAATTCGCCGACAGGATCGCGACATTGTCTCCCTTCCTGATCCCCATGCCGATCAGGGCGTTCGCCACGCGGTTGATCCGTGCATCGAATGCGCCCCATGTCAGGCGCGTGTCGCCGCACACCAGTGCCGGGGCCTCCGGGTGGGCGGCGGCATTCGCGCGGATGCGCGCAACAACGGTTTCCCGTGGCGGGTTTTCAGGTGTCGGGGGATTTGTCGGTATCATACTCTCAGGCCATTGCGTCACGGGTCTTTTGCGCCCGCCATGCTACGATGATCGGCAGGATACAGATGGCTGCCCCCACCACGAAAGACAGGGCATAGCCCCAGTTCAGCAGGTCGGTCTTGGGTTTGGCGATCAGCAACCCGCCCACGAACAGCATCACCCGCAGGGGGATCCCCATCGGCCCCTCGATCGGCCCGACGAGGCTGATAAAGCCCTGCAATGCCGCCGAAATCAGCCCGACCCCGATGATCGCGCAGGTCAGTGCCACGGTGACCTCCCAGGCGGGGGCCTGTCCGATCAGCGCCGGGTTCAGCACGAAGAGGAACGGCGCGATATAGATCACCCCGCCGAGGCGCATCGCCTCGAACCCCGTCGCGATGGGGTTCGATCCGGCCATGGTCGAGGCCGCGAAAGCACCCAGCGACACCGGCGGTGTGATATAGCTGACCATCCCCCAGTAGAGAATGAAGAGGTGCACCGCGAGCGTGTTGAGACCACCGGCCTCGAGCGCGGGAGCCAGCACGACGGCAAGGAAAATATAGCAGGCCGTCACGGTCATCCCCATGCCGAAGATAAAGGCCGTAAGTGCCCCCATCAGCAGCAGGACAAGAGTGTTGTCGCCGGCCATGAACACCAGTTCGTTCACCAAGGTGCCCGCAAGGCCGGTCGCCGAAAACGACCCGACGATCAGCCCCACGCCCAGCAGGATCGCGGTCAACTCCGCCAGACCCATGCCGACACCGACCACCATGTTTCCCAGCCGCTGCATGTTCAGGCGGAACCGCTTGCGGAACTGGTTGACGATCAACAGCAGCACAACCGAATAAAACGGCGCCGAGCTTTCCTGTCGCAAGGCGATCATCATGTAGAGCAGCAGCGCGAAGACCGAGATATAGGGCCAGCCTTCGGCCATGACTTCCTTCAGGCGCGGCAGATCGGGCTTTGGCAGGCCGCGCAATCCGCGCTTGGCCGAATAGGCGTCGATCTGGGCGAAGAGGCTCCAGTAGTACAGGATCGAGGGGATCGCGGCCGCCAGCGCGATTTCCACATAGGGGCGCGACAGGAACGACGCCATGATGAACGCGGTGGCGCCCATGATCGGTGGCATCAACACACCGCCCGTCGAAGCGCAGGCTTCGGTCGCGGCGGCGGTCTTGGCCGAAAAACCGGTCTTGCGCATGGCAGGGATCGACACCGCGCCGGTGGTCAGCACGTTCGAGATGACCGAGCCCGACATCGAGCCCATGAAGCCGGAGGCGAAGATCGACACTTTCGCTGCCCCGCCGCGATAGCCGCCGACCATGCCCATGGCCAGATCGTTGAAGAACTGGCCGCCGCCGGTGCGTTGCAGCACCGCGCCAAAGAGGATGAAGCCGATCACCACGCCGCCAAAGGCCTTCATCGGGATGCCAAAGGAGCTTTCGGCGGAATAGATATGATAGGGCACGGTCTGCATGAACGTGCTCTGGAAGCCCGAGAACGGGTCAGGCACCTGCCCCGCGAAGGTGGGGTAGAAGGCGAAGAAGGTCACGATAATGAAAAGGATCAGCCCCCCCGCCCGGCGCGTGGCCTCGAGGATGAGGAAGAAGAAAATGACCGATACGTATTGCGCCTGCTCCGGCGCGGCATATTCCCAGCCCTGCGACAGGTTCTGCTGGGCGGTCTGCGACAGGTAGGCCGTACATCCGAGCGACAACGCGAACAGCACCCAGTCGAGGATACTCGGCACCCCGCCCTTGCCGCCGCGCATCTGGAAGATCAGGAAACTCAGCGCCAGAAACAGGCCGCCGAGAATATAGAGATAGCGCCCTTCGATCAGGACGATGCCCGCGATCTGAAGGTTGAAAAGCTGATTGACCACAAGGACAAGCGACAGGATCGTGCCGGCAATGACCACCCAGCGCGCAACGCCTCCGAGGCGTTCTGCGGGGGTCTCTCCGTCTATCGCGACTTGCTCGACGCCTTTCGCGCTCCCGGGTTGGGTGCTGTTGTCTGTCATGGGCCAAACTCACATGGAAGGGTTGGAAACAGGGGAAAACCGGCCGGTGGGATCACCGGCCGGTTCCGAAGGTGTCAGCGGATCAGAATGTGACCTGGAAACCGCCATCTTTCAGGGCTGCGCGACGTGCCGCATCCCATGCTGCTTCCCAATCTTCCGGCGCTTCCGCTTTCAGCGCTTCCCACGCTGCGGCAAGCGCTTCCTGACGGGCGATCAGGTTGTCGTTGTGGGCTTGCGCCGCATCGGTCCAGACGCCCTGCTCCTTGTAGTAGCGGATCGCACCCTCGTGGTAGGGAACCACCCACTCCATGTCC
This sequence comes from Sulfitobacter sp. HNIBRBA3233, assembly GCF_040149665.1. Classification (NCBI taxonomy): domain Bacteria; kingdom Pseudomonadati; phylum Pseudomonadota; class Alphaproteobacteria; order Rhodobacterales; family Roseobacteraceae; genus Sulfitobacter; species Sulfitobacter marinivivus. The sequence continues at coordinate 186,368 of NZ_JBEFLP010000002.1, read as the reverse complement.
TGCTTGTCGATCGCCCAGCCACCGATACCCGGTGCCTTGCCATCGTACTGCGGGAACAGTTCAACCATCGCCTTTGTCATGTTGTAGACCAGATCGTCATCGGTCGCTTCGATCGCCGTGAGCACCGGATAGGCATAGCCCGCGCCCTGATAGCCATCGGTTCCGTCGATCGTGGCACCGACCATGGCCTTGTTGGGCGTGAAGAAGGGCGCGATGGCCGTCATCCGCTCCAGACCTTCGGTGTTGTCAGGATCGATCGGGGGCCAGAACAGACCGCGCGGACCGGCTTCGGCCTCATAGGCCTTGCCCGAGTTCGTGGAGGCGAAGGCCGCGTCGACCTGACCTTCGATCAGGCCTGTCCAGCTGGCGCCGAAGCCGCCGAAATCGACACGCTCGACATCATCCCATGTCAGCCCGCCATAGGCGAGGTAGGCTTCGGTGTTCACGTTCAGCGCGGGCGCGCCAACGATATAGGCCACGCGCTTGCCCGCGAGATCGGCATATTCCTCGATGCCCAAATCACCGGCCACGCCGACGGCGAGGTTGATCGCGCCACCGTTGTTGGCCATCAGCACGCGAATGGGCTGCGGGCCCCAGTTTTCCGCGCCGAAGTCGAACACGCCTTCCTGCGCCATAAAGCTGCCGCCGACACCCGTGGCCGAGAACTGCACACGGCCCTGACGCAGCGGTTCTGTCCGCGACACGTCGTTCTTGCCGGGCAGAACGCGCAGGTTGACGCCCGTGGCGTCCTGCAATGCCGCGCCGATGGCGACGGACTGGTTATAGCCTGCCGAGCCGGTGTCATACGCGGTCCAGCTCAGCTGTTTCGGCAGATCGATATCCTGGGCCATCGCCATGGTGCCGGTCAGACCGAACACTGCGACAGCAGAGGTAAAGTAATTCATGGTATCCTCCCTGATTTCTTGTCTCCGCGCCGAACCAACGGGACGGAAGCGAAAGGGCGGGCCGCTTCTATTTTGAAACGTAGTTCCGCACCGTGGAAAAGGATAGGGAATATGGCTTTCGAGAGTCAACCATGCATCAGCCCTCAAGACAATCAAACTTCCCTAGGGGCAGGCCAGCGTCCGCGCCACAGGGACAGCAACCGTCTGGCTGATCAGTTTGGGGCGATTCGACGTCAGGCCTCAACCGCATAGACCGTCGTGAACAGAGCACCTTGCGGCGACCGATCTTCTCGGTCATCCTTTGATGAACGCGACGGACAGAGCCAAGCAAACGGGAGAGTGCGCATGAACCTCAGCGATCAGAAGATCATCAATGCAGACCGCGAGACTGTGTTTGCCGCGCTTTTGAACCCCGAAGTACTGAAAGCCTGCGTGCCGGGCTGTCAGGAAATGTCAGGCTCCCCCGAGGAAGGATTCGAGGCGACGGTGGTCCAGAAGGTCGGGCCGGTGAAGGCAACCTTCAAGGGTCAGGTCGAACTGAGCGAGATGATCGCGCCCGAAAGCCTCACCATCACCGGTGAAGGCAAAGGCGGCGCCGCGGGATTCGCCAAAGGTGGTGCGAATGTGCGTCTGGAGGAGGACGGCGGGCGCACGATCCTGCATTACGACGTGGAAGCGAAAGTCGGCGGCAAACTCGCGCAGCTCGGCAGCCGGATCATTGACGGCTTCGCCAAGAAGATGGCCGACCAGTTCTTCTCGAACTTTCAGGACGCGGTCGGCGCGCCCGAAGCCGGAGAAGAGGACGTCGAAGTGGAAACAGCCGACGGCGAAACCAAGAAAAAGGGCTGGTTCAACAAGCTTGTCAAAGGCTGACCGCTTTGGGCGCCGTGGGTGTCTGCGCGGCGTGTCCAGGCCGCATCCGGGTCGGAAAACCGCCTAAAATCGCGGCATTGCGTGCCCCGGCGCGCGGGCGGCTGGCGAATTTCACCGTTGGATTTGTCCTTGCGCGCCGAACGTGCATGTTTGGCGCATGACCTCTGAAGATACTCCCCTGCCGCCCGATGCCTCGCTGGGACGCGTGATCGCGGCCCATGTGGCGAAGATCTATCCCCAGTTCGACGCCGACATTCTGGCCAGCCAGATTGTCGATGCCTTCTGGCCCGAGGGGTCATCGCGGCGCAAACGCGCCCGCAGGCCCGGCAATTCGCTGTGGTCGCAAAGCGATGCGCTGTTGATAACATACGGCAACACATTGGTGGACGGCGTCCATAAACCGCTGGATCTGCTGAACGATTTCCTGCGCCAGCATTTGCGCGGCGCGATCAACGGCGTGCATATCCTGCCGTTCTTTCCCTATACATCGGATGACGGGTTCGCCGTGTCGGATTTTCGCAGCGTCAATCCGCAACTGGGCGACTGGCCAGACATCAACCGGATCGCGGACGCGTTCCAGCTGATGTCGGATCTGGTGCTCAACCACGTCTCCAGCCAGGGCACGTGGTTCAACGCCTACCGTCAGGGCCAGCCCCCCTATGACAGTTTCTTTTTCGAGGCCTCCCCGGAGGACGATCTGAGCATGGTGGTCCGCCCGCGCACAACACCGCTGCTGCAAGAGGTCGAGACGAAAAACGGGCCGCGGCACGTCTGGTGTACATTCAGCCACGACCAGATCGACCTTGATTTCCGCAATCCCGAAGTCCTGCTGGAATTCCTGCGGATCATCCGCCTGCATCTCGAAAACGGGGTGCGGATCATCCGGCTGGATGCGGTGGCATTTCTCTGGAAAGAGGCGGGCAGCCCGTCGATCCATCTGCCCCAGACCCACGAGATCGTAAAGCTGATGCGCAGCCTTGCGAATTTCGCGACCGAGCCGATGATCCTCGTCACTGAAACCAACGTGCCGAAAGCCGAAAACCTCAGCTATTTCGGCAAGCGCGACGAAGCGCATGTCATCTACAACTTTCCCCTGCCCCCGCTGATCCTTCATGCGATGATGTCGGGCAGTGCAAGGCACCTGCTGCGCTGGCAGCGTGGTATGCCACCCGCGCCGCTGGGGTGCGCCTATCTGAACTTCACCGCCAGCCATGACGGCATCGGCATGCGGCCCGCCGAAGGGCTGCTGCCGCCCGAAGAACAGGAAAAGATGATTGATGCGGTCCGTGCCTCCGGCGGGCTGGTGTCGATGCGCGCCCTGCCCGGCGGGGGGGAGGCCCCCTACGAGATCAACTGCACCTATTTCGACGCCATGCGCCGCACATTCGACGGTGAGGACGATCACCACATCGCGCGCTTCATCTGCTCGCAGACCATCGTCATGTCGCTGGAGGGGATACCGGCATTCTATATCCACTCCGTTCTGGCCACGCCAAACGACCACGAAAGTGTTGAAAAACGCGGGATGAACCGGGCGATCAACCGGCACCGCTGGGACTACGGCGATCTGAGCGCGCGGCTGGCACAGCCCGACACGCAGCAGGCGATCGTGCTGGGCACGCTGCGCGACCGGCTGAAGATCCGTAAGCGGCAGCAGGCCTTTCACCCCAACGCGACGCAGTTCACGACCGAGTTGGGCGATGCCCGCATTTTCGCGGTCTGGCGACAGAGCCTCGACCGGCAGCAATCCATCTTCGCGCTACACAATGTCAGCGGCGACACCCTGCGCCTGCGCAGCGATGCCCTGAACCTGATCGACGATGAAACCTGGATCGATCTGCTGTCAGGCGAAACCGTCGACGCCGACGAGATCACGCTTGCGCCCTACCAGTGCCGCTGGATCAGCAACACGGATCACTGAAATTCACGGTCGTCCGCCAGTGCCGCCGCCTGCATGTCGCGCAGGAAGGACGGGTCCGCCGAATGGACACGGTTCCACGTGGGAATGAACGGTGTTTCGTGCGGGTTTTCCAGAAATGTCTCGCCCGCGCGCATGATGCATTCCGCGAAGAGTTCGATCGACGCTTCCTCGGAGTGGCGGTCGAGCGCGAGGCCGTTCATCTTGGCGTCGGTGTAATACGCCTCGAGCAGGTCCAGCGCCGAACGGTAGTAGGTCGCCTTCAGCGTGCGGAAAACGTTGTTGGTAAAGACCGTGCCGTCCGCTGCCAGCTTGCGGATGATCGCCTTGCAGATGTCCGTGGCCATCCGGTTCAGGCCCGCCGCTGCATCCTCGGGGCTGAGATCCTGATGCTTGTGGTCATAGGCATCGGCGATTTCGACCTGACACACGGCCTTGGGCGCAAGATTGCGCCACGCCTCTGACAGGACCCCGATTTCCAGTCCCCAATCCGACGGAATGCGCAGATCCGGCAGGATGTTGGTGCGCATCGCGAATTCACCGGACAGCGGGTAGCGGAAACTGCGCAGGTAATCGATATAATCCCGGTCGCCGATCACCCGACGCAAGGCCAGCAACAACGGGCTGACCAGCAGGCGTGTGACCCGCCCGTTCAGCTTGTCATTGCCGATGCGTGCGTAATAGCCCTTGGCCACCTGATAGGGGAACGTGGGGTTGGCGACCGGATAGATCAGCCGCGCCAGCATCTCGCGCTCGTAGGTCAGGATATCGCAATCGTGGATCGCCATCACATCGCTGTCCTGACAGCCCAGCAGATACCCGATGGCGGACCAGACGTTCTTGCCCTTGCCCTGTTCGGAGGGGTAAAGGCCCATCTTGTCCAGACGATTGCCCAGTTCCTTCATGCGCGGGCTGTCGTTCCAGATCACCATATGGTTCTGGTTCAGACCCTGAAAGAACGCGCGCGCGTGGCGAAACTCGGCCTCGTCGGCGCGGTCGATCCCGATGATGATGCGGTGCAGGTAAGTGACCTTCGACAGCTCGGACAGGATTTTCGGCATCGCGTCCGTTGCCAGCTCGGAATAGAGGCACGGCAGGATCAGCGCCATCTTCCGCGTCTGGGCGAAGGTCTCCAACTCGTAGGTCATTTCCTCCAGTGAACGATTGCGAAGGTTGTGAAGCGTCGCGATGTTGCCGTTCTGGTGGAAATCAACCATGTCTTGCAGTCCTCATGCCAGGTTCAACTCTTGAACTAGATCGTGAATGGCTTTGTTCCAACCCTCGGGGCCGGGCTGTGTTGTTCTGCGGATCCGCCCTTCGCGTTCCCCGGCAAGCTCAGGCAAGGGATTGCGCTGCGGGTTGGCGACGATCACGCCGTAATCCGCGGCCGCGATCATCTCGATATCGTTGGGCGCATCCCCCAGAGCGATTGTGCGTGCCGGCGCGAAACGGGTTGCCAGCTGTGCCATCGCATCGCCCTTGGTGCGCCCGAAGGACAGGGTCAGAAACCGCCCGCCCTCGCGCGCGGAAACGCCCTGATGTGCAAGGGCGGCGATAAAGCTTTCCCGATCCGCATCGCTCCCGTACCAGAGGCCCGGCTCGGAAAAGCTGCGGTCGCGTGCGCGGGTAGCACCGCCGACGCTCAGGCCGGTTATCTCTGCCACTTCTTCGTCGCTCATGTCGCCGAAACCGGCGAAATCCTTGCGCAGGTTTGCGGGAATGCTGTCGAGAACCTCGCGCAACCGCTTGTAGAGGGCCACAGAGGGGCGGCTTTGCTCCGCCCCGATCGTCCCTGCCCCGTTTTCGACAATTGCGGGATAGTCCGTCAGCCCCATCGCCTCTTGCAATACGGCCACTTCCGGCGCGGTCTTGCTTGAACACAGAATGACGGGCGCAGGGATGCTTTTCAACAGATCCAGCGCCGGTTTCGCCGGACTCCAGTCATAGGTTTCGTGGTCCAGCAACGTGCCGTCGAGATCGGAAAAAACGACTATCGGTATGGTGCTCATACGATTACCTTCCGGGCTGCCAGAGGGAATCGCAAGCGCAATCCGGACCAGCGGGGACAAAGATGATCCATCCGTCTGCGGTCGGCTAATTCCTAGACGCGGATACGAAAGCCGCGCGCGATATGGCGCCGCACGAACACGATCAGAACCAGACCCGGCAGCAGCGAGAACACGGTCATCGCCATGACCAGCCCCACATCGGTGCGAAATCCGAACAGCCCCTCGATCGCCATGGTCACCGGCTTGCCCCCTGTCGAGGTCAGGATGCGGGCAAAGACGACCTCGACCCACGAGAAGATGAAACAGAAGAAGGCCGCCACCCCGATCCCCGGTGCGATCATCGGGACGAGGTGGCGCACAAAGAACCCCGGCACGCTGTACCCGTCGAGAAAGGCATTCTCGTCGAAGTCGCGCGGCACGGCGGTGATAAAGCTCTCGAGAATCCAGATCGCCACAGGGATGTTGAACAGGCAATGCACTAGTGCAATCGCGAGCGGCGTGTTCAGCAGGTTGATCTGCGCGAACAGCAGAAACACCGGCAAGGACAGGACAACGGGCGGCATGATCCGGAAGGACAGCAACAAAAGCAGCAGGTGCCTGTCGCCCAGAAACCGGTAGCGCGACAGCGCGTAGGCCGCGGGCAGCGACACCGCAAGCGTCAGGGCCACGTTCACGCTGACGTAGATGATCGAATTCCCCAAGGAGGCCACCAGACGCGGATCGTCAAAGATATGCCGGTAGTTGATCATCGAAAAACTGCCCTGCGCCACGCCGTCGTGCGGCAAGGTGGCGACAAAGCTCAGCAAAACCGCCTGCGCGAGCGGCGCCAGCACGAAGGCCGCCACCGCGACCAGCGCCAGTACACGCGCAAGTTTGGCAAGACCGCGCATCACGCCCCGCTCTCCTGCGCGCGCAGGCTGCGCAACAGCAACGTAAATGCCCACGCCAGCGTCAGCACCAGCAGCACATAGAGGACCGAGCGCGCGGCGGCGGGCCCGTAGTTGAACGCCGCGATCTCTTCACCCAGATCCAGCGAGAGAAACGTCGTCGCGCCGTTGGGTCCACCGGCGTTCAGGCCGAACGCTTCGGTGTAGATCATCAGGCTGTCCATCACCCGCAGGACAAGCGCCATCATCAGCACGCCGGTCAGGCGCGGCAATTCGATATGGCGAAAGATCTGGAACCGGCTGGCACCGTCGATCGCGGCGGCCTGATAGAATGCACCGGGGATCGCGGCGAGACCGGAGTAGGACAGGATCGCAACAAGCCCGACCCAGTGCCATGTGTCCATCATCAGCGTCAGGATCCACGCATGAACCACGTCGGTCTTGTACTCAATCGCCCAGCCGACCTGCGCCAGCAGCGCGCCCAATATCCCGTTTTCCGCATTGATAAATCCCAGCCAGATGCCGGGGATCATGTTCCACGGAACGACCAGCGGGATCGCAAGCACCATGAGGCACAGGCTGCCCCAGAGGGCCACGCGGGGCAGCAGCAGCGCGATCCCCACCCCCAGCGGAAACTGGATCAGCACGACCAGCGCGGTGAAGAGCACGCTGCGCCCGAGTGCGGCATAGAAGCCGGGATCGGCCAGCAGCGCTTCGTACCATTCCAGTCCGACCCAGAACCTGTCCTCGAGGGTGAAAATGTCGAAGAAGGAATAGTTGATGACAGACACCAACGGCACCAGCCCGACGAAAAACAAAACTGCAAGCGCTGGCGCCACAAGCGACCATGCGACAGTGTTGGGGCCCGGCCGCACCTATTGCGCGTCCGCCAACATCCGCTCGAAGGCTTCCACCGGCAGGGGCAACGCCCCCTTGCGGCTGGAGGACGCATCGGGGGCGGCCTGCGCGAGGCGCGCGTGATCGTCGGGTGTCACGCCCCAGTCGCCAAGCCGCGCAAGGCTCGCACTGTCGATCCACGCTGCAAAGCCAGACAGCGGATCGTCCGACACGGTCGGTGCGAAAGCGTCCGCGATCATGGCATTGACCGCTTCGGTCCGCACCCGTGCCGCAGAGCCTCCGGCGGCGTGGGCCGCGGTCAGGCGCAGGGTGGGCAGCAGGAAACGGCCGCACAGGCCGCCGTGCGGTGCCGCGAAATCTCCGCCGACCACCGATGCGAGGCCGTGCGCCGCGCCGAGCCCCCCATTGGCCAGCGCGAGCCCGCTTGCGGTGCTGACCCACGCCATGTCTTGCCACGCGGCAGCGCTGCCGGTCTCGACCACCTGCGGCAGGGCGCGCAGCCCCACCGGTATCGCGGCCCGTGTCAGAGCATCCGTATAGGGCGTGGCCAGCGCCGATGTGTACGCCTCGATCACCTGACAAATCGCGTCGAGGCCGGATTGCAGCACCACGCTGCGCGGCGCGCCCTGCATCAGCTCCGGGTCGACCAGCGCGTGGGTCGGCGTGATCGCCAGCCCCCGCAAGCTGATCTTGGCGCGGCGGCTCGGTACATCGAGAACCGCATTGGCCGTCACCTCTGCCCCGGTGCCCGCCGTGGTGGGCAGCGCGATGCACGGGATCTCGGGCGCTTGCGCGAGTATCTCGGCGGCGATGGTGTCGAAATCATCGTCGAGCGCGCGTCCCCGCGCCACCAGGAAGGCCAACGCCTTGCCGGTGTCGATGACCGATCCGCCGCCACAGGCGACCACCGCCTGCACGCCCCAGCCAAGGCCGCGCATCGCGGCATTCACGGATGCGACCGACGGCTCGCCGCTGGCGATCACCGTGTCGATTGAGATCCCCTCCGCCGCAAGGGCAGCGGCAACCGGATCGGCCGCGCCGCTGCGCCCGCGCACAAGAGCGACCCGCGTCGTCCCGCGCGGCAGAACTTCGGCGACCTGGCCAGCCACACCCGTACCGAAGCGTATGGCGGTGGGCGTATTTATCCCGAATACCCGCTCCATCAGTAGCTCAGCGTGGCCGAGACGGCCCGCTGCCAGTTTGCGTATTTCTCTTGCCGCACGCGCTCTTCCATCGCCGGTTCGAACGTCCGCTCCAGCGCCCAGGTCTTGGCGAACTCCGCCTGTCCGGGCAACAGGCCTGCCTTCATGCCCGCCAGCCATGCAACGCCCAGTGCGGTCGTTTCCAGAACCTTCGGCCGATCCACGGGCGCGTCGATGATATCGGCCAGAAACTGCATCGCCCAGTTCGACGCGCTCATCCCGCCATCGACGCGCAGCACCGGTGCGGCGCCGCCGTCCTGCCAGTCGGCGTGCATCGCATCCAGCAGGTCGCGCGTCTGGTAGCCCACGCTCTCCAGCGCTGCCCGCGCCATTTCCTCGGGGCCGGAATTGCGGGTCAGCCCGAACACCGCACCGCGACATTCAGGGTTCCAGTAGGGCGCGCCAAGACCGGTGAACGCGGGCACCAGAACCACGGATTGCGTCGGGTCCGCCGCCTCGGCCAGCGGTTGCGTCTCGGACGCTTCGCGGATGATTTTCAGGCCGTCGCGCAGCCACTGCACCACCGCCCCCGCGATAAAGATCGACCCTTCCAGCGCGTAGGTCGGCTTGCCCTCCAGCTGGTAGGCAATGGTCGTCAGCAGGCGGTTGGACGATTTGACCATCTGGTCGCCGGTATTGAGCAGGGCAAAGCAGCCGGTGCCGTAAGTGGATTTCAGCATCCCCGGCTCGAAACAGGCCTGCCCGATGGTCGCCGCCTGCTGGTCCCCCGCCACACCGCAAATCGGGATCGGCCGTCCGAAGAGATCGCTGCGGCAGCTGCCGTAATCATCGGCGCTGTCGCGCACGTCCGGCAGCAGCGACATTGGGATGTCAAAGAGCGCGCAGATTTCCTCGCTCCAGCGGCCCTCGCGGATGTCGTAAAGCATCGTGCGCGCCGCGTTCGTGGCGTCGGTGGCGTGCACCTGACCGCCCGTCAGACGCCAGATGATGTAGCTGTCGACCGTCCCGAACAGCAGCTCTCCGCGTGCCGCCTGATCGCGCGCGCCCTCGACGTTGTCGAGGATCCATTTCAGCTTGGTCCCCGAGAAATACGGGTCCAGCAACAGCCCCGTCCGCTCGGCCACCATGTCGGCGTGGCCCGCATCCCGCAGGCTCTTGCAATACTCTGCCGTACGGCGGTCCTGCCAGACGATGGCGTTGTAGACCGGTTTGCCGGTCTTGCGGTTCCACACCACGGTGGTTTCACGCTGGTTGGTGATCCCGATAGAGACGATATCGCCCGCATCGACGCTGCCGCGTTCGATCACCGCACGACAGGTGCCCGCGACCGTGGCCCACAGATCGCTCGGGTCGTGTTCGACCCATCCCGACTGCGGAAAAATCTGTTTGAATTCCTCCTGCGCCGTGAACGCAGGTTTCAGTGTCTCGTCGAAGAGAATGGCACGCGAGGATGTCGTGCCCTGATCAATTGCGAGTACGTATTTCATCGCGGCTTTGTCCCTTCGTGGTCGTGTCGTCTGCTGGCGCATCCTGCACCATCTGCGCGGCAACCGCACATTCCAGAAAAAAGGCGGGACGCTCGCGCGCCCCGCCCCGGTTTCAGATCCCGTTTACTGCCAGGATTTGATCAGCTCGTCGTAGGCGACGGTCTTTGGCTCTTCATCCTCGTTCTCCAGCTTGGCGTAGGGTGCGCCGGGCTGTGCGAACCAGTACTCGGCGTCCCGTTCCTCGTTGAGGACGGGGCCAAGATCACCCTGAACGCCTGCGCGCTCAAGCCGTTCCAGCACGCGCTCCTGATCGGCGCAGAGCGAATCCAGCGCTTCCTGAGGAGACTTGGCGCCGGACATGGCGTCACCGATGTTCTGCCACCACAGCTGCGCGAGCTTGGGGTAGTCAGGCACGTTGGTGCCGGTGGGCGACCATGCCACACGCGCGGGCGAGCGGTAGAATTCCACCAGACCGCCCAGACGGGGGGCGCGTTCGGTGAAGTGCTCGCTGTCGATGGTGGACTCGCGGATGAAGGTCAGACCGACGTCGGACTTCTTGAGGTCCACCGTCTTCGACACCACGAACTGCGCGTAAAGCCATGCGGCCTGTGCGCGGTCGACGGGTGTCGATTGCATCAGGGTCCACGAACCCGCGTCCTGATAGCCGATCTTCTGGCCTTCTTTCCAGTACACACCGTGTGGCGACGGCGCCATGCGCCACTTGGGCGTGCCGTCCTCGTTCATCACCGGCAGGTCAGGCTCGACCGTGGCGGCGGTGAAGGCCGTGTACCAGAACATCTGCTGTGCGACGTTGCCCTGCGCAGGGATCGGCCCCGCTTCGGAGAATGTCATACCGGCAGCGGCGGGGGGCGAGTATTTCTGAAGCCACTCGATCGCCTTGGTCACGGCGTAGACAGCCGCAGGCGAGTTGGTCGCACCACCGCGTGCAACGCACGAACCGGTCGGCTGCGAGTTCTCGTTCACGCGGATACCCCATTCGTCGACGGGCAGGCCATTCGGCTCACCCACGTCGCCCATACCGGCCATCGACATCCACGCGTCGGTGTAGCGCCAGCCAAGGCTCGGGTCTTTCTTGCCGTAGTCCATGTTGCCAAAGATGTCGCCTTCGACGCCCATATGGCTCAGGTCGCGACCTGTAAAGAACTCGGCGATATCCTCGTAAGCCGACCAGTTGACCGGAACCCCGAGGTCATAGCCGAACTGTTTCTTGAAATCCGCCTTGTTCTTCTCGTCGTTGAACCAGTCATAGCGGAACCAGTAGAGGTTCGCGAACTGCTGTGTCGGCAGCTGGTAGAGCTTGCCATCGGGACCGGTGGTGAAAGAGGTGCCGATGAAGTCGTCGATGTCGAGTGTCGGCAGCGTGACAGCCGCGCCTTCGCCCGCCATCCAGTCGGTCAGGTTGCGCACCTGCTGGTAGCGCCAGTGCGTGCCGATCAGGTCGGAGTCGTTGATATAGGCGTCATAGATATTCTCGCCCGACTGCATCTGCGTTTGCAGCTTCTCGACCACGTCACCTTCGCCGATCAGGTCATGGGTGACGTTGATACCCGTGATCGCTGTAAAGGCGGGGGCAAGGACTTCGCTTTCGTACTGGTGCGTCGCGATGGTCTCGGACACCACCTTGATGTCCATACCCTGATAGGGCGCCGCGGCATCGACGAAGAACTGCATCTCCGCTTCCTGCTCTTCCCGCGACAGGGTCGACAGATCGCCGATTTCCTCGTCGAGGAACGCGCGCGCCGCATCCATGTCCGCGATAGCGGGGGTGGATAGCATCCCCAGCGCGAACACGACCGCCGTGCTTGATTTCAGATTCAGTTTCATTTTTTCCTCCCGGTTATTGAAACTTGTTTTTGGTTGATGCCCTCCCCGACCCGCAGGCCGGAGACGGCGGCGATACATCGTCTAGACCCAGCGGAAGACCGCAGCGGCATAGACGAGGCAAACGAGAAGCGCCCAGGGCTGGCTGGCACCCACAAGCCCGAGCCAGGCAAGGTTGATGAACGCCGACCCCAGAAGCGTGATGAAAAGCCGGTCGCCGCGCGTGGTCTGCATCCCCAGCACCCCGCGGCGCGGCGTTTCGGGATACCGCGCGGCCAGCACGGTAAAGACGATCAGCGTCGTGGCGATGACGATGAAGAATATCGCGGTGGGCCATGTCCAGGCCATCCAGTCCAGCATGGTTTGCCTCCTCCCTATGGTATCATCTGGCACCAGCCGGTGTGGAACCAGCCGGTCAGATCGGTGCGGCGCCCGTTGATCGACGCGCTTTCGGCAAAGCACCATTTTCCTTGGCACTTGCGGGTGTCGATGGGCATGGAATCCCCGTTCCGCACGCGCGCAATCTCGCGGTACTGCGAACCGGGGCCGGTGCGGATCGACAGAAATCCGTCACCGTTCGGATCGAGGTGCGTCATGATGCAGGCCGCTTCCCATGGCTCGGCCGCTTGCGCGTGGCCGACGGCCGGGAACAGCATGATCGCCACCCCCATAGCCGCCATTTTTGCCGACAGTGCGTTCATCATACCCTCCCCAGGGCAAAGCCCTTGGCGATGTAGTTGCGCACGAAATAGATCACCAAGGCCCCAGGCACGATGGTCAGCACACCCGCCGCCGCCAGCACGCCCCAGTCGATGCCCGCTGCCCCTTGGGTCCGCGTCATGATCGCGCTGATCGGTTTGGCGTCCACCGTGGTCAGCGTGCGCGACAGAAGCAGTTCCACCCAAGAGAACATGAAGCAGAAGAACGCGGCGACCCCGATACCGGACGAGATAAGAGGCATGAAGATCTTCACGAAGAACCGCCCGAAGGAATAGCCGTCGATATAGGCCGTCTCGTCGATCTCTTTCGGCACGCCGCGCATGAAGCCTTCGAGGATCCAGACCGCCAGCGGCACGTTGAACAGACAATGCGCCAGCGCCACGGCGATATGCGTATCGAAGAGCCCGACCGATGAATAAAGCTGGAAGAACGGCAGCGCGAAGACCGCGGGTGGCGCCATGCGGTTGGTCAGCAGCCAGAAGAACAGGTGCTTGTCGCCCAGAAACGTGTAGCGGCTGAAGGCATAGGCCGCAGGCAGCGCCACGGCGAGGCTGATCGCGGTGTTCATCAGCACGTAGATCAGCGAGTTCACGTATCCCATGTACCACGCCGGATCGGTGAGGATCGTCGCGTAGTTCGCGAATGTCAGGTCGTTCGGCCAGAGCGTGAAGCTGTTGAGGATCTCCGTGTTCGTCTTCAGGCTCATGTTCAGCAGCCAGTAGATCGGCACCAGCATGAACAGCAGGTAAAGCGTCATCACGACGGCGGAGCCCTTGACCTTGAGCCTGCGTTTTGCGGGCGCTGTCGCGGTCAGCTTGCCGGGGATGGCTGTTGTCGTGTCGGCCATCTCAGTTCCCCTTGTTATCCATTGTCGTCATGACCGTGTAGAAGACGTAAGAAATGGTCAGGATGACGAGGTAATACATGATCGAGAAGGCGGCAGCGGGCCCGAGATCGAACTGCCCCAGCGCCATTTTCACCAGATCGATCGACAGCAGCGTGGTCGCATTGCCGGGGCCGCCGCCGGTGACGACGAAAGGCTCGGTATAGATCATGAAGCTGTCCATGAACCGCAGCAGGATCGCGATCATCAGAACGCCCATCATCTTGGGCAGTTCGATAAAGCGGAAGACGGCCCAGCGGCTCGCCTGATCGATCTTGGCGGCCTGGTAATAGGCATCGGGGATCGACTTCAGCCCGGCAAAGGCCAGCAGCGCCACAAGCGATGTCCAGTGCCAGACATCCATCACCACGATGGTTGCCCATGCCGCGAAGGTATCCTGCGTGTAGTTATAGTTGATGCCCAGCGCATCCAGCGTATAGCCCAGAAGCCCGATGTCGACGCGGCCGAAAATCTGCCAGATCGTACCGACCACGTTCCACGGGATCAAAAGCGGCAGCGACATCAGCACCAGACAGAAACTGGACCAGAACCCCGATTTGGGCATGTTCAGCGCCACGAAGATACCCAAGGGGACCTCGATCGCGAGGATGATGCCCGAGAACATCAACTGCCGGCCCAGCGCATTCCACATCCGGTCGCTGTCGAGCATCTCTTCGAACCATTCGAGGCCGGCCCAGAAAAACTGGTTCTGTCCGAATGTGTCCTGCACGGAATAGTTCACGACCGTCATCAGCGGGATCACCGCCGAGAATGCCACCAGCAATAGCACCGGCAGGATCAGGAACCATGCCTTCTGGTTGGGTGTCTTTTCCATCAGGCGGCCTCCCCCGGTTTGAGCCAGTCATCGACGTAGACGTTCACATGGGCGGGATCGAAGGTCACCCGCGACATCTCGGCGGATACGCTCTGCCCTTCGTCGGCGACGATGGCGATTTCATTTCCGAAAAGGTCGGCGCGCACGATCTTGTGGCGGCCCACGTCTTCGACACGGCGCACCTTGACCGGCAGACCGCCGGTATCGGAAAGCGACAGGTATTCGGGCCGCACGCCCAGTTCGACCTTGCCGGTCAGCGCGCCGTATCCGCGGCCCAGGTCAACCTGCGTGCCGTGGACCACGGCCTTGGACCCTTCCACGGTGGCGGGGATCACATTCATCCCCGGAGAACCGATGAAGTAGCCGACGAATGTATGCTCGGGCCGCTCGAACAATTCCTCGGGCGTGCCGATCTGGACCACGCGACCGTCGTACATCACGACGACCTTGTCGGCAAAGGTCAGCGCTTCGGTCTGGTCATGGGTGACGTAGATCATCGTATGGCCGAATTCGTGGTGCAGCGATTTCAGCTGGGTGCGCAATTCCCACTTCATGTGCGGGTCAATCACTGTCAGCGGCTCGTCAAAGAGCAGCGCGTTGACGTCCTCGCGCACCATTCCGCGCCCGAGAGAGATCTTCTGCTTGGCATCCGCCGTCAGCCCGCGCGCGCGTTTGTCCAGCGTGTCTTCCATCCCGATCATCGCCGCGATCTGCTGCACCCGCTCGGCCACGTAGCTGGCCGATGCACCGCGGTTGCGCAGCGGGAAGGCAAGGTTATCCCGCACGGTCATCGTGTCGTAGACAACGGGGAACTGGAAAACCTGCGCGATGTTGCGGTCGGCTGTGGAGGCCTGCGTCACATCCTTGTCGTCGAACAGGATGCGCCCCTGACTGGGATGCAGCAGACCGGAAATGATGTTGAGCAACGTCGACTTGCCGCAGCCCGAGGACCCCAGCAGCGCGTAGGCTTCGCCGTCTGCCCAGACGTGGTTCAGCTCCTTGAGCGCCCAGTCGTCTTCGGACGCGGGTTTCGGCAGGTAGGAATGTGCCAGATTATCGAGGGTGATCTTTGCCATAACGCTCTCCTCAGGCCGCCGCTGCGTAGGCTGCGGGGGCCCGGAGCTTGCCCGCCTCATCGAAAATATAGACATGCGCCGGATCAAGGTAGACCGGCAGGGTCTTGCCAAGGTCAAGCTGGTGCACACCGTGGATCAGCCCGACCCAGCGCGCGCCCTGATGATCGAGATGCACGAAGGTCTCGGATCCGGTCAGCTCTGTCACAACCAGCTTCGCATCGAACTTGAGCGCGTCGGTCGTCTTGCGCGTAATCTCGAGGTGGTTGGGACGGAAACCGGCCGTATACCGCCCGTCCGGCAGATCGGCCAAGGCCCCCGTCGCGGCAACGCTCTGGTCGGCGCCGAAGGTCAGTTTCGTGCCGGTCTTGCCGATGTCGAGGAAGTTCATCGGCGGATCGCTGAAGACCCGCGCCGTGGTCGCATCGACCGGCTTGCGGTAGACATCGGGGGTAAGCCCGAACTGGGTGACACGCCCTTCCCACAGGGTGGCGGTATTGCCTCCCAGAAGCAGCGCCTCCTCGGGTTCTGTCGTGGCATAGACAAAGACCGATCCCGCCTCTTCGAATATCTTGGGGATCTCGACGCGCAGTTCCTCGCGCAGCTTGTAGTCGAGGTTCGCCAGCGGCTCGTCCAGCAGCACCAGCCCCGCGTCCTTGACCAGCGCGCGGGCCAGTGCACAGCGCTGCTGCTGACCGCCCGACAACTCCAGCGGCTTGCGCTGCAACATCGGGGTCAGCTGCATCAGGTCGGCGGCCTTTTGTACTGCCGCGTCGATTTCGGCTCTGGATTTGCCCATCAGCCGCAGGGGCGAGGCGATGTTTTCGTAGACCGTCATCGACGGGTAGTTGATGAACTGCTGGTAGACCATGGCGACCTTGCGATCCTGCACGCGCATCCCGGTGACATCGCGGCCTTCCCAGATCAGCTGCCCCGTCGTCGGCACGTCCAGCCCGGCCATCAGCCGCATGAGCGAGGTCTTGCCCGACAAGGTCGGCCCGAGAAGCACGTTCATCGTCCCTTTTTCGAGAGTCAGGTCCGTGGGGTGAATATGCGTCACCCCATTCACCACCTTCGACACGGATTTCAGTTCAAGCGTCATCTTGGTCCCTCATTCCGCCGCATCGCTCTGGCGTGCGTTCACACGGTCGCGAATATAATCTTCGAGTTGCGCCGCCTCTTGCGGGGACAGCCGCAGACCCAGCTTTGACCGGCGCCAGAGCACATCGTCCGCAGAGCGCACGTATTCCTTCGCGATCAGGTGGTCGACTTCGCGCTCGGTCAGATGCGCGCCGAAGTCGCGGCCCAGATCGGAAGCCTCGCGCGCGTCCCCGAGAATCTCTGCCGCTTCGGTCCCGTAGGCGCGCACGAGGCGCTGTGCCCAGCGTGCGTCCAGAAAAGCGTAGCGCGCGCGCAGGCTGTCGATCAACGCCTGCACGCCATCATAAGCAAAATCGCCCCCCGGCAGCGGCACACCTGCGGTCCACGGTCCCTTGAGATCGGAAAAGACCTCCCCGATGTGTTCCAGCGCGCTTTCTGCCAGACGCCGGTAGGTCGTGATCTTGCCGCCGAAGATGTTCAGCGCCGGTGCGCCACGGCTGGTGTCGAGCTTCAGCACGTAGTCACGGGTCGCCGCCGTCGCACTTTTCGCGCCATCGTCGTAGAGCGGGCGCACGCCAGAATAGGTCCAGACGATATCATCCACGCTAATCGGCTCGGCGAGGTATTCGTTAATGAAATTCACCAGATAGTGCTGCTCTTCGGGCGTGCAGTAGGGCTTTTCACTGGCGTCGGGGTGCTCGGCATCCGTGGTGCCGATCAGGGTGAAATCCGTCTCATAGGGGATGGCGAATATGATCCGCCCGTCGGTGCCCTGAAAGAAATAGCATTTGTCGTGATCGAAGAGCCGCTTCGTGACGATGTGGCTGCCGCGCACCAGCCGCACACCGCCCTGCTGGTTGGATTTCAGCGTGCCGCGCAGCACGTCACCGACCCATGGACCGGCCGCGTTCACCACCATGCGCGCGGTCACCCTGCGCCTGGTGTCGGTCTCGCTGTTATCCAGTCCCACCTGCCAGATGCCATCCACCACCTCGGCCCCCGTGACCCGCTCGCGCGGGCAGATCGTGGCACCGCGTGCCTCGGCATCGCGGGCGTTCAGGACCACAAGCCGCGAATCCTCGACCCAGCAGTCGGAGTATTCGTAGGCGCGCTCGAACTTCGGCTTCAGCGCCTTGCCCTCGACCGCGTTGCGCAGATCCAGACGGCTTGTGCCCGGCAGGATTTTCCGACCACCAAGGTTGTCGTACATGAACAGACCCAGACGGATCAGCCACGCGGGCCTGCGCCCCTTCATCCAGGGCATCACGGTATTCAGGATTTTCGAAGTCGGCGTCGTGCCGTCGAACCGCATGCTGGAATGGTAAGGCAGCACGAAGCGCATCGGCCACGAAATATGCGGCATGGCGCGCAGCAGTGTCTCGCGCTCGATCAGCGCTTCGCGCACCAGCCTGATCTCGAAATATTCGAGGTACCGCAGACCGCCGTGGAACAGTTTGGTGGAAGAGGCCGAGGTCGCCGATCCCAGATCGTTCATCTCGACCAGACAGACAGACAGCCCGCGACCCGCCGCATCCCGCGCTATGCCGCATCCATTGATGCCGCCGCCGATTATCAGCAGATCGAAATCCGGTGTCACTGGTGTCCCTCCCAAGGCGCTGATCGTTGCCGCACCCGCGACATTGGTGACAAAAAACGAGCGCAACTGGAAGAAAAAAATGTTCGTTTGGGCGCGAATTGACCTTTGCGCCTGAAATTCCTCACAACTTTTCCTGCGAAAAGAGCCGTTGCAGGGGCCAAACAGGGGCCTAAGAGCGCCTCGGCTTCGCAAACGCGCATAAACGAACAACAGAATCTATGACACGCGCAAGAAACGCGCTAAGACGAACGGGCCGGCCTTTAAGGAGAGCCCATGGTGCAGACGCTGCGCAAACCCGAGATTATCAATATCGCCCGCCGCGAAGGCCGGGTGACGGTCGAGGGGCTGGTGTCGTATTTCGGCGTCACACCGCAAACGATCCGGCGCGACCTGACGGAACTGGCCGAGGCAGGCCAGTTGGAGCGGGTCCACGGCGGGGCAATCCTGCCGTCCACCACCGTGAACATCGGTTACGCCGAAAGACGCGATCTGAACCAGTCGGCGAAGGTGGATATCGCCCGCATGTGCGCCCGCGCGATCCCCAACGATAGCTCCGTATTCCTCAATATCGGCACAACCACCGAAGCGGTCGCGCGCGAATTGCTGCTTCACGAAGGTCTCTTGGTGGTGACCAACAACGTCAATATCGCCACCATCCTGTCGGCCAACCCGAATGTCGAAGTCATCGTGACCGGCGGCAACCTGCGCCGCTCCGACGGCGGGCTTGTCGGGGATCTTGCCGCCCACACGATCCGCCAGTTCAGGTTCGACTATGCGGTGATCGGCTGTTCGGCCCTGCACGAGGGTGGCGATATCCTCGATTTCGACGTGCAGGAGGTCAGCGTCAGCCAGACCATCATCCAGCACAGCGACCACGTTTTCCTTGTTGCCGATGCATCGAAATACGAACGCAAGGCTCCCGCGCGGATCGCGTCGCTCGAGGATGTGGACGTGTTCTATACCGACCGGTCCCCGCCTCCACGCTCTGTCGAACGCTGCGCGGCGGCGGGCACCACGGTGGTGATTGCCGCACATCCCGACCTTTCGGAAGGCGGCGGCGCCTGATCGTCGTCAAGCAGGATGCGCGCGGCATTCCCGGCCGCGTCATCGTATTGATCCGACCGGACGGTCCAGAGGAACGCAACCAGGCCGATCCCGCCCAGCACCAGCGAAATCGGGATAAGCACGACAAGGACATTCATCGGACAAGCCTCATGCGTTGGGCGTTCAGCAGAACGGTGATGGACGAAACGGACATCGCCAGCGCCGCGGCCAGCGGGGTCGCCAGACCGGCCAGCGCAAGCGGCACGGCGATGCAGTTGTAAACCGCCGCAATCGCGAAATTCTGGTGCGACAATGCCCGGGTCGCCCGCCCGATCCGCAGGATCAGCGGCAGGGTGGCGAAGCTCTCGTTCAGGATGACGACATCGGAGGCGCTGCGCGCAGCCTCCAGCGCGGTGGCGGGCGCGACAGAGGCGTGCGCCGCGGCCAGCGCTGCGGTGTCGTTCAACCCGTCACCGACCATCAGAACGCGATAGCCCTGCGCGCGCAGGTCCAGAAGATGCGCCAGCTTGTCCTCGGGCCGCGCGTTGGCGCGCACCGGAAGGTCGATCATCTGGCCCAGCCGCCGCGCGGGGCCTTCGCCGTCGCCGGTCAGGACTTCGGCTGGCAGGTCGAGATCGCCGAGCGCGGCCAGTATGCCGGGGCGCAGGGCCTCTGTCGCCTCAAGCGGTTGCGCGGGGGCATCGCCGATCCTGAAACCCGGCCCCGCGAAGGACCCACCCAGCCACGGCCCCCGCCCCAGCCGGACGGGCAGGCCGTTCCAGCGCGCCGCGATCCCCTGCCCCTGCACCTCGGTCAGATCGGTCAGATCGGCGGCGGCGGTATCGCCCAGCGCCTCAACCAGCGCCCTTGAAAGCGGGTGGTGGGAGTTTTGCGCAAGACCGCGCAGAATGGCGCGATCGCGGGCGTCCAGACCCTCCGGCAGCGCCACGGCCGGGCGGGTCAGCGTGCCGGTCTTGTCGAACACAATCCGGTCGACTTCGGCCAGACGCTCCAGCGCGGTTGCGTGTTTCACCAGAACCCCCTCGCCGAACAAGCGGCTGACCGCGGCGGTGGATACGGCAGGGACCGCAAGCCCCAGCGCGCAAGGGCAGGTAATGATCAGCACCGCAATCGCGACATTGAGCGCATGGCGGATATCACCGGTTGCAGTCGCCCATCCCAGAAACGCGACAAGCGCCAGCAGATGCACCGCCGGAGCGTAGACCTGCGCGGCACGGTCGGCGAGCGCGGTGTAGCGGTTGCGCCCGTTCTCGGCAGTCTCGACCATCGCGGCCATACGGCGCAGTGTGGTGTCGGCCCCCACCGCAGTGGCCCGCAGGCGAACCGGATCGGCAAGGTTGACCTCACCCGCCTGCAACAGATCGGACATGCCCGCCGCCACCGCAGCACTTTCGCCGGTCAGAAAAGACCGGTCCAGAAGCGCATGATCGCTCAGCAGCACGCCGTCCACCGGCACCCGCGCCCCTGAGGGGACGATGACCTCGTCGCCGACGACAAGATCCGTCACCGGCACCCGCCGGGTTCCCCTGGCGGTGACCAGATCCGCCGAATGCACTTCGAGCGCCGTAAGCTCGCCCGCGGCCGAGCGCGCGGCGGACCGTGTGCGGTGATCCATGTACCGCCCGATCAGGAGGAAAAAGGTCAGCGACAGGGCGGCATCGAAATAGGCATGAGCGCCACCGTTGAGCGTTTCGAACAGCGACATCGCGGCGGCCAGAATGATGGCCAGCGAAATCGGCACGTCCATGTTCAGCCGCCCCACGCGCAGCGCGCCCCACGCGCTTTGGAAAAACGGCTGGCCCGCGTAGGCGACCACGGGAAAGGCGATCATCGCCGAGATCAGGTGGAACAGATCGCGTGTCGCATCCGTGGCGCCGGACCAGACCGCAACCGACAGAAGCATGACGTTCATCATCGCGAACCCCGCGACTGCCATGCGGGTCAACAGCGCGCGCCCGGCGTCATCCGCCACCTGCGACAGCGCCGCAAGGTCGAGCGGGAAGCTGTCGTAGCCCAGATCGGACAGCGCCCTGTGGATCCTGTCGGGATCGACGGTGCCCTGCACGGTGAGCCGTTTCAGCGACAGGTTCACACGGGCCGACACCACCCCCGGCACCTCCGCGAGGCCACGCTCGATCTTGCCGATGCAGGCTGCGCAATGGACCTGGGGCAGCGAAAATTGCAGTGCCGGGCCGCTGGCGACGTCCTGCGCCAGATCGGCGGCACTACAGGCGGGGCAGGCGGCGATCATGGCACAACCTTCACGATCAGGCGCTGCTGGAACAATGTGCCATCTTCGGCGCGCGCCTTCAGGCGCAGGTTCCAGTTGCCCCTGCCCGCCTCGACACGCGCGCGCAGGGCGGTGCCGTCAAATCCGAATTGCGGGGCCTGATCGGCGGCGACCGATGTGGCCCGTCCGAAAACCGCGCTTTCGATGACCGGCGCGATCGGCCTGCCGTGATCGAGGATCACAAGGCGCAATTCGTTGCCCTCAAGCGTTGCGCTTACGTCCCAGCCCAACGACAGCTGCGCCGCCCTGTCCGCGTCGAACGACTGGCTTGCCACGTAGGAATTCCTGACCTCCAGCCCCGGAAAACTGCGCACCGCACTCACCGCGAGCGTGAGGTTCACCGCGATGATGGTTCCGAAGGCCAAGGCGAAAACGGTGAAGACGTGCCAGCCCTTTATTTCCCGTGTCATGGTTCTCTCCCGTTGAAGGTGGTTGCGCGGCCGGCACGATCGCCAGAGCCGAGATCTTCGACCCAGATCCGCAGGTCGCTGCGCTGTGCCGTTGCCGCCGGGTCGTCCGCCCGCGCGGTCACATAGACCCGTTGCAGGACGGTGGTATCGGCGGGCACGCTGACGCTCAGGTCGTCTGTCCCCTCAAGCGAGATGCGCAGGATATAGTCGCTCGTCAGGCTGAGGTGGAATTGCCGCGCCTCGCCGGTCTTGTTGCGCAGGCGCACGTCATAGATGTTGCGGATCGCCCCGTCCGACTGGACCACGAAGGTGGGATTGCGGACCGGGCTAACGGTCAGTTCGATATCCGAGCGGATGAACAGCGCGTATACCAGCCCGAAACCGATCAGCGACCAAAGCGCGGTATAGAGGATCGTGCGGGGACGCAGCACGTGTTTCCAGACGGGGACCGGGGCGGCGCCGCCGCGCTCGGCGGTTTCGTCGGACAGCGCGAGGTAGTCGATCAATCCGCGCGGTTTGCCGATCCTGTCCATCACATCGTCGCAGGCGTCAATGCACAGCGCACAGGTGATGCACTCCATCTGCTGCCCCTCGCGGATGTCGATGCCCATGGGGCAGACATTCACGCAGGCCATACAATCGATGCAGTCGCCGTGATCCTGCCGCTCTGCCGCCTGCTTGGCTGTGCCGGCACCCTGCAGCCTGGGATTGGGATAGGGTGTCGGTGAATACCGTACCTGCCCGGGGCCGGCGGCCTGCGCCTCACGCTCGGCCCGCTCGGCTGCGGCGCGGTCACGCTTGCGAACGTTGCCCTTGCCGCGCGGTTCGCCGCGCCAGTCGCGGTAGGCCACGGTGATGGTGTCGGAATCCATCATCGCCGCCTGAATCCGTGGCCACGGACAGGCGTAGATACAAATCTGTTCGCGCATGAAGCCGCCGAAAACGAACGTCGTCGCGGTCAGGATCGCGATGGTAATATAGGCGACAGGATGGGCCGAGAGCGATAGCAGGTCGCGCATCAGCTGCGGTGCGTCGGTGAAGTAGAATACCCACGCGCCGCCCGTCGCCACCGCGATCAGCAGCCAGACCAGCCATTTGCTGATCCGCAACCGCCACTTGCGCAAGCTCCAGTCCGCGCGATGCAGACGGATGCGCGCGTTTCGGTCGCCCTCGATCCAGCGCTCGACCAGTATGAACAGATCGGTCCAGACGGTTTGCGGGCAGGCATAGCCGCACCAGACCCGGCCCAGTGCCGAGGTGAAGAGGAACAATCCCAGCCCCGCCATGATCAGCAGGCCCGCGACGAAATAGAACTCGTGCGGCCAGATCTCGATCCAGAAGAAATAGAAACGGCGGCTTGCCAGATCGACCAGCACGGCCTGATCCGGCAAGGACGGCCCGCGGTCCCAGCGGATCCAGGGGGTGAGGTAGTAGATCCCCAGCGTGACAAGCATGATCCCCCATTTGAGGTTCCGGAATCTGCCCGAGACACGGCGGGGGAAGATCGGCTCGCGCGCCGCGTAGAGTGATTGGTCTGACATGGTGTTCCGTCCTGTTCGCACAGACCCTTCTAGGCAGCGATTCCGCAGGCCGCCTTGATCTGAATCAAGAGGCCCCGAAGCAGGTCACCTGATGCGAACAGGACCGCTTCGGGGCCGGGCCGCCCGAGCCAAAGGGCGACCGATCTGCCTACTCGCCTCCTCCAAGGCTGTGAACGTAGACAGAAACCGCGTTTACATCGGCATCCGACAGGCGCTGGCCCCATGCGGGCATCACGCCGAAGCGCGCGTAGCGCACCGTTGTCTTGAGCGTTTCGCGATCCCCCCCGTAGAGCCAGATCGCATCCGACAGCGCGGGCGCGCCCAGATCACGGTTGCCTTCCGCGCTGTCCCCGTGACAGGCCGCGCAATTGTCGGCAAACACCGCGCTGCCCGCTTCGGCCAGCTGCGCGTCGTACTCCTGTGACGACAGGCTCACGACGTATTCGACCACCGCGTCGATTTCCCCGTCCTCGAGGATCTCCGCGAAGGCGGGCATCTCGGACCAGCGCGCGTCCGGGTCGGTTTCGTTGCGGATGCCGTGGTTGATCGTGTAGGCGATGCTTTCCACGTCCCCGCCCCAGAGCCATGCGTCATCGAGCAGGTTGGGATAGCCTTTCGCCCCCGCCGCACCCGATCCGTGGCACTGGCTGCATTGCGCGCGAAACACCGATGCGCCGCGCGCCACGGCATAGCGGTGCAGATCGTCAGCCGGCGCCAGCGCCGCCAGATCGGCAGAGACGAGATCGGCCACCAGCGCCTCGTTGCGCGCATCGTGGGTGGCAATGTCCTCGGCCACCTGTGCGCGGGTCGAGAAGCCCAACAACCCCGCGCTGGCCCCCGACAGCATCGGCCATGCCGGATAGGCGATGGTGTATCCCACGCCCCAGATGATCGTGGCGTAGAGCGTCCAGAGCCACCAGCGCGGCAGCGGATTGTTCAGCTCCTCGATGCCGTCCCAGTTGTGGCCGGTGGTCTCGACGCCGGTTTCCTTGTCGATCTTGGTGTCAGACATCGCGCTGTCCTTTCAGGTCCTTCAGGGCGAAGCCGCTGCACGCGCAGGTCTCGCAGGTGCCGCTACAGGTCTCGTCCTTGTCGGGCGTGTCATTTCGAAACGGGATCTGTGCCGCGTCGTCGCGGGCGTGGCGCTGGCTGGGCAGGAAGGCCCAGATCGCCGTCCCGATGAAAAATACGACCATCGCCAGCAAGACCCAGCTGTCGGCGATTTCACGCAAGAGCGAATAGGTATCCATGTTCAAGTCTCCTCAGCGGCTGGCATCGGGGGTGAAGGTCGAGAAATCGACCATGGTGCCCAGCACCTGCAAATAGGCGATAAGCGCGTCCATCTCGGTCAGCGCCGGCTGGCCGTCGAAGTTCGACACCACCGCACCGGGGTAGCGCTCGAGCAGACCGTCCCAATCGCCGTCGGGATCGGCCTGAACATTGAAATCGACCTCGGCCAGTTCGATCTGTTCGTCCGAATAGGGCACACCGACCAGCCGGTGTGTGCGCATCGTCGCCTCGATCATCTCGCCGTCCAGCCGGACGTCGCGCAGGAAGGCGTATTTGGGCATGATGCTTTCGGGGACCACGGATTGCGGATCCATCAAATGATCGACGTGCCAGGTGTCGGAATACCGCCCCCCGACGCGCGCCAGATCGGGACCGGTGCGCTTGCTGCCCCATTGGAACGGGTGATCGTACATCGATTCCGCCGCAAGGCTGTAATGCCCGTAGCGCTCGACCTCGTCGCGCATCGGGCGGATCATCTGGCTGTGGCAGACATAGCAGCCCTCGCGGACGTAGATGTCGCGTCCGGCCAGTTCGAGCGGTGAATAGGGGCGCACACCCTCGACCTCTTCGATGGTATTCTCCAGCCAGAAGAGCGGCGCGATTTCCACGATCCCGCCCACGGTGACCACCAGCAGCGAGAAGGTCAGAAGAAGGGTGGGGCTGCGTTCAAGCAGGGCGTGTTTGTCCAGAATTGCCATGATGGGCGTTCCTTATTCGGCTGGAGTTGCTTGGGGGGCTGCGACATGGGCGGGGCTGGCGCCGCGGATGGTCATCCACATGTTCCAGACCATCACCAGCGCACCGCTGAGGAACAGGATCCCGCCAAGGCCGCGGACCAGATACATCGGGAACTTGGCGCTGACCGTGTCGGCGAAAGAGTTCACGAGGAAGCCCTGGTCATCCACTTCGCGCCACATCAGGCCTTCCATGATGCCGGTCACCCACATCGACGCGGCGTAGAGAACGATACCAAGCGTGGCGAGCCAGAAGTGCCAGTTGATCGCGCTGACCGAATACATCCGCGCCTGCCCCCAAAGCTTGGGCGTCAGGAAATAGATGCAGGCGAAGGTAATCATCCCGTTCCAGCCCAGTGCGCCGGAATGCACGTGCCCGATGGTCCAGTCGGTATAGTGAGACAGCGAGTTGACCGCGCGGATCGACATCATCGGACCCTCGAAGGTCGACATGCCGTAGAACCCGAGGCTGAGCACGAACATCCGCAGGATCGGATCGGTGCGCAGCTTGTCCCACGCCCCTTGCAGGGTCATCAGACCGTTGATCATGCCGCCCCAGCTGGGCATCCACAGGATGATCGAGAACACCATGCCCAGCGTCGAGGCCCAATCCGGCAGCGCCGTGTAATGCAGGTGGTGCGGACCCGCCCAGATATACAAGAAAATCAGCGCCCAGAAGTGAATGATACTCAGCTTATAGCTGTAAACCGGGCGCCCCGCCTGTTTCGGTACGAAGTAATACATCATCCCAAGGAAACCGGCAGTAAGGAAGAAACCCACGGCGTTATGGCCGTACCACCACTGTGTCATCGCGTCCTGCACGCCGGCAAAGACCTGCACCGACTTGCTGCCCAGAAAGCTGACGGGAATGCTGAGGTTGTTGACCAGATGCAGCATCGCGACAGTGATGATAAAGCTCAGGAAAAACCAGTTGGCGACGTAGATGTGCTTCTCGCGCCGACGGAAGATCGTACCAAGGAAAACCGCAAGATAGCTCAGCCAGACCACGGTCAGCCAGATATCGACGTACCATTCGGGCTCTGCGTATTCCTTGCTCTGGGTCGCGCCCAGAAGATACCCGGTCGCCGCCAGCACGATGAAAAGCTGGTAGCCCCAGAAAACGAACCACGCGAGGTTTCCGCCCCAGAGGCGCACGCCGCTGGTGCGTTGCACCACGTAAAGCGATGTCGCGATCAGCGCGTTGCCACCAAAGGCGAATACCACCGCCGAAGTGTGCAGGGGCCGCAGGCGTCCGAAGTTGGTATAGGGCTGGCCCCAGTCGAAATTCAGTTCCGGGAACGCCAGCTGGAAAGCGATGAAGGTGCCGACCAGAAATCCCGCGATGCCCCAGAAGGTCGTCGCGATGACACCTGCGCGGATCACGCCGTCCATATAGTTTCCAGCCGGTTCGGCATCCATGCGTGGCGGCTCGTCCGTCTGGCGCAGCACCCAGATGAACATCCCCGCCGAGATCGCCATGATCAGGAAGGCGTGGAACCGGTAGGCGGCATCGTGGCCCCAGTTGCTGGCGATCGCGGCCAGCAGGGTCACAAGGCTCAACACGAGCAGTTTGACGTAATTCATGGCAAGGTCCCTTGTCGGCGACACGCATCTTGCGCGCCGGTTGTCGGGATCTTCCTATGGGGTCAGGAACCGCGATTCTTTGACATGGATCAAAAAGGACGTTTTCGCGCGACGACGCTCAGACGAGCACACCACCGTCGGCGTCATCGCCTGTCGCATCGTGCAGGGACGCCAGATCCTCGATGCCGAAATACCGCCGGTCGGTAAAGCTGATGACGCCTTCCTTCTTCAATGCGTTCAACTGCCGGCTGACTGTTTCGAGCGTCAGTCCGAGGAAATTGGCAATCTGGTCGCGCGTCATCGGCAGGGCGATCCGGGTGGGCATCTGGCCGTCGATCTGGCTGCGCCGCACCAGCATCAGCACGAATGTCGCGATCTTTTCGCGGGCGGTCTTGCGACCCAGGAGCAGCATCCAGTCGCGCGCCACGTCCAGTTCGTCCAGCGCCAGTTCCATCAGGCGCTGTGCAACATGCGGGGTATCCTCAACCAGCCGCTCGAACGGGGCGCGGCGGAAGCAGCACAATGTCACATCCGTTGTCGCCGTCACGTCGAAGTCGATCCGCGCCCGTCCGGGCCGTCCGATGAAATCCGACGGCAGCAGCAGGCCGACCATTTGCGTGCGCCCGTCCTCGAGCGTCTTGGACAGCGACGCAACACCCGAGACCAGTGAGGCCACGAACTCCAGCGGCTCGCCCCGCCACAGGATCGGCTCTCCCGCCGCAAAGCTGCGGTAGGACTTCATGCTTTCCAGCAACGCGAGTTCATCCTCGTCGCACCGCGCACAAACGGCACGGTGACGAATCGGGCATTCGCTGCATCTGACAGCGTTCAGGGACGGAGGAGGCATGGGTTGATCTGGGTCAAAGTCATTGGCTACGCAAGTCTTATAACCGATCCCATGGACAAGATCGACACACTTCGCGACCACGGCCTCTTTGACGCCAAGGTACCCCGCTATACCAGCTATCCCCCGGCGAACCATTTCAGGGAGGGGATCGGCCCCCGGTATCAGGCGCACTGGCTTGACGCCGTGCCGCAGGGATCGGACATTTCGGTCTATGTGCATATCCCCTTCTGCAAAAGGCTGTGCTGGTTCTGCGCCTGCCGGACACAGGGCACGCAGACAATGCGCCCGGTCGAGGCCTATGTCGCCACCCTGATCGATGAGCTGCACCGCGTGCGCGACCAGTTGCCCGCTGACCTGCGGATGGCGCGGCTGCATCTGGGCGGCGGCACCCCGACGATCCTGACCGCACCGCTGATGGAAAGCCTGCTCGACGCGATGTTCGCGGCGTTCGACCGCCCGGAAGATTTCGAATTCTCGGTCGAGATCGACCCGACAGAGGCGTCCGCCCCCCTGCTCGATACGCTGACCGACTACGGGATGAACCGCGCCAGCATCGGCGTGCAGGATTTCGCCCCCGAAGTGCAGCGCGCCATCGGCAGACCGCAAAGCTTTGCCCAGACCCGCGCCGTGGTAGACCATCTGCGCGCGCGGGGACTGGAAAGTCTCAATCTGGATCTGCTCTACGGGCTGCCACTGCAAACAGCGCGCAGCTTCGGTGACACCCTCGGTCTGGTGCGGCAGATGTCGCCGGACCGCCTTGCGATCTACGGCTACGCCCATGTGCCGTGGATGTCGAAGCGGCAGGTGATGATCAAGGACAAAGACCTGCCTGACGCGCAGACGCGGTTTGCACTGTCCGAACAGGCCCGCGCGTTCTTTACCGGCGATGGATACGACATGATCGGGATCGACCATTTCGCCCGCCCCGACGACAGCCTTGCCCGGGCGGCGCGCGACGGGCGTCTGCGCCGCAATTTTCAGGGCTATACCGACGATACCGCGCCAACGCTGGTCGGGCTCGGGGCCTCTGCCATCTCGCGATTCGGCGAAGGCTACGTCCAGAACGCCGCCGCGACATCAGCCTATCAGGCGCGGATCGCGGCAGGCGGGCTTGCCGGCCACAAGGGATACCGGATGCGCCCGCAGGACAGTCTCGTCGCGGCGATCATAGACGACCTGATGTGCCGTTTCGCATTGGACGAACGCGCACTGGCCGCCGCGTTTCCGGCGCAAGCGGCAGTTCTGCGCGACATCGTGCGCGGTCTGCTGGCGACCTTTCCGGGGCTCTTCCGCATCGGCCCCGGCGGTCTGCACCTTGAGGAGGACGCGCACCCGCTGGTGCGAATCATCGCTCATCACGTGGACAGCTTTGCCGCCACCGGACAGGCGCATTCCGCCGCGATCTGACCGGTCAGGCGGCGCGGTGGATTTCCGGTGCCATCTGAGCGGACACTTCGGACGCAAGGATACGCGCCGTCGCGGCAGACAGGGTCCAGCCCAGATGCCCGTGACCGGTGTTGAAGAACACGCCCTGCCCCGCACCCGCGCCCACACGCGGCATCATGTTGGGCATCATCGGACGCAGACCGGCCCATGGCACGACACTGTCGGTGTCCACACCGGGGAAATAGCGTTCACACCATTTCACCAACGGCCGGATGCGGTCGTCGCGGATATCGCGGTTCTCGCCGTTGAACTCGGCGGTGCCGGCAATGCGGAACCTGTCCGGCCCCAACCGCGAGGTCACGATTTTCGCCGCATCGTCCAGCAAGGATACAGTGGGGGCCGCCGCGCGCGAGCCTTCGTCGCGCAGGTTCACGGTGATCGAATAGCCTTTGACCGGATAGACATTCAGCCGCTCGCCCAGCTGCGCCGCGAACCCGCGCGAGGCGACGCCCGCGCACAGCACGACCGCATCGTAGTGGGTGCCGTCCACGTCGACGCCGCCACTGTCCTTGCGCACCAGCTTTTCGACGCCGCGGCCCATCTCGAAACGCACGCCGCGCGATTTCAGCCAACCGGCAACGCCCTTCGTGAATTTGTGGATATCGCCGGTCATGTCGCTTTCTGTCCAGAAGCCACCGACAAGATCACCGTTCAGCTCGGGACAACGGGCGCGCACCTCGTCGGGTGTAAGCTCGCGCCGTTCAAGCCCGCCCTCGGCCAGCAGACGCGTGACCTCCCGCGCGTGGTCCATATCGTGTTCGTTTCCGTAGAAATGCAGGATCCCCGCGGGCAGCAGGTCGAATTCCACCCCCGCAGTCTGCGCCATCTCGCGCAGCCCGTCGCGCGCGGCAATCGCCATGCGCGTGGTGCGGATCGTGTTCTCGCGGTATTGCGGAATCGCGCGGACAAATTCCGCCATCCAGCTGGCCTTGTGCCAGCTCGGTTTCAGGCTGACCAGAAGCGGCGCATCGCGGCGCCACATCCATTTCAGCCCCTTCAGAACGGTGCTGGCCTGATTCCAGACTTCGGCGTTGGAGGCCGAAAGCTGACCCCCGTTCGCAAAGCTGGTTTCCATCGCGGCATAGCGCTGGCGGTCATGGACCGTCACATCAAAGCCGAGGCGGTGAAGTTCGTAAGCAGTCGTCACGCCGGTCACACCGGCGCCAATGATGGCGATCGAGGGCATTGGGTTCCTCTCCCAAATCACGCCCCCTCCGTCACTGGCCTGAGAGATTCACCCGGAAAGTCCGGGCTTGCTCCTGCGGCGGGCGGCAGATGCCGCCACTCTTCGGAGTGTTAGAGGATCGCCGGTCCAGGGTGCCTGAGAGTTTACCGGGGCGGTTGCTCCTTCGGCGGCGGATGTCTCCGCTCTCTCCCGATCGATCCTTGCTGATGTTGCGCGGCAAGGTGCCTCGTCTGCCCCCTCCCGCGTGTTGTTTCGTATCGGAAACATGCGCGAAATCCGCCCCCCGCGTCAAGGTTCTTTGTGCTCCGGCCACCGGATTTTTCTGCGCTGCCGCATATTTCTGCATGACCCTTGCCAAGCAACCCCTGCGCCGCCTAGCCTGAACCGGCAGGGGATCGCGGTCACGGTCCCGCCGCTGCGCCTAATTCTTGCGCAGGATGTCGGAAGCGGGCGGGAAAAATATCCGGCATGGCTGGAACATTCGCCGCAACTTGCCAAACCTTGCACCGAAAGAGAGGTCCGATTCCATGCGCTACTCCGGCCTGAGGGTCATCAAGGAAGCCCTGACAGGCCACAAGGGATGGACGCCCGCATGGCGCGATCCAGAACCGCAGGCGGCCTATGACATCGTCATCATCGGCGGCGGCGGGCACGGTCTTGCCACGGCCCATTACCTCGCTTCGGTTTTCGGCGAACGGCGCGTTGCGGTGCTGGAAAAAGGCTGGATCGGCGGCGGCAACGTGGGTCGGAACACGACGATCATCCGGTCCAACTACCTGCTCGACGGCAATGAGCCGTTCTACGAATTCTCCCTCAAACTCTGGGAAGGTCTGGAACAGGATCTGAACTACAACGCCATGGTCAGCCAGCGCGGGGTGATGAACCTGATCCATTCCGACGCCCAGCGCGATGCCTACACCCGGCGTGGCAATGCGATGATCCTCAACGGGGCGGACGCGGAACTACTCGATGCCGCACAGGTCCGCCGCGAGGCGCCGTTTCTCGATTTCGACAATGCCCGCTTCCCGATCAAGGGCGCGCTGATGCAGCGGCGCGGCGGGACGGTGCGCCACGACGCGGTGGCCTGGGGCTACGCCCGCGCCGCCGACAGCCGCGACGTCGACATCATCCAGAACTGCGAGGTCACGGGCCTGCGCATCGAAGATGGCCGTTGCCTCGGGGTCGAGACGACGCGCGGCTTCATCGGCGCGAAAAAGGTCGGAAGCGCCGTCGCCGGCTCCTCCTCGCGCATCATGGACATGGCCGGGCTGCGCCTGCCCATCGAAAGCCACGTTCTCCAGGCCTTCGTTTCCGAAGGTCTCAAGCCGGTGATCCCGGGGGTCATCACCTTCGGTGCCGGGCATTTCTACGTCAGCCAGTCCGACAAGGGAGGGCTGGTTTTCGGCGGTGACATCGACGGCTATAACTCCTACGCCCAGCGCGGCAACCTGCCCGTGGTCGAAGATGTCTGCGAGGGCGGAATGGCCCTGATGCCGATGATCGGGCGCGCGCGCCTGCTGCGCATGTGGGGCGGGATCATGGACATGTCGATGGACGGCTCGCCGATCATCGACCGCACCCCGGTGGAGGGGCTCTATTTCAACGGTGGCTGGTGCTACGGCGGGTTCAAGGCCACGCCGGCCTCCGGCTACGCCTTCGCGCATCTGCTGGCCCGCGACGCGCCGCATGACACCGCGACCGCCTACCGGCTCGACCGGTTCGCAACTGGCCATATGATCGACGAAAAAGGGATGGGCAATCAGCCCAATCTGCACTGATGCACCGGCGCTTCTCCATTTTGCCAATAAACTCAATCCCGCAGCCCGCCCGAGGCACCGACAGATGATTATCGATCACCCTCTTCTCGGCCCGCGTGACAGCGCCGAGTTCACCTATATCGGAGACGCCTCGCTGATGCGCCGCCCCGATCCCGCAACGGCCAGCGCTGCGGACTGGCACGCCTACGCCTACCTGCGGGCCAACCCCGCAGGGACACACCGCGAGCTTTGGTTTCACGAGGGCGGTGACCGGTCGTATCTGGTGGTGACGCGCAACACGCTCACGCACGAGATCGAGGGCGTGGAACTCGCCCGCGACGCGGCCCGCGCGGAGCGGACCCCATGACGCGGAACCTGCGCCTGACCGGCGGGCTGATCGACCGCGACCGGACGGTAAAATTCATGTTCGACGGGCGCCACTATACCGGCCACCCCGGCGATACGCTCGCCTCGGCGCTGCTGGCCAACGGGGTACGCCTGATGGGGCGCTCGTTCAAATACCACCGCCCGCGCGGGCCGCTGACCGCAGGGTCCGAAGAGCCGAACGCGCTGGTCGAATTGCGCGGCGGCGCGCGGCAAGAGCCCAACACCCGCGCCACCACCGCCGAACTCTACGACGGGCTGGTCGCGCGCTCGCAGAACCGCTGGCCCAGCCTCGCCTTCGATGCGATGGCGGTCAACGATGCCGCCTCGGATTTCCTGACGGCGGGGTTCTATTACAAGACATTCATGTGGCCCGCGTCCTTCTGGGAAAAGCTCTACGAGCCGGTGATCCGGCGCGCGGCGGGCCTCGGGTCGCTGTCGCGCAAACCCGATCCCGACAGCTACGCCAAGGGATACCGTCATTGCGACCTTCTGATCGTCGGGGCCGGACCGGCAGGGCTGATGGCCGCGCTCACAGCCGGACGCAGCGGCCGTCAGGTGATCCTTGCAGACGAGGATTTCCGGCCCGGCGGACGGCTCAACGCCGAGTTCGACACGCTCGATGCCATGTCGGGCACCGAATGGGTCCGCGAGACGCTGGCCGAGCTCGACACCATGGCAAACGTGCGGCTGATGACGCGCACCACAGTCATCGGCGCATTCGACCACGGGATCACCGGCGCGGTCGAGCGGGTGTCAGACCATCTGCGCACCCCACCCGAAGGCAAACCGCGCCAGATTTTCTGGCATATCTACGCCCGTCAGACATTGCTCTGTGCAGGGGCGACCGAACGGTCCATCGCTTTTGACAACAACGACAGGCCGGGGATCATGCTCGCCTCGGCGCTGCGCACATACGCCAACCGCTATGCGGTGACGCCCGCACGGCGTGTCGCGGTCTTTACCAACAATGCCGACGGCCACCGCACCGCCGCCGATC
This sequence comes from Sulfitobacter sp. HNIBRBA3233, assembly GCF_040149665.1. Classification (NCBI taxonomy): domain Bacteria; kingdom Pseudomonadati; phylum Pseudomonadota; class Alphaproteobacteria; order Rhodobacterales; family Roseobacteraceae; genus Sulfitobacter; species Sulfitobacter marinivivus. Next base: position 152,683 of record NZ_JBEFLP010000002.1, on the reverse strand, counting down.
TCGACCGTCTGGGGGTGCATGTCGCCGCCGTGATCGACACGCGCCCTGAAGCGCCGCTGTCGAAAGACTACCAGGTTCTGCGCGGGGCGCAGGTGGTGAACACCTCCGGCAGGCTGGGCCTGACTTTCGTCGAGGTGCGCCTTGCCGATGGCAGCCTGCGCACCATCGAATGCGGTGCGCTTGGCGTGGCAGGCGGGTGGAACCCCAACGTCCAGCTGACATGCCACCAGCGGGGCCGTCCGGTCTGGGACGAGGCGATACATGCTTTCGTTCCCGGCCCCGATCTGCCGGCGGGGATGCAGGTTGCAGGGGCTGCTGCAGGGGCGTTTTCCACACATGCCGCGCTGCTGTCGGGCACCCGAGCGGCGGCCCGAATGCTCGATATCGCGCCAGTGGACGTCCCCGTTGCCGAGGACGCCGCAATCGAACAGACGCCGTTCTGGTTCGTCGAGGGGGCCAGCCGCGCATGGGTGGACCAGCAAAACGACGTCACGGTCAAGGACATCAGGCTGAGCCATCAGGAAGGCTTTCGCGCGGTCGAACATCTGAAACGCTATACCACGCTGGGGATGGCGACCGATCAGGGCAAGACGTCCAACATCACCGGGCTGGCGATCATGGCCGGGATCGCGGGCAAGTCGATCCCGGAAATCGGCACGACGATGTATCGCCCCCCCTACACCCCCACCGCCATCGGTGCGCTTGCCGGACGCGCGCGCGGGTCCGATTTCAAACCCCTGCGCCTGACACCCTCGCATCACTGGGCCAAGGAACGCGGTGCGGTATTCGTGGAAACCGGCCAGTGGCTGCGCGCCCAGTGGTTCCCCCAAGCGGGCGAGACCCACTGGCGCGAAAGTGTAGACCGCGAGGTCCGCCAGACCCGCGCGTCCGTCGGGGTCTGCGATTGCACGACACTGGGCAAGATCGACGTGCAGGGGGCGGATGCTGCGGCGTTCCTGAATTTCGTCTACTGCAACGGTTTCGCGAAGCTGCCAGTGGGGCGTGTGCGCTACGGGCTGATGCTGCGCGAGGACGGGATCGTTCTGGACGATGGCACCGCCGCACGGCTGGCCGAGGATCACTTCGTGGTCACCACCACCACGGCCAACGCGGGCCGCGTGTTTCAGCATATGGAGTTCGTCCGCCAGTGCCTGCGCCCCGACATGGACGTGCAGCTAGTCTCGACCACCGACGCATGGGCGCAATATGCCGTGGCGGGGCCGAATGCACGCCGCCTTCTGCAAAAGATCGTCGATCCTGCGCACGACATTTCGGACACGGCTTTCCCCTTCATGGCCTGTGGCGCCATCACGGTCTGCGGCGGGCTGCGCGCGCGGCTCTTCCGGATTTCCTTTTCGGGGGAGCTCGCCTTCGAAATCGCGGTTCCCGCCCGCTACGGTGACGCGCTGATGCGCAGGCTGATGGAGGAAGGAGCCGAATTCGACGTGACCCCCTACGGCACGGAAGCCCTGGGCGTGATGCGGATCGAAAAAGGCCACGCGGCGGGCAACGAACTGAACGGCACGACGACCGCGCGCAACCTCGGGCTGGGCCGGATGGTGTCGGACAAGAAGGACAGCATCGGTGCCGCCCTGTCGCGGCGCGAGGGCCTGAACACGGAAGCCGACCTGCGCCTGATGGGGATCAAACCGCTGCGCCCGGGCGACAAGATCACCGCGGGCGGGCATCTGATGGCGGCGGACGGTCCGATCGACGCGGCCCACGATCAGGGCTACGTCACCTCTGCGTGTTTCTCACCGACGCTTCAAAGCATGATCGGCCTGTGCTTTGTCAAAAACGGTGACGCGCGAACGGGCGAGCGGATGCGCCTCGTTTCGCCCCTGACACGGTCAACGGTGGAGGTCGAAGTGACCTCGCCGCATTTCATCGATCCGCAAGGGGAGCGTATGCGTGGCTGACCTGATCCCCCTCAACGCCCTTGGCGGCGACACCCCCCGCAGCACCAGCCACCGCGACATGCGTCTGGTCGAGGTCCCCGATCTGGCATTCGCCTCTGTCGCCGCGCGGCGCGGGCGCGAGGACGCCTGTGAGGCAAAACTCGCAGGCTGGCTTGGCACTGATGCGCCTGCGGTCGCGCAATATACGGGCGACGACACCCGCGCGGCCTTCTGGACCGGTGCGGCGCAGTGGATCGTCGCGACACCCTATAGCGCGGGAGAGGACCTTGCTGCGACGGTGAAAGACGCCGTGGGCGCGACCGGATCGGTTACCGAACAGACCGACGGCTGGACTGCTATCGACCTCAAGGGGCCGCACGTCGTCGCGGTGATGGAGCTGTGTTGCAGGCTGGACAGGCGGTATCTGCGCGATCTGCCGGCGCAGCCCGCTACCGGTCCGGTCAGCGCCCAGCGCACCAGCATCCATCACATCGGATGCTTCGTCATCTGCCTCAGTCCCGAACACCTGCGGCTGATCGGCCCGCGGTCGATGGCACAAAGCCTGTTTCACGCTGTCGAGACCGAGATGCGGGCGATCTGAACGGCGCATCTGGCCGCGCCATCGCCGGGTCAGCTGGCAAGTGCGGCGGCAAGCCGCGCGTGGGCGGAAACACCGCGCGCGTCGAAGGTAATGTCGCGCAGGAATATCCCCTGTGACTGGTTCACCCGCTGCAACAGCTTCTCGGTCAGCGGCGTCTGGAACAGGGTCTGGCGCAGAATGTCACGTTCGGGCGCTGTCAGGCGCAAAACCTCCGGTCCGGTCTCTGACTGGACGCTGACATAGGTCAGGGGGGCAAGCCGCCAAAGCTCGGACTGTTCGACCACCAGATGCAGCTCTCCGTGTTTCATGCCGCGCCCCGCGGCGATGCGGGTCAGTGCAGCGCGCGCCTGAACCCGCAGCAGATCGAGCGCGCGGTCCGCCGCCGCCGCGTCGATCAACCGGCCCCGTCGCGATTTCGGAACCCGCAGCAGGCGCATTTCCACGAACCAGATCATTGCGACCATCAGGATCGGAGCCTGCGCCATCGGCAGGGCCATCGCATTCCAGCTCAGCCCGATCAGGATCAGCGGTGCGAGGGTGAGCGCATAGCGCAGCGCCTGGAATTCGGCAATCAGCCGCAGGAACCGCCAGAAGCCCACGCTGTCGCGCGGCCAGACCGTCACCCGCCCGAAGAATTTCCGGGGCAGTTGGCGCACCTTCAGGATCGCTGGGTTGCGCAGGGTGTCATGTGTGACAATCAACATCCGCCGAAGATAGCGGATTTCAGGACGGTGGACAGGGTGCGCGGTGCTGCGTAGCGTCGCGGCACGCAACCCGAAAGGACGCAACATGAAAGGCTTTCCCGATCTGCCGCCGCTCTGGTGGCTGGGCAGCATCGCGGTGATCTATGCGGGCCGCTACGCGCTGCCGGGCCTGCACGTCGACCATCCGCTGCTCGATGCCCTGTCGTGGCTCCTTTTTGCCGCCGCACTCGTGCTGGTGGCATGGTCGGCGATCTGGTTCTTTCGCAAGCGCACCCCGATCGAGCCGCACCATCGCCCGAAAACGCTGATCGTCGAAGGCCCCTACAGGGTTTCGCGCAATCCCATTTATCTGGCGCTCATCATGCTGACGCTTGCCTCGGCGGCTGGGCATGGATCCATCATCGGCCTCGTGGCCACCGGAGTGCTGTGGTGGATTCTCGACCGTCGGTTCGCCGCGCCCGAAGAGGCGCTTTTGCGCGACACCTTCGGGCGGGAGGCCGACGCCTACATCGCCAGAACCCGGCGCTGGATCTGATCCGATTCGCACCACTGCGCCGGATGCTGCGCGGTGACGTCCCTTAATTTTCCATCCTTCTCAAACCCTTGACCGCTTGCCGCGCTGCGGCGGTCAATTTTATTGACGCGAGGGCAGTCTCAATGTCTCCTGACTGAGCGATCAGTCAGCCACGGAGGATGCTGTGGGAGCCGCAGAAAAACGCCCGCGAGAGGACGGTGTCGAAGACAGCCGCTATGCCGCGATCCTGAACGCGGCAGAGATCGTTTTCGCCAACGAAGGCTTCAAGGGGGCCAGCCTGCGTGAAATTGCGCGCCGCGCGGAGGTGGCGCAGGCCCTGATCCACTACCACTTCGAAACCAAGGAAAAGCTGTTCGAAGCGATGGCCGCGCGTCAGGCCGTGGCGATCAACGATGCGCGGGGTCGGATGCTCGACAAGGTGCTGGCCTTTGCGGACCCGCAGCTTGAGCCTCTGGTAGAGGCGCTGTTCCGGCCCACCATCGAGAAAGGGCAGGACATCGCGATGCAGGGCGGCGGGTTCTCGCGGATCCTTGTCTCCATCGCCAATTCGACCGACCCGCGCGATCGCGCCTATACCGAACGCTATTACGATCCCATCGCACGGCGTTTCATCGCCGCACTGGAGAGGATCGAGCCGCAACTGGGCCGCAAGGACGCGGTCTGGGCGTATATGTTCTCGATCGGGGTGGGGATGATGATGATGGCGCAGACCGGACGCTCCACCCGCCTGTCGGACGGGCAATGCGACGACAGCCAGATCGAGGACATGCTGGCGGAAATCATCACCTACGTCTGCGGCGGCATCCGCGCACTGGCACATAAGGAAGACTGAAAACCATCTTTTGGGAGGAAGATACATGAGACATTTCATCATCGCGGCGGGGCTTGCCCTTGCCGCAGGCACGACAGCGACACCCGCCAGCGCCGAGGAGATTTCGGCAACCGTGGTGGCCGGTCACCCGCCGGTTTTCCGCTGGGTGAAACACACCGCCGAAACCTTCATACCGGCGGTCAATGCAGCGCTGGAGGGCACCGACTACACCATCGAGTGGTCCGAACAATACGGCGGATCGCTGGCCAAGGTCGGCGACGAGCTTGAGGCTGTCGAAGAAGGGCTGGCCGAGATCGGCCTTGTGTCATCGCTCTTCGATCCGGCCAAGATGGGGCCGCAGAACATTACCTATTTCACGCCTTTCGTATCGTCCGACGCGACATTGGTGGGCCAGTGGATGGACGATCTGCAATCCACCAACGACATCATGCAGGCGCGCTGGGAAGAGAACAATCTGAAGTACCTTGGCGCCGCCATCGGCATTGACGACTACCTTCTGATGACGAATTTTCCCGTCGAAAACATTTCGGACCTCGAAGGGCGCAAGATCGGTGCGCCGGGGCCTGCGGTGAACTGGCTGAAAGGAACCGGGGCGGTCGGCGTGTCCGGCAACCTGACCACCTACTACAACGAGATCAAGACAGGGGTGTACGATGGCGTGATCGTCTTTGCCTCGGCGGCTCTGCCCGGCAAGCTTCACGAAGTGGCCCCCTATATCACCCGCGTCGGTTTCGGCGCGCAATACGCGGGCGGGCTGGCCGCGAACCTTGACTGGTACGAGGGGCTGGATCCCGTGGTGCAACAGGCCCTCATCGACGGGGCGAAAGCATCGCGCATTGCCTATCATCAGGATCTGGACGCCTCCGTGTCGAAGTTCCTTGAAATGATGGAATCGCAGGGGGCAACAATTACCGAGGTCAGTGCGGATTTTCGCAAAGAATGGGCGGACGGCATGGATAACGTCGCCCTCGCCTTTGTCGAGACGTTGAACAGCGCCGGTCTGGACGGGACGGCGGTTCTGACGAGCTACATGGATACGATGCGCGCCGCAGGGGCCACGCCCGTGCGCGACTGGGACAAGGAATAGGGCTTGTCCGGCGCATCCGACACATCCGGTCTCCTGTCGCGGCTGCGGCAGGGGATCGACGCGTTGACGCTGGCGCTGAATGTCATCGGGACGTTGATGATCGTCGCGGTGATGCTTTTGGTGAATGCCGACGTGATCGGGCGGGCGGCTTTTTCCAGCCCGATCGCGGGCGTGCCGATGATGGTGTCGATGTCCATCGTGGCAATCGTTTTCCTTCAGGTGGCACAGGCGTTCCGCATGGGGCGCCTGACGCGGTCCGACGCTCTGCTCGGCGCACTGGCGCGACGGTTCGCCCGGGCGCGCAGCGCGGTGGAGGCGCTGTTCTGCGCAGCCGCGATTTTCATCATGGTCGAGCTTTTGCGCGCGTCCGCCCCCCTGTTTGCAAAGGCATGGACGCGGGGCACTTTCGAAGGGACCATCGGCAGCTTCACCGCACCGATATGGCCGGTAAAGCTCATCATCCTGATCGGCAGCACCGCTCTGATCGTACAGCTGGTGATCTCCGCAATTGTTGCGATCTGCGAAACAGTAGCACCCCGAAAGGCCCCCGATGGAAAGCTTTGATGTCGGCCTTCTGTCACTGGGTGCGATGGTCATCCTTGTCTACGCCGGACTGTGGGTGCCCTTCGCGCTGATGCTGTGTTCCTACGTCGGCGTTTGGATCATCAAGGGCTCTCCGGTGCTGGCGGGCAAATTGCTGGCGCTGGCGGCGTCCGAGACGATCAGCAGCTATTTCTTCGGGGTGGTGCCGCTGTTCGTGCTGATGGGATATGTGGTGTCGGTCACGGGGATGGGGCGCGACGCCTTCGATGTGGCAAACCATCTGTTCCGCAAACTGCGCGGAGGGCTGGGTGTCGGCACGGTCGGCGCAAATGCCATCTTTGCCGCGATCACCGGCATCTCCATCGCCTCGGCGGCAGTCTTCACACGCATCGCGGTGCCGGAAATGGTGCGCCACGGCTATACCAAGCAATTCTCCGTCGGGGTGGTGGCGGGCAGTTCGGTGCTGGGCATGCTGATCCCGCCCAGCCTGCTGCTGATCCTCTACGGTCTTCTGACGGAACAATCGGTGGGGGATCTGTTCATCGCCGGGATCATTCCGGGCATCCTGCTGGCGATGATCTTTGGCGGAGGCGTGCTGCTGATGGCGCGTTTCTTTCCGCGCTTCGTGGGCGAGAATATTACCCCGCCCGATGACATCGACCCGCTGACGGCACGCGAGCTGATGGTCAAGGGAGTGCCCATTGTCGCGCTGATCGCGCTGGTTCTGGGCGGCATCTACGGCGGTCTCTTCACCCCGATCGAGGCCGGTGCGGTCGGCTGTCTTGGGGCCATCGTGATCGGCCTTGCGCGCCGGCAGCTTTCGGCCCGCGATTTCTGGCAGGTGCTGACCGATACGGGACTGGTGACCGCCTCGATCTGTTTTCTGATCATCGCGGCACAGATGTACAGTCGGATGCTGGCGCTTTCGGGGCTGCCTGCGGGTTTCGGCGATTATGTCGCCACCGCCGAGATCGGCTACTGGGGCATCATCCTCGCCTATGTCGCGCTGGTAATTGCCATGGGCACGATCCTGGACAGCTCATCGATCATGCTGATCCTCGTCCCGCTGATGCTGCCGGTGGTGTCAGGCATGGACGTGAACCTGATCTGGTTCGGCGTCGTCACCGTGATCGCGGTCGAGATCGGGCTTCTGACACCGCCCTTCGGCATCTCGGTCTTCGTCATCAAATCCGCGCTGAACGACGACAGCATCACCCTTGGCGATATCTTCAGGGGGGCCGCGCCCTTCGCGCTGATGATGGTGTTCGTTCTGGCGCTCGTTCTCGCCTTCCCTTTCCTCGTGACCGCACTGCTTTAGGAGACTTCCATGCCCCGTCGCTTCATCGACATTTCCGTCGCCCTCGAGGCCGATATCGTCTCGGACCCCGAGATGATGCTGCCCCAGATCGAGTATCTGGACCACTCCGTCACCGCCGGTCAGGTGGCCGCCTTCTTTCCGGGACTGGAAAAAGAACAGCTGCCGGATGGGGAAGGCTGGGCCATCGAGCGGTTACAGATCGCCACCCACAACGGCACCCATCTGGATGCGCCCTACCACCACCATTCGACCATGAACCGCCGCCTGACCGAGGGCGGCGAGCCTGCATGGAAAATCGACGAGGTGCCGCTGGAATGGTGCATGAACCCCGCCGTCAAACTGGACTTCAGACATATGGAGGACGGCTATATCGTCACCCCGGGCGATATCGAGGCCGAACTGAAGCGCATCGGCCACGACCTGCGGCCGCTCGACATCGTGGTGGTGAACACCTCCGCCGGCGAACGCTACGGGCAGGACGACTACCTGATAAAGGGCTGCGGCATCGGGCGCGATGCGACGCTGTGGATGCTTGAACGCGGGGTCCGGGTGACGGGCACCGATGCCTGGTCGTGGGATGCGCCCTTTCCGCTGACCGCCAAGCGCTGGCTGCAGGATCACGATCCGTCGATCATCTGGGAAGGTCACCGCGCCTCGATCGAGATCGGCTATTGCCACATGGAAAAGCTGTCGAACCTCGACACCCTGCCCGACCACGGATTTGAAGTGTCCTGCTTTCCGTGGAAAATCAAAGGTGCAAGCGCGGGCTTCGTGCGCGCCGTCGCCATCATCGAGGAGGACTGAGACATGCGACTGGCCACGGTAAATAACGGCACATCCGATATTCTTGTCGCCGATCTGGGCGAGGGGCACCTTCTGGACCTCTCCGCCGCCGCGGGCGGCACCGAAGAGGCGCTTTTTTCCATGCAAGCGCTGATCGAAGGCGGCGAAGAGGCCCTGGCACGCGCCCGCGAACTGGTCGAGATCGCGCCCCACCCTGCACGGATCGCCAGCGCCGACGTCAGTTTCCGCGCGCCCCTGCCCCGGCCTGTGCAGATGCGGGACTGTCTGGTGTTCGAAGAACACCTCATCAACTCTTTCGAGCGGGCGACCCAGATGACCGGCAAGGAATTCGCGATCCCGGATATCTGGTACAAACAGCCGATCTACTACAAGGCCAACCGGTTTTCGGTGATCGGGGACGGACAGGACGTGCGCTGGCCTGCCTATAGCAAGCAGATGGATTTCGAACTGGAACTCGCCATCGTGATCGGCACCGGCGGATGCGACATCAGCGCCGAAGACGCGCCGAAGCACATCTTCGGCTACACGATCTTCAACGACATGAGCGCACGGGACGCGCAGATGCTCGAAATGCCCGGGCAGCTTGGCCCCGCCAAGGGCAAGGATTTCGATACCGGCAACATTCTGGGCCCCTTCATCGTCACGGCGGATGAAATCGCCCACCCCGTCGCGCTCGATATGGAGGCAAAGGTGAACGGCGAGGTCTGGGGCGGCGGCAATTCGGGCGCCATGCACCACAGCTTTGCCGATATCATCGCGCATATCTCGGCCTCGGAAACGCTCCACCCCGGCGAAGTCATCGGGTCCGGCACCGTCGGCACCGGCTGCGGTCTGGAACTGGGGCGGTTTCTGGAAGACGGCGACGTGATCGAACTGACGGTCGAGCGGATCGGAACACTGAAAAACAGGATCGTGAAATCATGAGCGACACTCCCAACGCGGGCCTGCCGCCGCAGGCAGAGGTCGTATTCGACTGCCACGGTGATGCCACGGGCAAGATGCGCAACGATCTGGTTGTGCACATGCGCGAACCGATGCTCGAAGGGCCGTTCGAGCTGGCCACCGACGAAGGCCCGTTTCACGGCGGCGACGCCAGTGCGCCTCCGCCGCTTGCGTTGTTCGTGGCGGGGCTGACGGGCTGCATCATGACCCAGATCCGCGCGTTCGCCAAACGACTGGACGTGACGCTGGACGACCTGTCGGTGGACTGTCGCGTGGCGTGGGACTGGACCGCGAAGGGCCGTATCTATGAAACCGCGCCAAAGAGTTTCGAGATTGATGTCGATATCACCTCGCCCGATGCGGAAGAGGCCGTAGTCGCGCTGATCAACGCCGCGAAGAAAGGCTGCTTTCTGGAGCAGACGCTGGGTGTCGCGAATACCATCAACCACCGCATGAAAACGCCGGATGGCTGGAAAGCCGGTTGATCAGAACCGCGCTTTTGCCTGCATCGCCAGACGCCCTTGCGGGGTAGCGGCGGCAAGGGTTACCTCATCCCCTTCGGTGCGGGCGTGAATGTTGAAGGGTGCGGTGTCGAACAGCGGGCTCATCGCGCGGAAATCGAACGCTAGGGGCGCGCGCCCCATCACCCTTTGGGCAAGATCCACAAGCAGCGTGGCGATGAGCGGGCCATGCACCACCAGACCGGCGTGCCCTTCGACACCGGTTGCATAGTCGCGGTCGTAGTGGATGCGATGGCCGTTGAAGGTCAGCGCTGAATACCGAAACAGCAGAACCTCGGACGGTGTCACCGTTTCGACCGTCTCCCAGTCGTCGCCGATCTCGGGCGTGGGGGCAGCGGGCGGCGCATCCGGTCCGGAGTCTTCGCGGTAGACGATATCGTGCTCCTCCCAGAACGCGCTCTGCGCATTGCTCGCAACCTCGTGCCGGACGGTGACGAAACACAGCGCACCGCTGCGTCCCTGCTTGACCGCGACATCCTTGATCGTTGAGGTCTTGGTCGCCTCCGTTCCCAGAACAAGCGGTTGCGAAAATCCGAACCGCCCGCCTGCCCACATGCGCCGGGGCAGCGCCACGGGCGGCAGAAAGCCTCCCTTTGCGGGGTGCCCGTCACGGCCAAGCGCGCTCATCCGCGCGGTTTGCAGAAAATAGAGCCAGTGCCACAGCGGTGGCAGCGCATCCCCGTCACCGAGCCGCGCCTCGCGGTCCAGTGTCAATTCCATCCGGCGGGCGGGGCCTGCGTCGATCCTGTCCTGCGCCGTTTCACGCTTGCCGATCCAGCGCGACAGGGTTTCGGGGTCCAATGTGGCGGTCATTTCGCAGTCCCTTCAGGCAACCAGCGCAGCATCCTGCGTCCGGCCCCAAGCGTCAAGAAACAGAACGCTTTCGATGAATACGTGCCTTTCAGCGCCGATGTGCTATCTCACCCCGATGTGGTTTTTGGGGAGACCGATCCTTGCGCGATACATGGCAGGACAATCCGGTAGATGCAGTAGTGACATGGGTGGACGGAAATGCACCCGCCCATCGCGCCTTGCGAGAATGCTACATGGCGCAACACCTCGGCACCCTGTCTGAAAACGCCAGCAATCCGCACCGGTGGACCTCGAACGACGAAATCTATTATTGCCTGTCCTCCATCGTGCAGCACGCGCCATGGGTTCGCACGATCTGGCTGGTTGTCGACAATACCACACCCGATCTGGCCCGCCTTCCCGCGAGTGTGCGCGACCGGCTCGAGGTGGTCTACCACCACGAGATCTTCGGCGGTTTCGAACATGTGCTGCCGACCTTCAACAGCCTCGCGATAGAGACGATGTTGTGGCGCATCGACGGTTTGGCCGACCGCTTTCTCTATTTCAACGACGACGTCTTTCTTACCGGGCCATTGACGCCCGAGGACATGTTCGACGGCGATGCGCCGGTTCTGCGCGGCAGGTGGAGGGATCTCAGCGGTCTTCTGGCCGATCCCGCGGCGCGGGACGATCCGGCGTGTTTCCACGGCTTCATGCAGATCAACGCAGGGGCCATGGCAGGCCAGCCCGCCGACCGGATCTTTGCGCCCGCGCATGTGGTGCATCCGATGCGGCGGTCGGTGATGGCGCGGCTTTTCGCACAACACAGGCAGGCGTTTCTGGACAATATCGGCCACCGTTTTCGCGATCTGGACCAGTTCCTGCCACAGGCGCTGCACAACCACATCCTGATTGCCGAAGACGCCGCGCGACAGGCCGCAGCGACCGACCATCTGCATATCCGCAGCGGTCAGGGGCGCGGCGGCAGCGGCGAAGATGTCCGCGCCCTGCTGACGCCGGACGCGCTGTCGGGCGTGAAATTCCTGTGCGTGAACGATCTGCCGCAGCTCGAAGAGGTTTTACCGGACGCGCGCAGCCTGATCGCACAGGCCATCGGCCAGCCCGACAGCAGCGTCATCGCCGCCTAGCCGGCGGCGAATTCGTCGTAAGCCTCGAGCGCCTTGGCGCCGAAGGCGATGGATGGCCCGCCGCCCATGTAGCCGATCATCTCGAGCGCCTCGCACATCTCTTCACGGGTCAGGCCGAGGCGCACCAGCGATTTGACATGAAAGCCGATGCAGCTGTCGCAGCGCGTCGAGATCGCGATGCCAAGCGCGATCAGCTCTTTGGTCTTTTCGTCCAGCGCCCCCTCGCGTTTTGCCGCGCGGCCCATGGTGGCAAAGCCCTCGAACATGCCCGGTGCCTCGCGGTGCAGCTTGCCCATGCGGGAGTTGGTTTCGTCCAGAAAATCTTTCCACTTCATCGCGGTCTCCTCAGCGGCTTTCATCTGCGCCCATCCGGCGTTCCAGCCAGCGCACGAAAAAGCTGATCGCGAGCACCAGCACGAGGTATTCGAGGATCAGCAGCGTATAGATTTCAAGCGGGCGGTATTCGGTCACCACCAGTTCGTTGGCGCGGCGTGTCAGCTCCTGCATCCCGATGACCGAGGCAAAGGCGCTCACCTTGACGATATAGATGAACTGGTTCGCCAGCGGCGGCAGAATGCGCCGGATCGCCTGCGGCAGGATGACATAGCGCATGGTCTGGCGATAGTTCAGGCCGATGGTTTTCGCGGCTTCGGTCTGGCCCTTGGCGATGGACTGGATGCCCGAGCGGTAGATTTCGGCGGTAAAGGCGCTGTCGGAGATCGCCAGCGTGATGATCGCGCCCCAGAAGGCATCGATTGTCACCTGAAAGCCCATTGATTTCAGCACAACAGGCAGCCCGTAGAACACCCAGAACAGCATCGGCAGAAGAGGGATCGCGCGGATGAACTCGATATAGATGCGGCTGGGCAGGCGCAGCCAGCGGTTCGCCGACATCCCCGGCAGGGCCACCAGCAACCCGATGACCATCGACAGCACGGCTGCGATGACCGACAACAGGATCGTGTTGCCGAACCCGTTCAGCAGAAAGCGGACGTTGGACAGGCCCTTGGGGGTGGTGGGGTCGATCACGTACCAGCCCCAGTTTCCCCCCGAACAGCCCGCGAGAAGAACCAGAGCGCCCAGCGCAATCAGCGTGGAGATTTTCAACGGCATCCTCAATGTCTCAGGATCTGGTTCAGGAAGGTGCGGCAGCGCTCGGTCTTGGGCCGCTCGAAGAAATCCCCGGGCGTGCCGGTTTCGACCACGGCGCCCTGATCCATGAAAACCATCCGGTCGGCGGCACGGCGGGCAAATCCCATCTCGTGGGTGACCACGATCATGGTCATGCCTGAATTCGCAAGATCAACGATCACGTCCAGCACCTCGGCAATCATTTCAGGATCCAGCGCCGAGGTCGGCTCGTCGAAGAGCATGATCTTCGGCTCCATGCACAGGCTGCGGGCAATGGCGACACGCTGCTGCTGGCCGCCTGACAGGGCGCTGGGTTTCTTGTCGGCCTGTTCGGGGATGCGCACCCGTTCGAGGTATTTCATCGCCCGTGCCTCGGCCTGCGATCGCGACAGCCCGCGTGCCTTCATCGGACCCAGCGTGAGGTTCTGCAATATCGTGAGATGCGGAAACAGATTGAACTGCTGGAACACCATCCCGACTTCGGACCGGATCGCGTCGATCGAACGCGCGTCGCGCAGCTCTCTGCCGTCCACGGTGATGCGGCCCTTGTCGTGCCGCTCGAGCGCGTTGACGCAGCGGATCAGCGTGGACTTCCCTGATCCCGACGGCCCGCAGACCACGATGCGTTCGCCGTGCCCCACCGTCAGGTCGATGTCGCGCAGCGCGTGGTAGTCGCCAAACCACTTGTTGACGCCCTCGATCTGGATCGCAGCCTCTTGATCGGACATGGACGCCTCCCCCGTGAGGTGCTTACAATAGACATAGCTTGCCCAAGGGCCAGTCGGGATTACCTTCTGGCGGGTGAAAACAAGGTCACACCAAGTGACTATTATTCGACTCCACAGGGGACAACATATGAAATTCTTGAAAAAACTCGGCCTTGCGGTCGGTTTTGCCGCATCCGTTGCGGCGGCTCCGGCGGTCGCGCAGTCCGCGCTGAACGATATTCTCAGCAATGGCGTGCTGAAAGTCGGCACAACCGGCGACTGGAACCCGATGACGATGCGCGATCCCGCGACCAATACGTTTCAGGGCTACGACATCGACATCATGACCGAACTGGCCAGCGATCTGGGCGTTGAACTCGAGATGGTGCCGACCGACTGGAAAACGCTGGTAAACGGCGTTGTCGCGGGCAACTACCACATGACCGGTTCCGCCTCTATCAGCCCCGCACGGCTGAAGGCCGCAGGCTATTCCAGCAGCTACACAGCGGTCGAGATGTTCCCCTTCACCACCGAGGACAAGCTCGAAGCCTACAGCGGCTGGGACAGCATCAACACACCCGAGACCAAAGTCGCAACCACTCTGGGCACGTCCTTCGAGGCGATGGTGCGCGAATGGTTCCCCGATGCCGAGATCATCGTCGTAGAGGCGCCCGCGCGCGGCTTTCAGGAGGTTCTGTCGGGCCGCGCGGATGTGTTCATCACCTCCAACATCGAAGGGTCGACCCTGCTGCAGAAGTTTCCCAACGTCCGCCAGATCGAGGTAACCGAGGCGCGCGCGCCCACGCCGATCGCGATGCTGCTGCCCCAGGACGATCAGGTCTGGATCAACTATGTGAACAGCTGGATCGAGCTGAAACGGACCCAAGGCTTCTTCGAGGAAGTGGCCCTGAAATGGGGTCTGTGATGCTCTCGGCATAACACCCATGCAGGGCGCCTTTCACCGAAGGCGCCCTTTCTTGTTCAAGAGGCTGCGATGATCGACGAAGATCTGACCCAAGGTCCGCTCAGCGGCCATTTCCGCCGCCTTGCGCTGCCCGCGGCGGTCGGGATGCTGTTTTCCACGCTCTACAATGTGGTCGATACCTTCTACGCAGGCTGGTTCGGCACCGAGGCGCAGGCGGGCCTGTCCGTGGGATTTCAGGCATTCTTCATCCTGCTGGCCATCGGGTTCGGCACATCGTCATCGCTCAGCGCGCTTGTCGGCAATGCCAAGGGCCGCAAGGATGCCGCCGACGCGCGCCATCTCGCGGCGCAGGGGCTCAGCTTTGCCGTGCTGGCCACCGTCGCGATGATCCTTGTGGCGATCCTCGCAGGTCCGTCCCTGATCGCGCTGGTGTCCGAACCCGGTGCCTACCGCGACGCCGGAGAGCGCTATTTCGGGGTTCTGATCTTTTCCCTGCCCGCCTTTATCATCGGCTACGGGTCGAACGGCATCCTTCAGGCGCGCGGCGACACACGGTCCTTGCAACGCGCGCTGGTGGTCGCCTTTTTCGTCAACGTCGGTCTGAACCCGCTTTTGATGTACGGGATTCCCGGCGTGGTGCCCGGGATCGGCTTTAACGGCATCGCGCTGGCCACTGTCATCAGCCAAAGCTGCGTCGCGGTGTTCATCCTGTCGCGGGTGTTCGGGCGCAACGTGATGAAAGACCTGCGCGCCCGCGAATTCGTCCCGCAGCTTGCGAGATTCCGCGAGATCGCGGCGCAGGCCTTTCCGGCGGGTTTTGCGCTGCTCGTCACGTTCTCCAGCGGCTTTATCGTTCAATACGCGCTCAAGGATTTCGGCGAGGCGTCGATCGCATCCTTCGGCATTACCATGCGGATAGAGCAGCTGTTCCTGCTGCCCGCATTGGGGATCACCATATCGCTGGTGCCCATCGCCGCGCAAAACTACGGGGCCGGCTATCACGCGCGGGTGCGCGCGGCGTTCCACCGCTGCTGGATGCTGGGCGGCGTGATGACGGCACTTGCCTTTCCGGTGCTGTGGTGGGGCGGAGCGGCGGCGGCTTCTGTCTTTTCCGACGATCCCGAAGTGATCCGCATCACCGCCCTGTTCCTGAAGGTAGAGGCGGCGATCCTGCCGCTCTATGTCGTCCTGTTCTCAATCAATTCGCTTTTGCAGGCCCTGAAGAAGGCAAGCTGGACGATGTGGATCGGCATCTACCGGCAATGGATCGGGATCGCCTTCTTTATCTGGCTCTTCACCGCCATCTTCGACGGCGGGTTGACGGGCGTGCGCCTTGGCATCGCCGCAGGCGTGGGAAGCGGTGTCTTGCTGTCGCTGGCCGTCGCCCTCTACGTGGCGCGCACGCGGATCGGCGGGCTGGTACCCGCGCGCGATGCCGCCGGGGCGGAACCGGTCTAGGCCGACAGGTCGATCACCTGCCCGAAGGGGGGTGCCGCGACCTGCGGCCTGTCTGCCGCCCAGATGACGCGCAGATTGCGCGGCGCGGGGCCGGCATCGCCCTCGAGATCGGTCAGGATCACCAATGCCGCCGCCCCCAGCGCACGCGCTTCGGCAATGACGGGCGGAAAGGCGGTGCCGCCGCCGCGCGGCAGGTCGGGCAAAGGCATCTGGCTTGCGGCAGGATCAAGCCGCGCTCGGTGACGGATCGCATCGTCGAAAACCATCAGGTGCACTTCGGCGCGCATCCGCCGCGCGATCCCGCTGACCTCGGCCCAGAACAGCGACAGGCGGGCGTTGTCCACGCTGCTGGAGGCATCGACCGCGATGGCGATGCGCGGCACGTCCGTCACCGGACGCCTGCCCGGCTCGAACCCCGGCACCGGCGTCCCCGCCCTGTCCGCCTGCGCCGCTGCAGCGATCCAGCGGCGGGCGGGGCGCGCGGGATGCACGCGCGGGGCCTGCATTACCGCCTGCGAGAGCAGCCTGCGCAGGATCACTTCCCACGGCACACGGGGCGCCGGAACATCGGCCAACCTGTGCCCTATCCGACCGATACCGCGCCCCGCCGCGCGGCCCGCATCCATCGCGCGCGTGATGTGCTGGCGCCAGCGCGCGCTGTCCTGTACATCGCCTTCGGCATCCGGATTGCCGGACTGCCGGTCGAGATCCTGCGCGAATTCCTGCGTCCGGGCGTAGTGTTGCGCGCGCCCCTCCTGTTTCTGCCCCTGCCCCTCACTGCCGCTGCTGGCCAGCGCAAAATAGAGCCGTTCCACATCCCACGCGCCCAGCGCTTCGACGCCTGACAGATCGTCGCCCCGCACCTCGCGCAGAAGGCCCGTCAGGGTCACCGCCGGACGCGGCAGGGCGTGATCGCCCGCCAGAACCGCCTCGTTCACCAGCGCATCGGCGGCGAGGTTGAAGAGCGCGTCATCGAATGCAGGCCCGAGCCGCGCGGCCAGCGCATCGGCCCGCGCCGAGTGGCGCAGCGCCACGTGCAGGATATGGTGGGCGGCCAGACCGCGTTGCTCATGCGCGGGCATGCCTTCGAATTCGGGCCCATAGGTGATCCGGTCTCCGGCGGTGGCGGTGCGCGGACCGTCGCGGTGAACGCACCACAGCGACAGCGCGGCAATGGCAGGGTCGTATTCGGCCAGCGCCTGTAGCGCAGGGGCCGCGCGGGCGGAGTGGACGTCGCTCACCCCCGGTCCCGGTCTGCCATGTAATCGGCATAGCTGCGCGAGGTGCGAAACGCCTCCTGCAACCCATCGGCCAGTGCTTTTTCGATCAGCAGTTCGAAACCGTAGGTCGTAAGTTCGGCGAGCGGCAGGCGCTGGAACTCGGGGTCGGAGCGCGCACTGGCGAGCGTTCGGATTTCGGCCATCACGTCGATTGCTGCGTCGATGGTATCGCGATCCGCGAGTGTGACCAGCGCATAGACCAGCGCCGTCAGCCCGTGCAGGCTGCGCGGATACAGCGCCAGCCGCGCGGCCTCGGTTTCTTCCAGCATCGCCTGTGCCTGAACGCTCGCCGCGATGTCATCGGCCACGAGGATGAACTCCGCCGCAGCAGCATCGCCCAATGTGCCCGCCAGCAGGACATCGCGCAGCGCCCGATCGTCGGTGGCGCGCAAGATCGCGCTTGCCCGTGCCCAGGACCGCGGCGTGCAGGCGATCATCTGGCCCCGGCGCAATGCCTCTTCGCCGGTATCGAGCAATTCGGGCCGTGTGCGGATGAATGCCGTGATCGCCGGATGCAGCCCCTGCGGAACCGCGTAGGACTTCAGCCAGTCCGACGCCTCGGCACGCAGGTTCAGGTGAACAAGCCGGTCGGACAATGCCGTTCCCATCTCGTAGGCCACGGCGCCATCGTCGACCATATTGCCCGCCGCGACGATAAAGGTGGCGTCCGGCAGGCGGTTCTGACCGATGCGCCGCTCTTGCAAAAGGCCGTAAACCGTTGGTTGCAGGGTCGGGGCCGCAGCGGTCAACTCGTCAAGAAACAGGATGGCAGGCGTGTCTTCCTGCGGCAGATCCTCGGGCGGATACCACACCGTACGCCCGGTCTGGTGGTCGTAGAACGGAAGGCCGCGCAAATCCTGTGCCTCGATCGTGGTCAGGCGCAGATCGAACAGGCGGCTGCCGGTTTCCTGCGCAAGCTGCTGAACAATCTCGGTTTTGCCGATGCCGGGACGGCCGTGCAACATCCACGAGGTGACAAGCTGCCCCGCCGCCTGCGCCGCATATCCCGCGCGCAGCGCGTCAAGCGCGCGACCGGCCGATACCGGAGTTGTGTTGACTGACATCGCAAGCGTCCCCCTCGGCAGGCAAGGTAACCCCACGGCGGGCCGTGGCAAGCGGTGGACCCGCGCGCAATCAGTCCCGCGTGCGGTTCGGCCAAACGGTTGTTTCGGCGCGCCGTCCAACGGATCGGCATCTTTTCTCCGACTAAAATGATCGGAAATCTTGCAATCCAGTACAGAATCGGTAATTGACTAAAACAGTCGGAATACAAACCAAGGAGTCACCATGACCCGTACCTCTTTCATCACCTCCACCGCAGTCGGTGCCCTTGCCCTTGCGGCGACCACGCTTGGCGCCGCCGCCGAAAACCATTCCGGGGAGGTCAATCTCTACTCTTCGCGTCACTATGATACCGACGAGCGGCTTTATTCCGACTTTACCGAAGCGACCGGGATCACCGTCAACCGGATCGAAGGCAACGCCGACGAACTGCTGGCACGCATGCAGGCCGAAGGCGCGAATTCGCCCGCCGATGTGCTGATCACAGTCGATACCTCCCGTCTGGCGCGGGCCAAGGAGGCAGGCGTTCTGCAATCCATCGACAGCGCCACACTCGAAGAGCGGATCCCTGCGAACCTTCAGGATGCGGACAACCAGTGGTTCGGCTTTTCCCAACGTGCGCGGATCATTTTTTACGACAAGCAGGACGTGCAGGATCCCCCGATGGACTACCTGTCTCTCGCGGACCCGAAATACAAAGGCCTTGTCTGCCACCGGTCTTCGACAAACGTCTACACCCAGACACTGGTCGCCTCGATCATCGAGAACCACGGCGAAGAAGCCGCACAGGACTGGGCCGAGGGAATGGTCGCCAACTTTGCGCGTGATCCCCAGGGCGGCGATACCGACCAGCTTCGTGCGCTCATCTCGGGCGAATGCGAAATCTCTGTCGCCAACAGCTACTACTTTGCCCGCGCCCTGCGCACCGATGTCAGCGGCGTGACCGAAAACATCGACCGGATCGAGTGGATTTTCCCAGCGCAGGACGCCGAAGGGGCGCATATGAACCTTTCGGGCGCCGGTGTCGCGGCAAATGCTCCCAACCGCGAGAACGCGATTGCCTTCCTTGAATATCTCGCCTCCGATCAGGCGCAGGAATACTTCTCGGCCGGAAACGATGAGTTCCCCGCCGTGCCCGGCGTCGAGAAGAGCGAAAGCGTCGCCAAACTGGGCGAGTTCAAGGCAGACGAGGTCAACCTGTCGGACGTGGCCGAAAACCTCGCAACCGCGCAGAAAATCCTGAACGCGGCAGGCTGGAAATAATCCGCCTCAGCTGACAGCCCCTGCTGAGAAACAAGAACGCCGGCCCAGACGGGCCGGCGTTTTTGTTGCGAACGGGCGCGCGGCGATCAGGCGAGATGCGCACGCATCATCCACGCAAATTTCTCGTGAACCTGCCCGCGTGCGATGCACAGATCCTCGGACAGGCTGTCGCCCGCCTCCGCCGACGTTTCAGCCGCGTCTGCCAGCGTCTTGGCAAGGGTTTCCTGCGCGCTGTGCATCATGGAAATCATTTCCTTGTCCGTGGCGTGGCCGTCGCTTTCCGCGACCTTGGAGCGTTCGAGCATGGTCGCAAGCCTGCCCTCGGCGTGGCCGCCCAGCGCGCGCACACGCTCGGCCAGATCATCCTGCGCGGCAAAGTGATCCTCGTAGATCTCCTGGAACAGCGCGTGCAGCGATCCGAACGCCATGCCCTTCACGTTCCAGTGAAAATTCTGCGCCAGCATCGTGGTTACCGCTGTTTCGGCAAGGCTTTGGTTCAGCGCATCGACAATCCGCGCCTGTGTGTCATTGGGCAGCGATTTTGCAGTCTCGGTCATTCCAGTCTCCTTCTCGTGCTGCGGCGACATCTGCCACCGCCGTTGCTCCTTGAGATACGGTTGATCCGGAAAATTCCAAGCCCAGTTTAGAATAATTCTAATACTTCGCGGATTCTTGCCTCGCCACCCTTTCCTTCCCGAGACGTTCGGCCCTATTGTCCAATCGATCCCATGACCGGAAGGACCGCCCATGTACCTCGCCATGAACCGCTTTACCGTACCCACCGGCAATGCAGACGCGTTCGAGGATTTATGGCTGGGCCGTGACAGCCATCTCAAGCAGATGGACGGCTTCGTTGCCTTCCATATGCTCAAGGGTGCGGAAAGCGACGGGGCGATCCTCTATGCGTCGCATACCGTTTGGCGCGACGAGGACGCCTTTCGCGCGTGGACCCGCAGCGATGCCTTCCGCGAAGCGCATAAAGGGGCGGGCGACACCCGCAAGCTTTATTCCGGAACGCCCGCCTTCGAGGGGTTCACGTCGATTCAGGAGATCACCTGAACCGCGCAGGCGTTCACGATATCAGGCAGACGGGCAAAGTCGTCGAAGCTGGCATCGCTGCGGATCTCTTCGACCGGTGATTTCCGGTATCCTTCGGTGAATAGCGCGAAGGGCGTCTCCGCCGCCTTGGCGGTTGCCGCGTCGACCTCGCTGTCGCCGACAAAGATCGCGGGCCCCTCGCCCAGAGCTTCCAGCGCCGCGCGCAGCGGTGCGGGATCGGGTTTGGACTGGGCCAGCGTGTCACCACCGATCACCACATCGAAAAACCGCGCCAGATCCAGATGCGCCAGCACGGCCCGACAGGGTGCTTCCGGCTTGTTGGTGCAGATGGCGAGCCGATGGCCGGCACCGTGCAGCACCTCAAGGCCCTCGACGACGCCCGGATAGATCGTGGTCAGGGAAACGGCGTCGTCGTAGCCCGCGCGGAACTGGGCGACCATCGCCGCGTGAAACGCATCGGGCAGGCCCAGCGCCGTGCGGGTACGGCGTACGAACACATCAACACCGTTGCCGATAAATTCCCGCGTCTGCGCAAGTGTTATCTCGCCCCCGCCCAACGCCGCGAGCACCTCGTTCATCAAGGCATGGATGTCAGGCGCGCTGTCGATCAGCGTGCCGTCCAGATCGAAAACGATGCGGGCCATCAGGTGATGGGCAACCGCTGCCGGACAAGCGTTGTCCAGTAGGAACAGCCCCAGGCGATCACATCATCGTTGAAGTCATACTTCGGATGGTGAAGCCCCGCCGAGGGGCCATTGCCGACATTGATCATCGCGCCCTGCACCTCGTTGAGCATGAAGGAAAAATCCTCCCCCCCGAGAGAGGCCGGCATATCGCGCGCAACCTTGTCTTCGCCCGCAACCTCGACCGCCGCAGCCGCTGCACGTTCGACACCCAACGGATCGTTCACGGTGACAGGATACATGCGGGTGTATTCCAGATGCCCCTTCGCCCCCTGCGCGGCACAGGTCTGTTCCACCAGTGTGCGCAGGCGGCCTTCGATGTGATCGCGCACCTCTTCGCGCAATGTGCGCACGGTGCCGGTGATCTCGATTTCCTGCGGGACCACGTTGAAGGCATCGCCCCCGTGGATCGAGCAGAGAGATACCACAGCGCTGTCCATCGGATCGAGGCTGCGCGAGGTCATGCCCTGAACCGCCTGTATCAGCGCGGCGGCGATGGGCATGGGATCGACCGTGGTGTGGGGCATGGCGGCGTGGCCTCCGACACCTTCGACCACGATCTTGACGGAATCGACCGATCCCATGATCGGACCCTCGTTGATGGTGAACTGCCCGACCGGCAGGTTCGGCCGGTTGTGCATGCCGTAGACTTCATCGCAGGGCCAACGGGTGAAAAGACCGTCCTTGATCATCGCGTCGGCGCCCGCGCCCCCCTCTTCGGCAGGCTGGAAAATGACCAGAACGCGGCCATCGAAGCTGCGGGTTTCGCACAGCTGCTTGGCGGCGCCCAACAGCATCGTTGTATGTCCGTCGTGCCCGCAGGCGTGCATCTTGCCGGGCACCGTCGATGCCCACTCCGCGTCCGTCTCCTCGTGAATGGGCAGCGCGTCCATATCCGCACGCAGCCCGATCGTACGGCCCGAGGTATTGGACCGGCCCATGATCACGCCGACAACGCCGGTTTGGCCGATGCCCTCGGCGACCTCGTCACAGCCGTAGGCGCGCAGGCGCTCGGCCACCGATGCCGCGGTGCGGTTCACATCATAGAGCAGTTCGGGATTGCGGTGCAGATCGCGGCGGAATTCGGTGAGTTCTGCAATATCCTTGGCGACCCAGTTCTCGACGGCCATGTTCAGCCCTCCTTTTTCATGCGGTAGCGGAAATCGCAGTGCGTCGCGCCCTTCATGATCGTCTGGGTGCGCGTCAGCTCCATGTCGGGGTTGTACCCGATGCAGAAATCCCCGTCGCGATTGCACGACAGAAGATGGCCGATATCGCCCAGTCCCATCTCGCGGTACATCTCGGAGTATTTGCAGCGGGTCACGTTGAAATCCATTTTCTCGTCGCTGACTTCCAGCGGTTCGATCTCGAGCGCGCCGCTGGCGCGCCACTGCGGCATGATCGCCTCGAAATCGTGGAAGGTGGGATCGCGGTCCTTCTCCTCGCGGTTGCGTTCGCGCAGCCCTGCGCCCTGTTCGATGGCCGAGCGTGAACATGTCTCGCCGATGACGGCCTCGGCTTCCTCGCGCCCCGACCGTTCGGTGATGACCTCAAGCACGTGCGCCAGCAGCATTGCCTCGATCTTGCGGCGCAGAAGGATCGGGATGTTGTGCAGATCGACTTCGGCGAATTCGGTGTTGGCTTGCTCGGACATGGAAGGCTCCTAGTGTTTGATTTCTTTGGTGTCGGCGCGTTTGAGCCACGCAAGATAGGTTGGTGCAACCCGTCTGAGCAAACCCTGCACCGGAAACGGTTCGGGGTCTGTCAGCGGCATGGCGAGGGTTTCGATGTCTTCACCGGTGACCGCACGGGCCAGTTCGCGGCCCATGGCGGTGCCGAAGGCAACGCCGCGACCGTTACAGGCCATCCACGCAAAGGCATCCGGACCGATCTGGTGGATGCGCGGGAAACGGTCCCAGTTCATGCCCACGTATCCCGACCAGACGTGGGTCATCTCGGGTACGCCGAGTTCGGGAAAGGCCTCGGCGATGTTACGCGCGGCTTTCTCCTTCACGCGCCGGGCCATGTCGTGGCTGCCCATGACGGCGCCGCCGGTGATCAGGCGGTTGCGCGCGTCGTAACGGAAGAACCGCAGGTCGCCGCGCGTGTCCGACACGGCCTGACGGCCCGGCAGGATGCGGGCGCGCAGGTTGTCGCCCACGGGCTCTGTTGCCATCTGCCAGCTCAGCACCGGGATCAGGGACCGCGCCAGCCGCGGGGCCAGTTTCGGTACCAGCTCGCCTGTATAGGCATTCGTCGCCAGGATCAGCGCGCGCGCTTTCAGAGTGCCGGTTTCGGTGCGGACCACCCATTCCGATCCGACGCGGTCGTATCCGATGACGGGCGATTGTTCATGCACCACGGCACCCTTCCGCTCGGCGGCCTGCGCGAGGCCACGGGCGAAGGCCAGCGGGTTGATGTGGCCACCGGTCGGGTTGGCCATCGCCCCGTACCAGAAATCCGTTCCCAGCAGGTCCGCCGTTTCGGCCCGGTCTTTCAGCTCGGCCGGGAAGCCGTACCGCTGCCACGCCTCGACGCGTTTTTGCACCAGTTTCACACGGCCCGGCGAATGCGCCGGCTGCATCCATCCGGCCTGTTCGGCCTCGGCGTCCATGTCGAATTCGCGTGCCAGCCCGAAAAGCATATCGGCCGAATTGCCGATCAGGTCGACGACCCGCCGACCGGCATCGCCGTAGCGTTCGACCCATGCGTCCGGCTCGGCGCTGGTCAGGATCGGGATCACCTGTCCGTTGTTGCGGCCCGACGCCCCCCAGCCCACGGCCATGCCTTCCAGCACGGTCACCGCGTGGCCGCGCCGTGCGGCCTCAAGCGCGGCAGACAGGCCGGTGAAGCCGCCGCCGATCACGGCGACGTCCGTCTCGTGCGTTCCTGTCAGAGCCGGGCGCGGCACGCGCACGGGTGCTGTCGCGGCCCAGATCGACGGTTGGTGCCGGATCTTGGTCATGCTGCGGGCACTTCCAGGCGGGGCGGTGTCCAGTCCCGCCCGGGGATCGAGGTCATCAGCGTGCGGGTATATTCGTGCTGCGGATTTGCGAAAACCTCGGCGGTCAGGCCGCTTTCCACGATCTCGCCCTTCTGCATCACGATGATCCTGTCGCACAGTTGCGCCGCGACGCGCAGATCGTGGGTGACGAAGAGCAGCGACAGCGACATCCGCTCGCGCAGATCCGCCAGCAGCCTCAGCACCTGTGCCTGCACGGAAACATCCAGCGCCGACACAGGTTCATCCGCCACGATCACCCTCGGTTCAAGCGCGAGCGCGCGGGCGATCCCGATCCGCTGGCGCTGGCCACCGGAGAATTCGTGCGGAAACCGGTTGGCCGCCGCCGGGGAAAGCTCGACCAGTTCAAGCAATTCGCGCGCCTTTTCGCGCGCTTGGGCACGCGGCATTCCGTGGACGATCGGGCCCTGCGCGATCAGGTCCACCACCCGCTTGCGCGGGTTAAGCGATGCCATGGGATCCTGAAACACCATCTGGATCTGTTTGCGCTGTGCCCGCAACTCTGCCGGAGAGCATGCCAGAAGGTCCACATCGCCCATCTGTACCGCGCCGCTGTCGGCCTCGAGCAGGCGGGTGACGATGCGGCTGACCGTGGTCTTGCCCGATCCGCTTTCGCCTACCACACCAAGGGTTTCACCCCGGCGCAGGGTGAAGGACAGATCGTTCACTGCAACGACCGCACGCCGCTTGCCGGTCAGAAATCCGCCGCGGGCCTTGAAAGTCTTGCGCAGGTTTCGCCCTTCCAGCACCACGGGCGCATCGCTGGGGATCGGCGCCGGTGGCTTGAGATCGGGAACAGACGCGATCAGCG
This sequence comes from Sulfitobacter sp. HNIBRBA3233, assembly GCF_040149665.1. Taxonomy (NCBI): domain Bacteria; kingdom Pseudomonadati; phylum Pseudomonadota; class Alphaproteobacteria; order Rhodobacterales; family Roseobacteraceae; genus Sulfitobacter; species Sulfitobacter marinivivus. Next base: position 127,557 of record NZ_JBEFLP010000002.1, on the reverse strand, counting down.
CCTTGGTATAGGCGTGTTGCGGCGCGTTCAGCACCTGATCGGCGGGTCCGCTTTCCACCATTTCGCCTTCACGCAGGACCACGACGTGATCCGCAATCTCGGCCACGACGCCGAAGTCGTGGGTGATGAACAGAACGCCCGCGCCTTCTTCTTCCTGCAATTCGCGGATCAGCTTGAGGATCTGCAACTGCGTCGTCACATCCAGCGCGGTGGTGGGTTCGTCCGCGATGATCAGCTTGGGGCTGAGCGACAGCGCCATGGCGATCATCACCCGCTGACGCTGGCCGCCCGAAATCTGGTGCGGATAGGCGTTATAGGCACCCTCCGGATCGGGGATCTGCACCCGGTTGAGCATCTCGATCGCGTGCGCGCGCCGCTCCTTGCGTCCGGCGTTCATGTGCAGGCGCAACACTTCGTCCAGCTGCCAGCCCACGGGTTTCTGCGGGTTCAGGGCCGTCATCGGCTCTTGGAAGATCATCGCGATGTCCTTGCCGCGGATCTTTTTCATCTGCGCCTCGGACTGGGCGATGATGTCGGTCCCGTCAAAGGTGATTGCCCCTCCGGCCACATGCACATGCGGTTCCGGCAGCAGGCGCATCACGGCGCCTGCGGTCAGCGACTTGCCCGACCCGCTTTCGCCGACAAGGCAGACGACCTCCCCCGGTTTGACTTCGAGGTCCAGCCCGTCGAGCGCAAGCGGGCGGTCCGATCCTTTCGGCAGGGCGATTTGCAGCCCCTCGATTTTCAGCACCGGGTTCATTGTTTCTGCCTTGGGTTCAGCGCGTCGTTCAGCCCTTCGCCCACCAGCGAAAAGCTGAGCACGGTAAAGACGATGACGATGCCGGGGATCGCGGCGCAGTACCAGTCGGTGCGCAAGACGGCGCGCCCCTGCCCGATCATGTTGCCCCAGCTTGCATAGTTCGGATCGCCAAGCGCGAGAAACGCGAGCGCGGATTCCAGCAGGATCGACAGCGCCATGATGACAGAGGCATAGACGATGATCGGTGGCAGCGCGTTGGGCAGGATTTCCTTGAAGATGAGCGCCGTGTTCGACACGCCGAGGTTGCGCGCCGCATCGACGAATTCGCGGTCGCGCAGGGACATGAACTCGGCCCGGACCATGCGCGCGGGTGCGGTCCAGCTGACGATCCCGATGGCCACCGTGATCCATTCGATCTTGGACCCCATGATTGCCACGAGCGTCAGCAGCAGCACGAAGTTCGGGATGGTCTGGAACGCTTCGGTCACGCGCATCAGCAGATCGTCGATCCAGCCGCCGAAGTAGCCCGACAGCGCGCCGATGACCACGCCGATGGCAATGGCGACCAGGGTTGCCGCAACGCCGACCAGCAGCGAAATCCGTGCCCCGTAGAGGATACCGGCAAGAATATCGCGGCCAAGCTGGTCCGTGCCCAGCGGGACCGACCAGTCCTGAAACGGCGGCGTCAGCGGATCACCGGCACGCGACAACGGATCACCGGGCGTGATGACACCCGCGAGCAATGCCATCAGCAACACGATGATGAACAGGCCAAGGCCCAGCATCGCCGCGCGGTTCCGGCGATAGCGACGCCAGAAGACGACGGGGCGGGACGGCTCGGGCGCGCTGAGCTGCGTATCGGTCAGGGTCATTTCAACTCAATCCTGCTGTCGAGGCGGGCGTAAATCAGATCGGTCGCGAAATTCACGACAATCACGATGATGGAGCAGAGGAAAATGATCCCCATCAGGGTGTTCATGTCACGCTGTACCACCGACTGGTAGGCCAGCTGTCCCAGCCCCGGCAGGGTAAAGATGGTCTCGACCACCACGGACCCGCCCAGCACGGTTGAAAATTGCAGGCCCAAAAGCGTTACCACCGGCAACAGGGCGTTGCGCATGATGTGGTGGATCATCAGCCGCCCCTCGCTCGCGCCCTTGGCGCGGGCGGTGCGGACGTAATCCAGTTCGGCCACTTCCATCACCGAGGCCCGCATCAGGCGCAGATAGAAGCTGAGATAGATCAGCGACAAGGCGGCCGTGGGCATCACGAGGTGGCGCGCCACATCCAGCACATGGTCCCAGCCGGTGTAGAACCCCGCGATGGTCTTGATCCCGCCGACGGGCAGCCAGCCCAGCTTGACCGCGAAAAGCAGCATCATCATCAGGGACAGAAAGAAAGAAGGCGTGGCGTAAAAGACCAGCCCCAGCGTGGAGATCACGTTGTCGGTCAGCGAATAGGCCCGCCGTGCGGCGATCGCCCCCAGCGTGATCCCGATGGTGAACGCAAGGCTCAGCGAGGTGGCCATCAGCAGGAGCGTGACGCCCAGCCGGTCCCACAGGACGGTCGCCACGGGCTGTTCGTAGACGAAGGACCAGCCGAAATCGAATGTCGCAAGTTTGGTCATGTAGACCCAGAGCTGTACGTAGACAGGCTGGTCCAAGCCGTACTCCGCCCTCAGACGGGCAATGAATTGGGCATCCGCGCCGCCCATATCGCCCACAAGCGCATCGACCGTATCGCCGGGGGCGAGTTTCAGCAGCAGGAAAGTTCCCACCATGATCAGGATCACGACCGGAACCGCCTGCAAGAGGCGGCGCAGGGCGTAGATCAGCAGGGGGGGGAGCGGCAGCTTCATCTCTTCTTACCTGAATTCTGGCAGCCGCCGCGGCGGCAAGGGTGTGTCGGCCCCCGTCAGGCGGGGACCGACAGGGTCAAATCACTCGTCGAGCCACAGATCATACCAGCTGGAGGAATTCCAGCGCGGGGTGTTGTGGTGGTTCTTGAGCTTCTTGTTCGTGACCGAGATGAAGGGATGCTCGATCGCGAACATGACAGGCAGGATTTCCTGATTCTTGCGCTGGATCTCATGGTACATCTCGGCGCGTTTCTCAGGGTCCAGCTCGGAGGCGGCATCGTCGATCATCTGGTCGATCTCTTCGTTCTTCCACCCGAACTGGTTGGTCCATGGCGTGCCCTCAGGCTGGCCGGAGCGCAGCCAGACCATGGTCGACACGGCAGGGTCGGAGCGGAACTGGTGCCAGCCGTTCGCCGTATCGAAATCGTGGTCGCGATAGACACCGTTCAGAAAGCCCGGCGCGTCATTTGTCAGGATTTCCACCTCGATACCGACTTCGGCAAGAGCCTGCGCGAAATACTCGCCCCAAAGCTGGGTGTATTCGCCCCATGGCGCGGGGCGGTGGCGCAGGCTGAACCGGATGCCGTCATCGCCGGCGGGATAGCCCGCCTCGTCAAGCAGCGCTTTGGCCTTTTCGACATCGTATTCGTAGACCGTCACATCGTCGGTGTAATTCGCCCCACCGGCCTTTGGCACCGGGCCACGGCCGGGCGCCGCAAAGCCGCGCATGATGGTTTCGATCGCATAGTCGATGTCGAGCGCGTGGTGGATCGCCTGCCGGACCTTCGGATTGGCCAGGATCTCGTTGCGATGATTGAATTCGACCGTGGAGTGGGCGACGTTGTTTTCATACCCCTTGGTGCCCACGTCGAACCGGTCGTCATTGGACAGACGCTCGATGTCGGCCATCGACACGCCGATGAATCCGCTTTCGTGCACCTCTCCCGCCTCGAGCGCTGCGGCAGCGGCGGATTTATCCTTGATGAAGCGCCAGACGATCCGGTCGAGGTACGGATACCCCTCGCGCCAGTAGTCCTCGTTGCGGACAGCCATCACGTATTGGCCGCGCTCGTATTCGACGAACTTGAACGGGCCGGTCCCGACCGGCGCGGTGTTGTATTCGTTCTTCAGGATGTCCGTGCCCTCGTAGAGGTGTTTTGGCATCGGATGGCCCAGATCGGGCATCGCGGCCACGAACAGCGGCAGCGGCATGGGCTTGGAATAGTTGAAGACCGCGGTGTGGTCGTCCGTGCAATCGACAGACTCAAGGTTGGATTGCAGCGCCGAGGAATAGTTCAGCAGCGGCTTCCACATCTCCATCGCGGTGAAAGCCACGTCATCACAGGCGAAATCCTCGCCGTCGTGCCATTTCACGCCTTCGCGCAGTTTCACGGTGATCGTCAGGCCATCATCGCTGCCCGACCATTCTGTCGCCAGAACGGGCTCGTAGCCGTCATAGCTGCGGTCGATCAGCGGCTCCACGATCTTGCCCGAAATGTTGTAAACACCGGTGGATGCCCGCAGCGCCGGGTTGAGCGTGCGCTGTTCGGAAATCATGTGGACAACCGCGGTCCCGCCGCGCTTGGGTTCTTCCTGCGCCTGCGCCGCCGTGCCCAGCGCGAGCGTCGCCACGCCGGCCAGCAGCAAACTGCCGCGTTTCATCGTTGTTTTCATCATTTTGAACTCCCTGATTTGGTGCCGTTATTCCGGTTAGCAGATCGAGCATCCACAATTCTAAGTCTCCGAAAGAAGCGGTCAATACGGCCCACCGCCCCCTTCGCGCAGGACGGGAAAAGCCAAGGTGGCGAATCCCGATCATTGTTGACAATATCATTGACAGTAACGGGAATGACCAGCCGCACAAAAATTCACCAAACCCGAAAGGATACTCCCTTGGCGCACCCCACTCTCGGCATCGATCACTGTTTTGCCCTCGTGAACGACCTCGAAGAGGCCGCAGACCAGTACCGGCGCCTCGGCTTTACGCTGTCGCCACGCGGCCTGCATTCGGAAGCGAAGGGATCGGCGAATTACACCATCATGTTTCCGCGCGATTACTTCGAACTGCTGGGCCTGCTGAAGGATACCCCGCTGAACGCTCCCCGGCGCGCGATGCTGGACAAGATGGGCGAAGGGCTGCACGCCATCGCCTGCCGGATCGAGGATGCCGCCGCCGGAGAAAAGGCATTGGCCGAGCTTGGGATCGCGGCGGGCAACCTGAGTGATTTCGAGCGCCCGGTCCCCCTGCCCGATGGCAGCACGGGACGCGCCGCGTTTTCGACAATCGCCTACGAGCCCGGCGAAGTGCCCCGCGGGATCGTGTTCATGTGCCAGCACAGGACGCCCGAAACCGTCTGGCTGCCCGAGCTTCAGGACCATGCAAACGGGGCGACCGGGCTTGCGGCGATTGTTGCCGTTTCGGAGGATCCGGCAGCCGAAGCGCCACGTTTCGCGCGGCTCTGGCGGGACGCTGAAGTCCATGGTGACGACGACACCCGCGTCGTCGAGACCGGCAAGGACTCGGCGCCGCTGATCCTGATGACGGCACAAGCCTTCGGGCGCGCATATCCCGGCATCGATCTGGGCGATACAGCGCAGGGTGCCTTCACGGTGCTGCGGCTCACATCATCGAAGCCGGACGCGGCGAAAGAGCTGATCGAGGCGAATGGCATCGAGACCCACAAGACCGCTGAAGGCTTCGCCGTGGCTCCATCGGTCGCCAGCGGATGCGTTGTGGAATTTGTCAGCGGCTGAGGGCGCTTTGCCTAGGACACAGGCATTTCGCGGGACCGTACATCCAATGCGAACTGCTTCATCTTCATCATCGCCGCCTGTGACCGGTCGCCATCCAGCTCCATGACCGGACCGGCGGGAAAGGCGCTCATCCCGATGCGCTTGCACCAGCGGTGGAACACGGCCGGCACGATCCCGATGATATAAGAGCATCCCAGCCCGCGCGCGGTAATCGCCATCTGCTCCATCAGAATGGTCTGAACCCGCCCGCGGCGTTTCGCGGTGACACGCTGGGACACGAAAAGCCGCGTTGCTTCCCAGATCTTGTCATTCACCGGCGCTTCGAAAAACAGGACGCTGCGCGGGATGCTGGGTAGCAAGCCGTCCTGCGCATCCTTGATCATATAGGTCGACTGCCCACAACGTGCAGTGGTAGGGGTCAACCGTATTCCGGCAAGGATCTCGCCGTACTCGTGCAGGATGACCCACTTGCTGAGCGGCGTGTCGTACTGGTCGAACTCCATTCCCGAGACCTGCGGAAGATCCCACCCCTTATGATCGATGAAGGTCTCGCGCCGGGCGCGAAGGTAGTTGACGAACAATTCGCCGTGTTGGTGGATTGTCGTGAAATCGAGGGTGGTGACCCGGATGCCCGGCTCGTCGACGGGTGACGTGGGCAGGATCGGTGGCAATTGCTGTGGCACAGAAATGGCATCATAGGCCTGCGCGCTCTCTGCGCTCTGCTGCCTTGCAGGAGAGTCGTCAAGAGTGGGAAATACATCCCTCGCACGGCGAGGAAATGCTTCATACCGTTGATAGGTCATCTGTTTTTTGCTCGCTTCTTCACCTACCTTCTTAACCTAAGGTTGCAATCAATCAACACGAAAGCGCCACATTTAGGCAACAATCTGAGACTAGCTGCTGAATTGTCTCAGACGCAGCCGGTCACCCGAGCCACAAAATGGAGCGCGTGACATCTTGAAGGTAGCGAGACAGGAAGCAGGACCGAGTATGATGATAGGGCCAAACGGCATCATTAACCCATGGCGGCATCCACCAGACCTCGACACTCTGGTGACGCAGATCAATGACTATTGCGCGGTCGGCCGCGCTCTTGTCGTTCAACGCACCCTGATCTTTATGGCGGCGCTGGTCCTGCAGGCCGTTTATATCAGCACAACCAACGCGGGTATCTGCCTTGTCCTGATCCTGATCGCGGAGCTCTTCGATTTCAAGACATTCCGCATGGCGCGCCTTATGGACCGCACGGACCCGAAACAGGTGCGGTCGATCCTGCGACGCATCCACTTCGGCACCCTGCTGAGTTCTGGAGTGATCAGTTTCTTCGCCATCTCGATCTCTGTCATGCAGACCGAGAGCAACTATTTCATGCCGCTGTTCTTCCTGCTGGCAGCGGCGATCTTTGCCGCGATGAACAACCACCAGATCGTGTCGGTTCTCGTGATTCGCATAGGGATCTATGGCGCGACCTTCATCTTCATCCCGATGTGGGATCTGGTCCTGTCCGGCGCGGGGCTCAGCGATCCAATGTGGCTGAACTTCTTCACCAGCCTCTTCGTGCTCTATTTCATCATCGACTGCTCGATGACGGCGCTGAAATACTACCGCACCAGCAAGCGCCATCTGAAACAGCTTCGTTTTGAGAACGAACGCGCCCGCGCGGCGCTGGTAGCCAAGACCGAGTTTCTTTCGACCGTCAGCCATGAATTGCGTACCCCGCTGACATCGATCAAGGCGTCTCTGGACATGACAATGGCCGGCGCGTTCGGCCCGGTACCCGAAAAATCCGAAGCGGTTCTGAAGATCGCGCAACGCAATGCTGGCCGCCTGAGCCAGTTGATCAACGAGCTTCTTGATCTTCAGAGAATGGAAATCGGGAAGATGAATTTCAATTTCGCCCCGGTCGAGATCGCTTCGCTGCTTGCGGACGCCCTTGCGGACAACCGCTGCTTTGCGGACGAGCTCGGCGTGAAGCTGGCCCTCACTCCGGTAGAGGCAGGCCTGACCGTCAACGGGGACCGGATGCGGCTTGAACAGGTTGTCACGAACCTCTTGTCCAACGCCGCGAAATTTTCGGACTCCGGAAAGGAAATCCACCTTTCTGCCAGGAAATGCGGGGACAACCGCGTTCAGATCGCCGTCCGCGACCAAGGCTTTGGTATCAACGAGTCGGATCGCGATCGTATTTTCGAAAGCTTCACCCAGCTTGACGCATCCGACCGCCGCAAGGTCGGTGGCACCGGGCTCGGACTGAACATCACCAAACGGCTGGTCGAAGCCCATGGCGGCGACATCGATTTCACAAGGAACTCGGACGGCGGAACCACGTTTTTCGTGACGCTCGACCTTATCGAAGATCAACCCAAACCTGTCGACACTTCAAAAAAAAACATGGCGGCCAATAGTCCACTCAGCCCCGTCCGCAGGGCAGTCCGCTGATCCGGTCAGACGACCCGCAGATCAATAGCTGGGATCCGGCGAGGAACACCGCGCCCCGCGATCATTCCCAGCCTCTGGGCAAGCCGCAGAACGGTCCAGTACCCCAGATCCGTCGCCTCGGCGGCGGCGGTGCGGCAGGACGGCAGCAGGATCGCTTCGTCGAATTCGCCATTGCGGACGCCCGGCCTGAAGCCCTCCCTCTCGAAGACATCGATATAAACAAGGTGCAGGCTGCCGCGCATCCATGGAAGCGTCGGCAGGCGGCTCAGCCGGTCGAGAACGGCATCAACCATGGCCGCCTCGCCCACGGCCAGAACATCCGGCCCCGAAAGACCACCGGCGAGCACACCGCCCGCGACATCCCCGCTGTCGGCGCAGGTCAGGATTTCAACGAAGGGGGCAGGCGCGTCCTGAATACAGCGGCGCGCGGCCAGTGAAAGTATCGTCATGTCAGTCTCCTCGGGTCCGTAAACCTCGGCAGGATTGCCTGACCTGTTGTCTATTCCACTAGTTTAAAAGAGCATAATTCAAAATACTGGCCTTTAAGGGTATAATTACTCATGCGAAACAGCTCCCATCCGGGGCACATCGGCGTCATCACCGATCCTGGCCGCGGATCCGAGGATCGCATCCTGATCTTCCTCGGCCTTGTTCGCAACTTGGGCAAGGCTCGCGCGGGCGGTGGCGGCGATATCTGGCTTCAGATCATCGCGCCAGACCGACCAGACCGGATAGGCGAACCGAGGCGCCTCGGGCACCAGATGCAGGCGCCCCGCATCCAGATACCGCTGGACACTACGCGCGGGCAGGTAGGCTGCGAGGCGCCGGTTAACGATGTATTCCGCCCCCAGCGCCCCCAGCGCCATTGTCACACCGCTGTCGGTCAGATGCGGCAGGCTGAGCGCGTGGGCATGGGTGAATTCGGGCCCCCAGTCCACGAAGACATAGCTGCCTTCCAGATGGGTGTCCTGCGCCGGCCAGGACGCGACAAGGACCAGTTCGTCCTCCATCACCGGCTCGACCGTCAGGCCCGGTCTTTGCTGGGGGGCGTAGGTCAGTGCCACCTGGATGACCCCTTCGATCAGGAAACGGGTCAGGCGATCCGGCATGCCAACCTCGGAGCGGATGCTGAGAGCGGGGTCGCGACGTTGCATCTCGTCGATCATCCGGAAACCTAAGCGCGGCCAGAGCGAATATTGCGCACCGAGGGTCAGCGCCTTGCTGTAGCCTTCGGGGATCGCGATTTGCTGGCGCGCTTCCTCCCACAGCTTGATCAGGCTGAAGGCGTAGGTTTCAAATTCCTGTCCAGCGGAGGTTAGGATCGCCCCCGCCTTGGACCGGGTGAAAAGCGGCGTTCCAAGACTGTCTTCCAGTCGCTGGATCCGCAGGCTGACCGCAGATTGCGTTACGAAGAGACGCTCGGATGCGGCGACGAAGGACCCCGTTGCTGCGACTTCGAGAAAGGTCTTGATCAGTGTGATATCCATTCGCGCACCTTGACCGACCGGATCGCGCCACGCCAGTTTCTTTTTATCGCGGCCCTGCCCGCAAGGCGCGGTGATAGAGAGCCCCAGCGAACCGATGCCGGGCGCCGAAAATAGAACTGTTACCTATTTTATTCTTCTGCCGGATTGGTCTAGAAAGTCACAAATTGTATCAGTTACCGGAAAATCCGTGACATGACGACTGCACCGACCGAAGACAAGGACGCCCTCGCCCGGACGCTCGAGCTTGATATCATTTTCGGTCGACTGTTTCCCAATCAACGCCTGATCGAGGACGAATTGATGGCCCGTTTCGGGCAGTCCCGCCACCGGGTCCGCCGCGCCATCGACACGCTGGTGCTCAGCGGTCTCGCGGTGCGCGAGGTCAACAAGGGCGCGCATGTCTGCAGCTACTCGGGCAACGAAATCAGCCATATGTACGAATTGCGCAACATCCTTGAGGAAGCGGCAATCGGGCGGATCAAACTGCCGGTTTCGCAAGAGCTTATCGATGATCTGTGGAAGCAGCACGCGCAACAGATCGCCGCGGTGAAGGCACAGGATCTGCCGGAGGTTTTCCAGCTGAACAATGCCTTCCACCAGACCATCTTTGCCTGCTGCGGCAACCTTGTCCTGTGCGAGGCGATCGAGGCGCAGGCGCGGCGGACACAGCCGATCCGTGCGCTGAATTTCAACAATTCGGTCTACCTCGACGAAGCACTGGTCGAGCACGAGCGGATGATCGAGACGCTCCAAACGGGCGATCTGGACGAGCTGGTGCTGCTCAACCGCGCGCATATCCTGCGCCCGATGCAGGCATACCTTGCGCAATACGGGTTGAGTTCGACGTTCTGATTTCAGCGGTCCGCGCGACCATTGACATATCAAATAGTCGAAACAATGCAGCCAAGAAGCCCTTACTATTTCTTAATCTGTCCTACTTTCGCCACCTTTTCAGGGGAAGTTAAGACCTAGCCGATAGGCTGATTATGATTATGGAGTTGGCACATGAAAATTTTGGCGGTCGATGATGATCCCATCATCCTTGAGCTTTTGGGCCAGTTCATCGCGGCTTTCGGTGAGCATGACCTGATCACTGCGGAATCTGGAAAAGACGCGCTCGACCTTCTCAACGGAAGAAACGCACCGGATTTCGACTGCTTCATGCTCGACATCCAGATGCCGGTGATGGATGGCATAACACTTGCCAGAAAAATCAGGGCATTGGACGGACACCAGCAGACGCCGATCGTCATGCTGACAGCCATGTCCGAAAAGCGCTATATTGACGGTGCTTTCACTGCGGGTGCGACGGATTACGTCACAAAACCATTCGATATCACCGAACTCCGGACCCGTCTCGGGCTGGTTTCGCAGCTGACGAAAGAGCGCAAGGCGAAGACCGACAAGATCTTCGCGACACAGTCGCTGGCTGCAGGCGGCAGAGACCCCAACCAGATCGAACTGCACTCGCCGATTCCACTCTACGACGTGGATAATGTGATCGATTGCACCGCGATGGAAAACTACGTGGCACAGCTGTCGCGGTCGTCCCTCTTCGGCTCTACGGTCTTTGCCTTTACCATCCGCAAGATCAGCGGGTTCCACAGCACGCTCAGCACGGCCGAGTTCAAGTTCCTGATCGAAGACGTGGCGGAAGTGATCTCGGACACGCTGTCGGGGCACCAGTTCCTGATGTCATACGCCGGCAGCGGCACGTTCATGTGCATCACCGAAAGCGGCTGGCGGCCCGAGATGACGCGGCTGATGGATCAGGTAAACCTTTACCTGAGCCGTGCGCAGATTGTATCAAATGATGGAGTAGAGCTGCATCCGCGCGTCAGCGCCGGTAACGCGATCCGCCTTGTTTGGAAATCCGGAGACCAGATCATGAATGCACTCGGTCAGGCGCAATCGACGGCTGAACACGCGGCTGACGAACATGAACGGCTCAAGACTGACTTCTTCCAGTTCGGGAGAACCGCATGAACGCCGCGGCCCTGGAACTTCCCGGGCTGGACCGGATCAGGGCACGGTTTGTCGAACTGCTCGACGACCGGCGGACCCTGATTGCGCAGCACGCGCTGGCCGCGTGGGATGCCGAGACATCCGAAGACATCAACGGCAATCTCGAGGCCGCGAAAGCGCTTCTTCACCAGATCGCGGGAACGGCAGGCACCGTCGGCTATCCGCAGCTTGGCTCAGCCGCGCAGCAATGCGAGGCGGAGATCATTGCACATCTCGAAGGCGATTATGCCGATCTGGCAGTCTGCCCCGGAGAGATCATCTGGCGCATCGACGGCTTCGTCGCCGCCTGCGAGGAAGTCGTCGCTCTCTAAGCCCATACAAAGACATGCAAAACGCCGCGCAGGGAAATCCTGCGCGGCGTTTTGCTTTGCCCCTTACGCTCCATCCCGCCTGCTCGACCCGAATGGCGATCCGGTCGTGCGCTGTGGCACTTCAAGGTTTGAAAAGGGAGTGTAACGGGCGGCTCAGCCCATTGCCGCCTTGATCTGTTCGGCCAGCGACATCGGATCGAAAGGCTTGCTGATCACGGCTGCCGCCCCCATTGCACGCAATTCATCCAGTTCGGATTCCTGCGCGCGTGCTGTCATGAATACTGCGGGAGTGTCACGCAGATGGGGCATTTCGCGCATCAGCTCGAGCGTCTCTTTGCCGGTCATGCCTGGCATCATCATGTCGAGCAGAATAATGTCGGGTGTGTTGTCTTTTACGAACTCAAGAGCCTCCGGTCCTGAGTCGCACTGCGTCACATCAAACTCTCCTGAAAGTTCCAATGAGAGCTTTGCGATTTCGCGTATGTCCGCGTCATCTTCGACGTGAAGCAATTTAATCATCCGGTAATCCCTATCGGCTGGCGCAGGGGCTATCCTGCCTGCCGCATCTCTATCGCAGCGCCGGAGGGCTGTTCAATGATTTCTTGCTTTGGCAAAGAAAAATAGAATGTCGAGCCACAGCCTTCGACGCTGCGGAACCCGATTGTTCCGTTCAGGCTTTCGACGATGGCCTTGCAGATGCTCAGCCCCAGCCCGGTGCCACCCTTTGTGGATCGGTCGGAATTGCTCATGTCCGCAAATCTCTGGAAGATCTTGTGTTGTTCGGCCTTCGGGATGCCAACGCCACTGTCTGTCACGCTGATGCAGATGTCGACGTCGGTGTCTTCAAGCGCGAGGGTGACCTTGCCACCCGGCTTGGAAAACTTCGCGGCATTTGTCAGCAGGTTGGTCAGCACCTGGTGGATCCGGTTTGCATCCGTATAGATCTCAAGCGGACGGTCCGCGCCCAGCACTTCGACCTCCATATCGAAGCGCTGGAGGTAGACGCAGGACGCTTCAACCGCCTCTCGCGCCAATGCGGACAGGTCGACCGGGCTGTAATCGAACTCCATCCCGCCCTGAGCGATCTTTTCCAGATCGAGAATGTCGTTGATGATCAGCACAAGGCGCTCTGCGTTGCGATGCGCGATCTCCAGCAGGCCGCGTGCGGACTTGGGCAGTTCGCCCGCCGCATTGGACAGCAACAGCCCCATGGACCCCTTGATAGAGGTCAGCGGCGAGCGCAATTCGTGGCTGACGGTGGAAACGAAATTGGCCTTCATCTGCTCGTGTTCGATGCGGTCCGAAATATCGTGAAGCGTAATCAGAACCTGCGGCTTTTCACCCGGCGGCGTGAACCGCTGCAACGTCACCTCAAAGCTCGCCTCGCGAAGCCGCAGAAGGCTTTCGGTCGGCATGTCCTCGCCCGCCCGCAAAGCATTAAACAGCTTGTTGTGCTTTTCGGGGTTCAGCAGATCAAAAAGAGTGTACTTGCGATACTGGCCTTCTTCCAGGCCGGAGCGATCCAGTGCCGCCTTGTTGAGGAACCGCAGTTGCAGCGTCTCCTCATCCAGAAGCCACAACTCGTCGCGCATGGTGTTCAGCAGCTTCGGATGGCGCTCTGCGTTCTGGGTTACCACGATCGGCGCCGGGCTGCGCGTGTTGCGACGGCGCAGCATCCTCAGCGCAAGTGGAACCCCTCCGCCGATGGCAGCGGCGCCAAGACCCGATATCAGTTGAACCGGACCCGCCGGCAGCGCGGCCGCGGCCCCCACGAAAAAGAAGGAGCCCGTCGCAGTCCCAATCAAGAAAGTTTTCAATTCATTAGGATACGGTCGAGTCATCGGATAAATGCCTGTATAAATCTTACCGACAGAAAGGCCAGTATTTCATTTCGTATGGACAGACGTATGATATATCAAAATGTCGATAATGAGGCAGCGACCTGATCAACCCGAGAAACTTTTTGTCGATCCCGCGTCGCCTTCGCTGGATGCACGGATCAGTTCCACGATCTCCTCGATCTCGACTTGCGACTTCGTAAGCGTCAATTCGACCTTCGGGTGGTCCGCTTCCTTGTTGGCTGCGGACAGGACGATCACGCGCGTATCGGGATGATCGGCTTCGATCTGGTCCAGCAGCGCATGCCCGTCTCCGTCCGGCAAGCTCCAGTCGATCAGGACGATATCCCACTCGCGTGCGTCGATCTGGCGGCGCGCAACCGCCAGCGACGGGGCATGCGCGAAATCGGCCATATCACCCACGCCCGCACGGATCACCTCGGCAAAGTCCGGGTCGTCCTCGACGTGCAGCACGCGCAGGGTTTTCTTGCGGGGTGTGGTCTTTTTGGCTGTCTCTTCGCGTGACAGGATCGCATCGACGTTGACCAGCGGCACCGTGAACCAGAACACCGTCAGGCCGTCCGGCGTGCTCTCAAACCCGATACGGCCCGATTGCCGCGCCACGATCTGGCGTGTGATGTTCAGGCCCAGACCGGTTCCGCCCTTGGACCGTGTGTCGGACCCGTCAAGTTGAGTGAACGCATCGAAGATCTTCTCGCGGAAGCTCTCGGGAATGCCCGGGCCGAGGTTGCGCACAAAAATGATCGCTTCGGTTGCCAGCCGTTCGTAGCGCACGACAACGGGGGTATCGGGATCGGAATACTTGCACCCGTTCGAGATCAGATTCGCCAGAACCTGCCGTGTACGATTCGCGTCGATGTGCACGACCAGATCACCGTCCGGTGCCTCGACCTCGAGCGTGTTGTGATGCTGGACCGCGAAGGGATGCATCTCGCTGACAGAGGATGTGACGATCTCGCCGAGGCTGGTATTCTGGATCTCGAACACGACCTCGCCCGACGAAATCTTTTCCAGATCGAGGATATCGTTGACGATCATCGACAGGCGATCCGCGTTGACCCGCGCAATCTGGATCAGGCGCGCGGCGGCATCGCCGAGGTTGCGCGCCTCGGTCGCACTGAACAGACCCAGTGCGCCCTTGATCGATGTCAGCGGCGTGCGCAATTCGTGGCTGACCGTGGCGACGAATTCGCTCTTGATCTGTTCGACCTTCTTCTGGTCCGAGATATCTACGATCTGCGCGATGAACACGTTCTCGCCGATGTTCTTGTCAAAGGTCCAACTGACATTGATCAGCCCCCAGCGGACTTCCCCGCTGCGCGATTTCAGCATGGCCTGCGTGGAATACGCTGTTTTCTTGCGTTCCTTGAGCATGACGGCAACATCGTCGTGAATCTTTTTGAAATCAGCTTCCGAAACCAGATCGCTGATCTTCATGTCTTCGAGAAGCTGCTCTTTTCTGTAGCCGCACAGCTTTTCGAGCGCGATGTTCGCATCCTTGAAGTTACCGGCCCCGTCCAGCAATGCCATGCCGACCGGTGCGTCCGCCAGAACCAGCCGGAACCGCTCTTCGCTCAGCTCCAGCGCGTTCCGCGCGCGGTGGATTTCGGTAATGTCGCTTTGTGTGCCGACCAGACGCGTGCCATGGCCACGTTCGTCGCGCTCGATGGCGATGGCATCGGAATACATCCAGCGCCATTCCTCACCGAAGCGGATCCGATATTCGGCCATGGTGCGCGCCGTCTCACCCTCGATGCAGCGCCTGTCGGCTTCCAGAAGGGCGGGCAGGTCCTCCGGATGCACGCGGCTCATGAAATGTTCCTGGTGGTCGAAGTGCTCTTTGATCATCTCGGTGCCCATGATCTTGTGCCACGTCTCGGAAACCACCGATTTCCCCGTCGACAGATCAATTTCGAAGATACCGATTTCCGCCCCCCCGAGCGCAAGATCGTAGCGCCGCCGCACGGCATCCACTTCGTTTCGGGCCTTGATGGTTTCGGTCACGTCGCGGACAATCGCGGTGATCCTGCTTTCCCCATCGGCGGATTTCCAACTGTTCGTCTCGACATCGAGAAACAGCCGCTCTCCCTCCGGCCCGGTCCCTTCGGCGTTAAAGCCGTCCTTGCGCTGCCTGCCGGGTTTGAGCGAGACAAGGTCGCCGAAATCGCGCCCATCCAAGGTCTCGTGCGAGGCTACAAACATCTCGTTCGCCGCTTCGTTCGAAATCTTGATCCGCCCATCCCCGTCAAGGATCATCACCGCCGACAGGGTCGTTTCCAGAAGCGATCTGTTTTCCTCTTCCCGGGCCCCCAGCTGCCGCGCCCGTGTTTCGGCGATTTCCTTCAAGGCGGTGCTGCGCAGGTCCGAATACTTGAAGATAACAGCAACAAGCGCCGCGATGCTGATCCCCAGCAGCGCAAGCAGGTAGGGCACATAGCTTATGACAGAGCCATCGAAAAAGGGCGTGCTGGAATAGCTGAGAAAAAGCGGCTGGCCGTTGATCATCAGCGAGAATTTTTGCGAAAAGATGCCGTCGTGCGGCAGCGACGGGGCGTTGTCGTAGACCAACGCGTCCGAGCGCATGTCTTCTCTGTCATAGACCCTTAAATGGTAATTGGGCGCCGCGGCGGAGGAAGCTACGGTGAAGAGCTCCTTGGCCACGAAAGGCGCATTGACCCATCCAAGGAAGTCGCCTGTGTCGTCATCGGCACCGAATGCGGGCGATCCGCTCTCGTAGGCTGCCAGCACGAGGATGAAACCGATCTGCTGTTTCTCGTCCTGCACCAGCGCGATGCGCGGCGACATCATAACCTCACCCGTTGCGCGCGCCTCGTTCAGTGTGCGCCTGCGCCCTTCCTCGAAGGTGAGATCGAGACCGATTGCCGCTTCATTTCCGGCAAGAGGGCTGATCCGCGACAGGATGAAGCGTTCGCTGTTTCCGGTATTGGGGTGAACGCGGATATCGCGTTCGTATTCAGCCGACAGCCCCTTCTCCAGAAACGGAATACCCGCATCGCTGACCGCCCGGACAAAGGATATGCCGCGGATGCCTTCATAACGTTCTTCAATATTCAGGCCGCCGATGAATTCGTTGTAGTCGCGCAGCGAAACGGTTTCGGTGACGCTCAGATAGGTGGCGACGCTCGCCAAAACCGCGCTGTAATCGCCAAGCCGCATCTCGATGCTGCTTTTGTTCTCGGATGCAATCTGGCGGAACTGGTGGTTTGCGCTCGCCATTTCGGCCTTCCGCGCAAGAAAGAAGGCACCAATACTCAGCAACAGGCATGCGGCAACTGCAATCAGACCGATACGCTTGGACACTCTTGACGCCCTTTGTGGCTTGCGGGGTGCTTTTCCCCGGGCTTCACTGACTATCACAGGTTATCCTAATCGCCTATAAGTTGAGACATGATTTTGCATTTTCAGCAAGATAAACGGACGAGTGCTGGCGAACCGCGATGCGCTGCGTTCATTTCAAATCAGTCCTTTCCCCTGCGTTATCCACCCGCACCCAGCTTCGAGATCGCGAAATCGCCGAGCGGCCCATAAATCATGGAGGAAATCGCGATTGCGGGACCCAGCGGTAGTCTTTTAGCGTCATTGAATGCCCGCCACTGCAGGGCCTTTACGCTTCTTGAGCGCCGTAATATTTTTATCACACTCAGGCTGAGAATGACCGAGACCGACAGCGCGAGCGCGAATGCGGCGATGTCCTGCAAGGGCACGAAGAGCATGACAACAGATATCATCTTTACATCGCCGCCTCCCAGCATTCCCGTGTAAAATGCCGCAAAGGCGAGTGCGAAAACCGCCGCTGCCCCGACCAGACGCAGCGGTATGTCCGCAGGCGCCAGCGTCGGCAGATGGGCCAACGCCAATGCGCAAAACAGGACAAACAGTGCCCGGTTGGGAATCCTGAGATACCGCAGGTCCGTATATATAAGGTAAAGAAATACCGGCACCGGTATCCACGATAACAGGTCTGTTCCGCTCACCCGGCCGCGTCTCTTTCCGACGCAATCGCGGCCAGCAGTTCAACCTGTCCCGATGTTTCGGTCTTTGCGTAGATGTTTCGCAGATGCGTGCGCACCGTAGGAATAGAGATCCGCAGGCTTTCCGCGATGTCGCGCGCCTTTCCGCCGGCGGCGAGCATCTGGCAGACCCGCCGCTCGGAGCGGCTGAGCCCGCAGCGGTTCTGTATTCCCAGAATACCCCCCGTCTGGCCAGAGGCCGCGCTTGCGCGGGTGCGCCCGAAATTCCGGATCGCGCGGCTGATCAGGCCGGGGGCCCGCACTGTCCAGGCATCCGCAAGCGCCTGCGCAATCATCGCCGAGGGAAGATCGGGGCAGTCCTTGACCGTGTCGGCAAACACAACCTCAAGTGTATCGAGCTGCACCGAGGTGCTTTCGAGCACAATAATGCGTACTTCCGTACCCCCTGAGATGTTTCGCCAGTCGCCCGCCGTCACAAGAGGCGCGAACATCGGATCACTCTCTACCTCGGACAGGTGCAGGACATCCGCGGCGTTCGCGGAAAACCCCTTTTGAAGAAGGGCGGCGCGCAGAAAGCCGCCGCATGTGCCTGTGTCTGGATCGCCCAGCGCCCCCACCGCCGTCGCGACGGGCAGGACCTTGCCACGGCTGTAGCGCATGAGCGAGACCTGCGCGGCGCCCTCGATCCGGGCATAAAGCGCCAGCACATCCTGAAGGGAGATGTGTCCAGACAGTGCCGCATTCCAGTCCGTCACCAGCGCCAGCGCGCTGGCAATACGGGCGTGTGTATCGCTTGCGCCGGGAAACGGGACCAAATTGGACCGGTCATTGACATGGCTACGCGGCACAACTGTTTCCTCACCGGCAAAAACTACTCTCTCGATTTTTACAATCTAGCGGGATATCGCCAAGAGTTTCCACAAAACTGCACGAAAGAGCGCAATTATGTTGCGTTAATAATACTGTGACCTCTCAACTGCCGCCATCAGTCACGAAACAATCTTCTCGCAGCAGTTGAAAACCGGACCTCTTCGCCCCCGCATTGCCCCAAAATGGTCCCAAAGCATCATCCATCTGAATGATGTGTCAAATAATTATTAACGATAATTTTAATCTCATTGGCGGCGCCCTGTGGGAGCCACAACTCACAGGCGGGCCCCCTCGCCGAACACAACGTACTGGTTATGAAGGATACCAAACTATGGCACTGCAACTCAAGAACGCTCTGGCGAAACTGCGCCGCGACGAAGAAGGCGCAACACTGGTCGAGTACGGGATCGCACTCGGTCTCGCCGTGACACTCGGCGCGGGTGCGCTGCTCACCCTCAGCGGCGATGTCAGCTCCACCATGGGCAAGGCATCCGGCGCTCTGAACAGCATCGAAGGCGGCACCGAAACAGACACAACCGGCAGCACCGGCGGCACGACCTAAGCCCGCAGGACGTGATGGGCCCATGCGCCCTCCCCCACCATCGGACCCGCCGCGCCCCACCGGCGTGGCGGGTTCACTTCTTTGAAGATGTAGAGGTTGAAGATGTCGCTCACCCGCGCTTTTGGAAAATACCGTCAGAACGACGATGGCAGCATGATGGTCCTCTGGGCCGTCTCGCTTGTGGTATTCCTGGGGCTGCTGGGCATGATATTCGACATCGGGCGCCTCGGAACGACACAGGCCGAGCTTCAGTCCTATGCCGACAGCGCCGCACTTGCCGCCGCCGCCGAACTGGACGGGGCCCCCGATGCGCTGACCCGTGCGCAGGGCGCGGCCAACGCGCTGATTACCGACACCCAGACCTTTGCCTCCGGCAGCAAGACGCTCTCCGGCGCGACGGATCTGACGGTTACCTTTTATAAACCCTCCCGCGACGGCACCTTTGCCCGCGACCCTTCGCTTGTCACCACCAGCCCCTTTGACGCACGTTTCGTCGATGTGACCGTCGCGGACCGCGACGTGCCGCTGGGCCTTGACGCGGTATTCGCAAGCCTGTCGGGCCATGACACGATGACAAACAGCACCACGGCCCGTGCGGCAGCGACATTCGAACAGGAAGCCTGCAATGTCGCGCCCATCGCGATGTGCCTGCCGCTTCTGGATGTGGAGGCCGATGCTCTGGTCGGACGGTCGGTTTCGCTCGACGCGAAGCTGGGCCTCGACCAGATGATTCCCGGCAGCACCCGAATCGTCAATTCAATCTCGCATTCGGTGAACGGCCTGGGGCTCTGCGCGGGCCTTCTGGGGCGCGAGCTTGCCGTATGCCTTGGCGCATCCCGGCGGCCCGAGACGGCCTGTTTCGGGCGTGGCGGTCTGGATCTGTCGCTGGGTGTCGACATCGACGGCAGTGATCTGTCGGACGCGATCAACACCCGCTTCGGTGAGTTTTCCGGCCTCGCCTCGGACCTCGTCGGTGACGACTTCGCAGGCGCCCCGAACATTCTGCAAGGTGTCCTTGAGGGAGGCGTCTGCGAGTTCGTGCCCGGCACCGAGGATGCGGGCCTGCCGACGGACGATTGCCTTGGCTCTGGCACCTGCGGCGTGATCGGCAATGGCAACTGGGAACTGGCACGCACCGCCTATGTCGACACCTACTACGACGGCAACGATCCCTTTCCCGAGGCCGAAACGCGGCTGGAGTTCTACGAGGCGGAAATCGCGGCCTACGGCGAGGTTTCCGCCGGAGGGGATGGCGGCGGCGGTTTGATCGGCGGGCTGCTTGGAACGGTCGATGACGTGGTCGACAGCCTGATCGGCAACATGTGCGCCCCGCAGGAAACTCTGGATACCTCACGGCGCGTCATGGTCGTGGCGGCGATCGACTGCGTGAACGTGGATGTCAAAGCCGGTGTAAAGGCGCCCGTCGTCCAGTATTTCGAGGCATTCGCCCTGAACCCCATGCGCAATGGCAAGCTGGAGCTCGAGCTTTCTGCCTGTCTTGGCAGCGGATGCGACGATGGCGGCAAGGGTACGCTCGATACAGATATCCGCGATGTGGTGAGGCTGGTCGATTGATCCGCCGCCCTGTCATAGGTTTCGCACGGCGCGAAGACGGCGCAGCGCTGGTCGAATTCGCGCTGCTGTTCCCGATGTTCATGCTTGTCCTCGGCCTTGCGGTCGAGGGCGCGCGCACGTTCTGGTCCTACCAGACCGCGATCACCGGTGTGCGTGACGCAACGCGCTACCTCAGCCGGGTGGTGGACGCGGATGCCTGCGCGGCACCGGGGGGCGCATCGGCGGTCGAATCATGGGACGACAGACTGGCCGAGATCGTCCGCGAAGACCGGCAGGGCAAAAGCGTATTCCCCGTTGCGGTTCAGGTGTCGTCGGTCCGCTCCGAGCTTACATGCAGCAGCGGAGAGTACCGCGGCGGCGATGCCGCTGTGGCAACCGTGACCGCGACCTTGCTGATCGACTATCCCTTCAGCGGCCTGTTTGCGCTTGCGGGGGTGACGAACGCCTCTGTCACCACGACGATCCGCGACAGTGCAAGGATCATCGGATCATGATCCGCCTGCCCCGCCCCATAGCACGCCACCTGCGCGACGAGGATGGATCGACGCTGATCGAATTCGCCGTGGTCACCAGCCTGTTTCTGTTGATCCTCTTCGGGCTGATCGACTTTGCGCGCCTGAGCTTTTCGAATGTGATGGCCGAGAAGGCGACCGAACGCGCGGTCCGCATGGCTGTGGTGCGCCCAGCGGTCTGCCCCGATATTCCCGAAGGAAACGGCCGTGGCGCTTTGGGCGGACTGGCCTTGACGATCCCCAACGGAACGCGCTGCACAGAGTTCACCAGCCTGTGCACAAGGCCCCCGGCCAAGACGTGCACCGGCTCGCTGGACCATCCGACAGTCGCGACAATCTGGTCCGAAGTGGCTCCGTTGCTGCCATCCAACGCGACCCCCGAAAACCTGTCGTTCACCTACAGCTACGATCCCGCGCTGAACCGTGTCGGCGCCTACTACACGCCGATCGTGACCGTGGAACTGACGGACCTGCAATTCGATTTCATTTCACCTCTCGGCGCGCTGGCCACAGCCGCCGGTGCCACGGGCGCTCAAAGCCTCGGGGAAAGCTTTGTCTTTCCCTCGATGAGCGCGTCACTTCCCGCCGAAACCATCAGATAGGAGCACGTCAGATGACACTCGCCCATCACGATATCGAAGCCCGCCTGTCGGAGGTCGTGCAGGAGCCTGCCCCGCGCAGCCGCGCGCTGATCGTCGCGCGCACCGCATCGATAGGAGAGGCGCTGCGGGCTGAAATGATGCAGGACGCACAGGTGCGCGGCCGTGTCCTGCAACAGACCCTTGTGGAGACGATGGACGATTCCGAACTTGCCGACGGACGCGTGGATTTTCTGGTATTCGAAATCGACAGCGACCCGCAGTCGGATCTCGATGCGCTGCGCCGCCTTGCCCTGCGCACCGCGCGGCGGCCCGCGTGCATCGCCGTGATCGGCAGCCCCATCGACCAGAAAACCCGCCAGAGCCTGAGCGAGGCGGGCGTGATCGAATTCGTCGAATTCGGCGTGCAGGAAGAGCCGGCAGCGCCGCCCCACGCCGCGCCGTCCGTGCCGCCCGCGACCGACCCCACCGCCGAAACGCCGCTGCCGGACGCGACACCGGACTTGGCACCGGCGGACACCGGCCCTGTCGCCGCGCAGCCCGTATCGCAACCGGATGCCGTGGACGATCTGCCCGACGATGCGGAAATGAGCGTCACGGCCCGGACGACCACGCGCAAGCCGCGCGGCATCACCAAGGGAAAGCTCGTCGTGTTCCTTCGCGCGCGTGGCGGCGCGGGGGCGACGACGCTTGCGGTCAACCTTGCCGTGGCGCAGGCGCAGCGCAAAACGGGCGGCACAGTGGCGCTGGTCGATCTCGATATCCAGAACGGCGCCGTGTCGCTCGCGCTCGATCTGCCCGACAGTGCGGAGGCTTCGGCATGGCTGCGCGGTGCCAAACGGCCCAGCCGCGATTTCATCGAGACGGCAATGGCGCCGCACGGATCGGGTGTGGACGTGCTGACCGGACCGGATGTGTTCGCGCCGCTGACAGCGATCGACGCCGAGGATATCGCGCGGCTGCTGGACGCGCTGAAGGCGCGCTACGACCATATCGTTCTCGACCTTCCGCAAGCGATCACCGAATGGACCGATCCGGTCCTTGAACGGGCCGACGAGGCGCTGATCGTGACCGACACCAGCCTTCCGGCCATCAAACGCACCCGGCGCCTGATCGACCTGATCGGAGAAGAGCACATGACCCTGCCGGTCCGCGTGGTGGTCAACCAGCAGAGGAAACCGGTGGTCAGGTCGTCGGTTCTCAAGGAGTGCGAGGCACTTCTGGGCCGCACGCTGGAGCACTGGATCCCCGCGGACCCCCGTGCCGCGCGCCGTGCGACCGATCTGGGTGTTCCGATCCAGACCGGTGCCAAACGCTCCGCCGTTGCCAAGGCCATCGCGAAACTCGCGGAGGCAGTATTCGCCCAATCCGCCAAACCGGCCCGCTGAACGCCGTAGAGCAAGAGGATACCCCATGTTTCGAGCATTCAAAGAGTCGACCGCAGAGGCCCCGCGCCGCACTTTCAAGCCAGCGGCATCGCCTTCGGAGGCGGCCATCGCCC
Source organism: Sulfitobacter sp. HNIBRBA3233 (assembly GCF_040149665.1). NCBI lineage: Bacteria > Pseudomonadati > Pseudomonadota > Alphaproteobacteria > Rhodobacterales > Roseobacteraceae > Sulfitobacter > Sulfitobacter marinivivus. The sequence goes on along the minus strand of NZ_JBEFLP010000002.1, from coordinate 104,453 downwards.
CTGCCATCCCGCGCGCCGAAGCGCCGAAGCCAGAACCTGTCGCACCTGCGCCAGAGCCGCGCCCTGCCCCGATCGCGCAAGCGCCCGCACCCGCAGCTCCGGAGCGATCTGCCAATACGGCGCTGAAATCCGCGTTGCACGAACTTGTGCTCGAAAAGCTGAACCTCACGATGCTCGACCAGGTCAGCCGCGACGATCTGCGCCGCGAAATCTCGACCCTTGCGGCGAACCACCTGAAATCGAATGGCACGCAAATGCCCTCCGCGACCTTCAAGACGCTGATCGACGAATTGCTAGACGAAGTGCTGGGTCTTGGCCCGCTCGAGCCGCTGCTGGCCGATCCGTCGATCAGCGATATTCTGGTGAACGGTACCGATCATGTGTTTATCGAACGCGGCGGCCTGCTGGAGCGGGCGGATGTGTCGTTTCGCGACGAACGTCACCTGCTGCGCATCATCGACAAGATCGTGTCGTCCATCGGGCGGCGGATCGACGAAAGCCAGCCCTGGGTCGACGCCCGTCTCGAGGACGGCAGCCGCGTGAACGCGATCATCCGGCCCTGCGCAATCGACGGGCCGTCGCTGTCGATCCGCAAATTCTCCAAGACACCGCTCCATATGGCAAAGCTGCTTGAACACGGGGCCCTGTCGAAACCCGCTGCGCTGTTTCTCGAAGCGGCCGTCAAAGGGCGGATGAATGTGCTGATCTCGGGCGGGACAGGGTCGGGCAAAACCACCATGCTCAACGCCATGTCCGCCTTCATCGACCCGCGCCAGCGGATGGTGACGATCGAGGACGCCGCGGAACTGCAGCTGCAACAGGAACACGTTGTGCGGCTGGAAACCCGCCCTGCGAATGCGGAAGGCAAGGGGATGATCAACCAGCGCGACCTGTTGATCAACGCGCTGCGCATGCGCCCAGACCGGATCATGGTCGGCGAGGTACGCGGCGCCGAGGCATTCGACATGCTGCAGGCGATGAACACCGGCCACGACGGGTCGATGACCACCATCCACGCCAACACGGCCCGCGACGCGGTCAGCCGCCTGGAACAGATGGTCACGATGATCGGCAGCGATTTCCCGATGCAGGCCGTGCGCTACCAGATTGCCGCGGGCCTGCAACTGGTCCTGCAGCTGAACCGCCTGTCAGACGGATCACGCCGGGTGATGAGCATTTCCGAGATCGTCGGGCTCGAAGGGGATACGATCATGATGCAGGACATCTTCGTCTTCAAGAAGATGGGTGTCGATGAGAACGGCAACGTCAAGGGACGGATGATGGCAACCGGCATCCGCCCGAAATGTTTCGAAGCCCTGATGGCCTCGGGTGTGCCTCTTGCCGCCGATGCCTTCGCCCCCGGCGCGGGCGCTGCGTGATGGAAGCCATGTCATTCACAACTCTCGTTTTGTGGAGCGCGGTTGGCTGCACGATCCTTGCCACGCTTGCGCTGCGGCTGATGCTGGCCCCGGAAAACGCTGAAGAGAGGAAGCGCGCCGAGCGGATCAAATCCATGCGGCCCGAACGCGCCAGCGACGCCGCTGCCGCGCTTGTGAAATCGACCGGGCGCAGCGATCCCGGCCTGAACCTGCCGCTGGTCGGCAACCTGCCGTTACTGCTGCGGCAGGCCGATATGGAGGGCAAGGCAACACTCGTGGCGCTGTGGGCCATCGCCGGTGGCGTGATCCTCGCGGCGGGTCTGTCGTTTCTGATCACGCCACTCCTTGCCGTGCCCGCGGGCTTTGTCCTGTCGGGCCTGACGGTGCTGCAAATCGTGAAGGCCCGCCGCAACAAACGCCTGGACGCGCTGACGCAGCAATTGCCGGATGCGCTGGATCTGATGATGCGCGGACTGCGCGTCGGCCACCCCATCAACGCGACGATCGCGAACGTCGGGCGCACCATGGCCGATCCCGTCGGCAGCGAATTCCGCACCCTGTCGGAGCAGGTCGCCCACGGTGATTACCTGACGGACGCCTTTCGCGACTTTGCCGAACGCACGGGCCACGAGGACGTGGAATACCTGTCCGTGTCCATCTCTATCCAGCACGGCACCGGCGGCAACCTCGCCGAGATGATCAGCACGCTCAGCAAGGTGGTGCGCGACCGGATTGTCATGCGGCGCCGGATCAAGGCGATCTCGTCCGAGGGGCGCATATCGGCCTATCTGCTGTCGGCCCTGCCGGTGGTGATCTACATCGCCACGTCGCTGACGGCCCCCGATTACTACAGTGATGTCAGCGACGATCCGATCTTCAAACCTATCGCATTCCTGATCGTCGCCCTGATCGTCGGCAATTTTCTGGCCTTGCGCAAACTCGTCAATTTCAAGGTCTGATACGATGTTCGATCTTTCCAACTTCGCCACGCCTGACGCGCTGGGCAGCCCCGAGACGCTGATTCTCTACTGTGTGGCCTTTGCCGTGTTGCTGCTTCTCTTCGGTGTGATCGGGCTTTGGACCATGCGCGACCGCACCGCCGACCGCGTGCGCGCTCTGGCCGCCTCGATGCGCGAGGCAACGCACGAAAAGGCCGTGCCGCTGACAAAGGGCGACGAAGTGGCGCCAAGCGGATGGAAAAAGGCGCTGATCCCCGAAGACCCCTCGGAGCGGATGCAGATCCGTTTCCAGCTGGGCAAGCTGGGGTTCGAGCGGCCCGATATCGTGGAAATCTTCTTCCTGATCCGGCTGTTTCTGGCGCTGGTAACGCCCGTCGCCGTCTTCGGGACAGTGGCGCTGGCGCGCGCGGGTGTGCTGCCCGAAAGCATCGTTGAAAGCCTGAACGCCACACCGCCGCTGCGCCTGTTGCAAATCGCTGCCGTAGGCACGGCTGTCGGGTTCTACGGACCCGGATATTGGCTGAAATCGCGGATAAAGGCGCGCCAGGCCAAGATCAGGGAAGCCTTTCCCAACGCGCTCGATCTAGTGCAGATCTCGGTCGAGGCCGGTTTGGGCTTTGACGCCGCGATCAACCGCGTGGGCCACGAACTGACCCGCGTGGCGCCCGAAGTGGCCTATGAATTCCTGCTCCTCCAGATCGAGGTTCAGGCCGGACGCGACCGCGAGACGGCGCTATTCGACATGGCGGACCGGATGGGGATCGACGAAGCGAAATCCTTTGCCCTTGTGATCGTCCAGTCGCTGCAATTCGGCACCAGCCTGACCTCCGCCCTGAAGACCTACGCCGCCGAAATGCGCGAGATGCGCGAACTGGCGGCACAGGAAAAGGCGAACCGCCTGCCGGTCCAGATGTCGGGCGTGATGTCGATGCTGATGTTGCCGGCGCTGTTTCTGATCACGCTGACGCCGATCATCATCCGCTATAACGCGATCTACTGAAGGGCGCGCAGAAGCAGCATCAGCGACAGCACGGTGACCAGAAGGCCGGTAGCAACCTCGACCAGCGGCATGATCCAGATCAGGCTGGCCGCCCCCCTTATCCCGCTCAGCAGCCCGCCGCGCACACCGCGCGCGGCCGCCGCGACAGCGACCGTGACCGTTGCAGTGCCAATGGCCATGGCAAAGCTCGCCGCGACGCCGACCAGCGGAATGCCCATCTGCCAGCAGATGATCAGCACGAAGAGCGCGCCGGTACAGGGCCGGATCGCGATGCCGCCGATGAGAACCAGCGCGTCGCGCAGCCCTGTGGCTTCCTGCGCCTCCTGCAGGGTCGGCCCGTGGCGGTGACCGCAGCTTGAACAGATGTCATCCGCGCCCGTATGCGCATGATCGGCAAAGCTGCTCTGGCGGCGCAGCCCGCGCAGACCGCGCACCGCCAGCCAGATACCGATGGCCGCAATCAGGGCGTAGCTGACCGGCGCGAACGCGTTTTCGGCGGCGTCGATCATCCGGTCCCGCCCGAGATCAAGGATCCACAGCCCGCCGTAGGCCAGCACGATCGCGGTGACCGCCTGCCCCAGACTGCCCAGCAGCGCGATGACCGACAGCCGGACCACCGGCACGTCCTGCGCCATGCCGTATCCACCGACCACAAGCTTGCCGTGCCCCGGCCCCACGGCATGGAAAAATCCGTAGGCGAATGCACTGCCCAGCAGCACGGCAAGAGCACCCGGCTCTCCGCCACGCAGCGCGCGCAGGGTCTTGGCCATGGCGTTCTGGAAACCGCGCTGTTCGGCCCCTGCCCAGGCTGCCAGCGCATCGACACCGCCCGCCCACCAGAACCAGAGGGTGGCGGCGGCGAGGATCAGAAGCGTCGGGATCAGGACGTGGCGCATGTCACCCGCACCTCGGTGGCGAACCTTTCACCGATATCGCCGAACCCCATCGCCTCGGCGCGTTCGGGATCTTCGGGGATCTGGGCAAGGTCGTCTTCGGTCATGGCAAGGGCCGCTTCCATGTCGGGCGGGTCGAGATCAATGTCGCAGGCGGCCTGCCCTGTTACCGTCACGGGCCTGCCGACCTCGTAGGCCGTGTAATAGGTAGCATCGAAGGGTTTCAGGACCAGCGGCGCCCGCAACTGGGGTGCGCCTTCCACCGCGCGCAGATGGGTCGTGACGATCTTGCCGTCCGTCAGTTCCGCCGTTGGCTCCATCGGGCCGGACAGCGACAGGGGCTCGCCTCCGAGGGTTGCCACCAGATCGCCGTTGTAGCCTTCGATCCAGTTTGCATCGAAACCGGTCAGCGCCTCGCGGTCCGACGGCGACAGCACCCCGTCATAGTCGTCGTCGACACCCAGATCCTCGGTGATCAGCAGGCTGTAAAGTTCATCGTACTCCCATGTCACGCGGATATGGGTGACCCGGTTGCGGTCATCGAGAATGATTTCCAGTCCGGTATCGACAAAGATATGCGGATGCGCCCCCAGCGGGGCCGCAACCGAGCATAGAGCGAGGGCAAGGGCATGTCTCATGAGCGCTATTTAAGGGCCGCGGCGGCGCTGCGCAATCGCCCCGCATTCAAGCGGCGGAAATCAGTCGTCCCAGACGGGCAATGCCCTGCGCGATGGCATCCGCATCCGTGCGGCTGAAACTCAACCGCATCGTGTTCGCACCCGATCCGTCGGCGAAAAACGCATGGCCGGGCACAAAGGCCACGCGCTCCGTCTCCAGAGAGCGGGCCAGCAATTCATCGCCGCGCATGTGCTGTGGCAGGGTCAGCCAGATGAACATGCCGCCTTCGGGGCGCGTCCATGTCACGCCTTCGGGCATATGCTCTTCCAGCGCCGCAAGCATCGCGTCCCGCCGCGTGCGATAGGCCGCGCGGATGCGCGCGACGTGGCTGTCGAACTGCGCTTCGGCCACCGCTGCGATGGCCATCTGGTTCAGTGTCGAGGAATGCAGATCGCCCGCCTGTTTCAGCAAGACCATCTGCTGGATCACATCCTGCGCGCCGCAGACCCACCCCACACGCAGGCCCGGCGCAAGCGTTTTGGAAAACGATCCGCAGTAGAGCGTCCGGCACGCATCGATGTCGCCCTTGCGGGCGATTTCGCGGGCGAGGATCGGTGCCAGCGCCTCGCCATCGTAGCGCAGCGACTGATAGGCCGCGTCCTCGATCACCGCGATGTCCAACTCCTCGGCGAGGTCGAGCAGGCGCTCGCGCATCGTGCCGGTCAGGGTGCGGCCGGTGGGATTTGCGAAATCCACCGAGGTATAGGCAAACTTGACGCGCCCCGGCGCGGCGGCCTGCGCATAGTCTTCTGCCGCCCGGTTGGTTTCCGGGTCCAGCTTGTCATAGCGCGGCTCGTAGGCGTTGAACGCGCCCAGCGCGCCAAGATAGGTGGGCCATCCCACAAGCGCCGTATCGCCCGGGCTGAGCATGAGCTTGCCCAGATAATCGAGCGCCTGCTGCGAACCGGAGGTGATCAGGATATTGTCCCGCGTGCAGGGCACGTCCAAGCGGCCCATTTCGGCTGCGATCCAATCGCGCAGCGGCCCGTAGCCTTCGGATACCGAATACTGGAGTGCTGCATCCGCATTATGGGTCAGCGCGTCGCCCAGCGCCTTCTGGAACGCCTCGGCGGGGAAAAGCGCCGGATCGGGGATGCCGCCGGCGAAGGAAATGATATCGGGCTGGTCCAGCAGCTTGAGCAATTCGCGTATCTCGCTCGCCTTCATGCGCGTGGTCCGCGTGGCGAAAATCTGCTGCCAATCCATGTCGCTCCTCCCAAAGCCTGCACGCAGAATGCACGGCGCGGGATTTAGGTCAATACTTATGTCCTATAAGTCCGATCCGGCCCTTTCACGGCGGGCGGCGGCCGGCGCATGGTCAGCGCTCTAGGTAGCCGAGCAAACGGTTTTCCGACGCGCGAAGACCCGAGCGGCCCGCGTCGAAACCGTCGACGGGATCCGCGCCGGCGAGGTCGATGACATCGGGGTGGATATAGCTGTTGCGCGCCACCGTCGCCGTGTTGGACAGACGCTCCGCTGCCGCCTCGGCCATGGACTTGATCGTGGCGGCCCCGCGCTCGGCCACCTCGAAGGCGGCCACCGATCCGGTCCAGGTGCGGAATGTCTTGGCGGTGATGCTCTCGTCCTGCGCCGCCTCCGCGATATAGGCATTGAGCGCACCCGACCCGATGGTCTGCGCCTCGCCCTCGTCATCGACCCAGACCAGCAACTCCGCACCGGGCAGATCGCCCAGCTTGTGCAGCAGGCGCCCCAGCGTGCGGTCGCGCAAGTGGCGGCGCACCCGCTTGCCGCCCTTCGCGGTATAGGCCATGCGGATGCCGTCGTCTTCCAGCGTGATTTGCTTTTGCTTCAGCGTGACGGCCCCGTAGCTGCCGTTGTCGCGGGTGTAATCGGGATTGCCCACGCGGATCGCCGTGCGGTCGATCAGGGTGGTGGCCGCCGCGAGCGCGAATGTGCGGGCGCCGGCGTCCTCCTCCAGATCGCGTTTCAGGCGGGCGCGCAGTCGCGGCAGGGCATGGGCGAAATCCGTGAGACCGTCGAATTTGGTGCGGGCCTGCGCCTCGGCCCATTGCGCGTGGTACCGGTATTGCTTGCGCTGGCGCGCGTCGCGTCCGGTGGCCTGCAAATGCCCGTTCGGAAGCGGGCACATCCACACGTTTTCATAGGCGGGCGGCACCGCCAGCGCTTCGAGCCGCGACCGTTCGGGCCCGCGTGCAATCGTTGTGCCATCCGGCGCGATATAGGTAAATCCGCGCCCGTGGCGGCGGCGCGCGATCCCCGGACGGTCATCGCCGTAATATACCAGCCCGCTCGGCGTCACGCCTTGCGCACCTCTGTGGAGGATTTCAGAACCTCGTCGCCGTCTTCCTGTTCGATCAGCAGTGCAGGTTCGTCCTCGGACGCATCGCGGGTGATCTCGGTGCCCTTGATCTTGACGGTGGTTTTGCGGGTATAGGTCTTCTGGACTGTGCCGGTCCCCGTCCCGTCGCCCCAGTCCCATTCAACCTTGTCGCCTTTGCCGTAGTTCGCCATGCCCGTGCTCTCCTGCGCTGTGTCTGCTGGGCAAACCGCAAAAGGGCCGCGCGGGTTCCCTCAGACCCGCCAGCGCAGCACGCGACGTTCCAGCGCACCGATCACGGAGGACACCGCAACGCCAAGGACAGACAGGATCACCACGCCCGCGAAAAGCCGCTCGAGATCGTAGAGCGAGCCTGCCTCGAGGATATAGGCCCCGACACCGTATTCCGCGCCCAGCATTTCTGCCGCGACCAGAAGGATGATGGCGATGGTCAGCGAGATCCGCAGCCCCGACAGGATCCCCGGCATCGCCCCCGGCAGGACGATCTTGCGCACGATCGACCACCACCCCAAGCCAAAGCTCTGGCCCATGCGGATCAATGTGCGGTCGACGTTATCGACCGCAGCATAGGTGGCAACGACCGTCGGAGTGAAGGTGCCGAAGGCAATCAGCGCGTATTTGCTCGCCTCGTCGATGCCGAACCAGATGACGAACAGCGGCAGCAGCGCGATCTTGGGGATCGGGAACAGCGCCGCGACAAGCGGGACAAGCCCCGCGCGGACGTAGGCGAAGAGCCCGATCAGCACACCCACCGAAATGCCCAGCGCCGCCCCGATGCTGGCACCTATGACCAGCCTGCTCAGCGACGGGGCGAGGTGTTTGAACAACAGCCCGCTCTGCCAGAGTTCGCCGAAGGTGGCCAGAACGTCCGACGGACGTGGCAGCGTCAAAGCCGAGATCCAGCCCGTGCGTGTGCCCCATTCCGCCAGTGCAATCAGCACCACAAAGACGATCCAGCCCATGCCGCGGATCCGCATCGGCGCAAAGCCACCACCTCTGAAAGGAACCTGTTCAGCCATCTATCCGTGCTCCGTCGTCCACGCGCTGCCCCGTTCGGAGGCAACACCAACCAACAGCCGCCGCGCGCATTTCAGACATCCATCAACTCCGCGTCCGCTGCCGCCGCTTCGTCGCGCATCAGCGACCAAAGCTGCGCCTGTTTCGCGTCAAGCTCGGCGTCGCCGTGGCCGCGATCCGCAAGGGGCTGATCGACCTCCACGATCTGCGCAATCCGTCCCGGCCTGCGCGAGAGCACGACAATCCGGTGGCCCAGCCGCACCGCCTCGGCGAGGTTATGGGTGACGTAGACTGCCGTGAAAGGCGCGCGTGTCCACAGGCCGACCAGATCGTCCATCAGCAATTCCCGGGTCTGGCTGTCGAGCGCGCTCAACGGTTCGTCCATCAGCATCACCGCCGGATTGACCGCCAGCGCCCGCGCGATGGCGACCCGCTGTTTCATACCCCCCGACAGCTGTTTCGGCAGGGCCTGCGCGAAATCGGTCAGCCGCGTGCGAGCCAGCACGTCCGCCACGATATCCTTGGCACGGGTGCCGAGCCTGTGATCTTCCAGCACCAGCTCCACGTTCCCCGAAACGGTGCGCCACGGCAGCAGCGCGAAATCCTGAAACACATAGGTCAGCGCGTTCAGGCACCCTTCGGGCGGCGCGCCGAGTTGCAGAACCTCGCCCTGGGTGGGCCGCTCAAGCCCGCCGAGCAGGCGCAGCAATGTCGACTTGCCACAGCCCGACGGGCCCACGATGCAGGTGATCCGCCCCGATGGAATGTCGAGAGATACATCGCGCAGCACTTCGGTATCCCCGTAGCGGTGCGTCACATCGTGCAATTTCAGATCCATCCGTCCTCCACATGAAAAAGCCGGGCACGCGGCCCGGCCTTCCTGCTTATGCTCGGGAAATCAAGCGCCTGATGTCTGGACGTAAGACGTATCGACCAGCGCGTCGAGCGGAATATCGGCATCTACCAGACCCTCGGACTGGAACCATTCCAGCTGGTCGCGCACCGACGCCACGTTGAGTGCCGCCCCCTCGCTCAGCCGCATGGTGCCGTTGATGATCGACGGCGCCGCCTCGTCACGGGGACGGTCGGTGTAGACGTATTTGTGCAGAAGATCGACCATCTCGTCGATGCCCGCGTCGCCGCCGTCCTTGGCGATCATGGTGGCGTTGTAATCCGCGACCCCCTTGGAGTAGGCGGCAAGATAGGCCTTTGTCATCTCGGCTTCTTCCGACGCGTTCTTGGTCGAGGTGAAGACGGTCGTGACCTGATAGTCGGGCAGATAGTCCGACACATTCCCGATCATGTGCACCGCGCCGGAGCCAGCAAGCGGCTTGGCGATATGCGGCACGATGGACCAGGCGTCGATCTGGCCGGTCTTCAGCGCACCGATGATCGCGCCCACCTTCTGCAAGGGTTTGAACGACAGCGAGATGCCTTCGGCCTGCGCCATCTTCGATCCCATGTAGTGGAACGAGGATCCCGCCGTGGTCATCCCGAAGGATTTCCCGTCGAGCATGCCCGGTGCCGTGATCCCGGCCTTGAAAGCCGCGTCGGAAACGAGGAATTTCTGGCCGTCGATGCCCTCCTCCTCCTGCAGCGCACCGCCTATCACCTTGATCGCGCCCTTGTCGGCCAGGGATACCAGCCCGCCCGAGATGGCGGTCACTGCATAGTCGACATCGCCCGAGGCGATGGCGACGGCCATGGGCTGTGCGGCCTGAAAGAATTTCATCTCCACGTCCAGCCCCGCCTCGGCGAAGTAATTGCGCTCGGCGGCGACGAATGTGCCTGCGTGGCTGGTAAAGCGCAGGGCGCCCAGCGTGATCTTGCGGTTGCTGGCGATGGCGGGGGCGGCAAGCCCGGTTGCGGCCAGCGCGGTCATGCCGGCGAGTGTCTGGCGTCGTGTCAGTCGTGTCATTTCGGTCCCTCCCGTTTATGCGCGCAAGGTTGCGCATCTGCTGCATCGAGGTCAACCGCAAGGGTGCGCCCGCGCTGCGCTTTCGTGAGGAGACCCGCGCCGCTCGCCGATTGCCTCGCGCGCGCCGCTGGGCTACACCGCGCGCATCCCATACCGAAAGGCCGCCGCCATGTCCGCTTCCCGCGCGATCAAGATCGCCCCCTCCATCCTCGCCGCCGATTTCGCCAACTTCGGGGCCGAATGTGCCGCCGCTTGCGCGCAGGGCGCGGACTGGATCCATGTCGATGTGATGGACGGCCATTTCGTACCGAACATCACCTTCGGTCCGGCGACCTGTGCCGCGATCCGCCCGCACATCAGCGGCGTCATGGACGTGCATCTGATGATCTCTCCGGTCGATGCCTATATCGAGGATTTCGTCCGTGCAGGCGCCGACATCCTCACCGCTCACGTCGAGGCAGGGCCGCATATCCATCGCACCCTGCAGGCGATCCGCGCCAGCGGCGCGAAGGCGGGTGTGGCGCTGAACCCCGGCACGCCGGCAGAGGCCGTGGCCCATGTGCTTGATCTGGCCGATCTGGTCTGCGTGATGACGGTGAACCCCGGCTTCGGCGGACAGAAATTCATCGACATGTCCGCCAAGATCCGCACCCTGCGGGAGATGATCGGCGACCGTCCGATCCATATTGAGATCGACGGCGGCGTCGATCCGACCACAGCCCCAATCGTCGCCGGTGCCGGTGCGGATGTGCTGGTCGCGGGATCAGCCGTCTTTCGCGGCGGGTCCGTCGACAATCCAGCACCCTACGGGGAAAACATCCGCGCGATCCGCGCCGCCGCGGAAGGCACCTGGGTCTGACAGGCGCCTTTCGCGTCTTGGGGGCGAGGAGCGGCTGAAAGCCAGCGAGGAGCCCAGCGTCAGGGCAGTTGGTCGGCGAATGCGTCGATCATCTTGTGCTTGAGCAACTTGCCCGTCGGGGCGGCGGGCAGCGACGACGACAGCACGTAGTGCTTGGGCCGCTTATACGCGGTCAGCCGTTCCTTGACGAATGCACGCAGGTCTTCGATGTCCGGCGCGTCATCTTCGGAGACCTGAACGAAGGCCAGCACTTCCTCGTCCCCGTCTTTCGTCCGGCCCACGACAGCCGACTGGATCACCTGTGGGTGATCGTTGATCGCGGCTTCCACCTCCGGCGGGTAGACGTTGAAGCCACCGTGGATGATCAACTCCTTGGACCGCCCGAGGATATGCAGATTGCCCTCGGCGTCGATCTTGCCCAGATCGCCGGTCCGCAGCCAGCCATCCGCGCTCAGCGTCTTCTCGGTCTCAGTCGGGTTGCGGTAATAGCCCTTCATCACATGCGGCCCGCGCACCAGCACTTCGCCCTCTCCGTTGCCATTGCCACCCGGGGCCTTATCGTCGATGGCCAGTTCGGTTCCGGGCGTTTTGGGGCCGACGGACACATCGTCGGTGCCAACGGTCTTATTTTTGGTCGCCGATGCCCCCGAAGTCGTTTCGGTCATGCCGAAACCGTTCTGGAGGGGCAGTTCGTAGAAGGCTTCGGCCTTGCGTTTCCACGCGGGATCCAGCGGCGCCCCGCCGGAGGACACATAGCGCAACTTCGGTGCGCCCAGCTTCGACAGGCCCATTTCCTTGACGTATTGCATCACCAGCGCGTGCATTTGCGGGACGGCGGGAATGATCGTCACCCCGTCCATCGCCGCATCGTAGAGCTTCTGCGCCGAGAACCGCGCCTCGGTCCGCAGATGCGCGCCCGCGACACAACACCCGGTCAGCACGGACACCAGTCCGAAAACATGGCTGATCGGCAGTGCGCCATAGATGATGTCATCCGACGTCATTTCCCGCAGTTTCGCCGAAGCCGCTCCGCCGAACCGCATCCCGGAATGGGTGAGCATGACGCCCTTCGGATCGCCGGTCGTCCCGGTCGTGTAGAGAAGAACCGCCACATCCTCCAGCACCGGATCGGGGTCGGACGCGCGCGCGACCAGCATCATGGTGCCAAAATCGCCGGAGATCTCCTTGCAGCCCAGACGCTCGGCGTGGGCATGCGCATCCGGTGACGCCGCAGAGGTCGCGACGATCGCCGCAGGCGTGGCATGGGCCACGACACGGTCGACTTCGGCGGCGTTCTGGCGGGCGTTGAAAGGGATCACGACCGCGCCGATCTTCCAGCCGCCATAGAGCGTGGCGACCGCCGCCGCGCAGTTTTCGACCAGCAACAGCACGCGGTCGGTGGGCTGAACGCCCGCACCGCGCAGTTGCTCGGCCATTGCATCACTCGCCCGGTCCAGGTCCGCGTAGGTCCAGGCGACCCCGCTGTGATCGCTCACCGCCATGTTCTGCGGGGCCTGCGCCACGCGGTCCGCCAGCAAATGCTCTACACGCTCCATGTCATCTCCTCCCCCGGTACGGTCTCAGCCGTAGTTCGGTGCTCGTTTTTCCAAAAAGGCCGCGATGCCCTCTCCCGCTTCGGGCGCGCCGGTGGCAAAGCCCATCGCGTCACGCTCGACGTCGAGTTGTTCTGCCTCGGTCCCGTCGTAGGCCTGTGCGACCATCGACCGGATCATGCCCTGCGCCACACGCGGACCCGCGGCAAAGCGGTCTGCGTAGCCTGTTGCAACATCCATCGTGCCGCCCACATCCGTCAATGCGTTGACCACGCCCAGATCGAACATGCGCTCGGCGAAAACGGTCTGGCCCAGCAGACACATCTCCATGGTCAACTGCCGCGGTATGGCGCGCGCCAGATGGGCGGTCAGACCGCCGTCGGGCACCAGCCCGGCCTTCACGTAGGCAGCGACGAATTTCGCGCCCTTGGCCGCGACGATGATGTCGCAGGCCATCGCAAAACTCAGACCGGCCCCCGCGGCGCCGCCTTCGACGGCGGCGATGATCGGGACCGGGCAGTTGCGCATGGCGCGGATCACATCGTGCAGGCCTTCGATACCCGCGCGGCGCTCTTCTTCGGGCATGCCCTGACGGGCGATCAGCACGGTCAGATCACCGCCCGCGCAGAAGAACGGCCCTTCCGACGTCAGGATGACCGACCGGATGCGCGGATCGGCGGCCTTCTCGCAGGCCTCTAGGATCGTGGCATAGAGCTCGGGCGACAGCGCGCCGCGCTTTTCGGTGTTTCCGTTCCAGACGATCAGCCGATCGCCCGCGTCTTCGAGCCGTGCACTCATGCGAGTTTCTCCTGTGGGACGCGCTTGAACACGCCCGTTGATTTGGCAACCAGTGTGCCGTCTTCGTGCCGCAGCTCGGCGTCGATAAAGACCAGACTGCGGCCGCCGCCCGTAATGCTGCCGGTGGCCGTCATCCATCCCGCGCGGCCCGATCCGACGAACTGTGTATTCATCGACACCGTCAAAAACGGCGCCTTGCCGCTTGCATCGACCGTCAGCGATCCAGTCGTGCCCGACGCATTGTCAAGCAGCGTGACCGCTATGCCACCGTGCAGTGCACCGTGGCGGTTCAGGTGGCGTTCATCCACCAGAAGGTGGCATCTTCCGTGGGCCGGATCGGACACATCGACGATGTATCCGACCAGCTTTTGCGTGCCTGTCTCATCGCGGATGAGACAGGCTTCTTCTTCAGGCAGCGGAGAGTTCAATGAAACGCTCCAGATGGTGGTCTACATCGCCGAACCGGTGGTCGGCCATCACGATGCGCTTGGCGATATGGGCAAGCTCGTATTCCTGCGTCATGGCGATGCCGCCGTGCAGCTGGATCGATTCCTCGCCCACCAGCCGGCCAACGCGGCCGATCAGGTTCTTCGTCGCCGAAATATTGCGCTCGCGGTTGCCGCGCTCGCTCTCGAGGTGCCCGGCGGCAAGGATGACCGCGGAACGCGCCTGCTCAAGCTCGATCAGCAGATCGGCCATACGGTGCGCGAGCGCCTGGAACGTGGCGATGGGCCGACCGAACTGCTTGCGCTGCAGCATGTAGTCCTTTGTCAGACGGCAAGCTGTCTCCATCGCGCCGAGCGTCTCTGCCGTTTGCGCGACATTGGCGTAGGCGGTGCGGGTTTCGATCGCCGGTGCGGCCTTGCCGGCCTCGCCCAGACGGGCAGAGGCAGGAACGGTCACATCGTCGAAGGTGACTTCCGCCGCGCGGCCACCGGCCAGCAGTGCGTAGCCCTGCAGGGTCATGCCCGCCGCGTCCTTTGGCACGAGGAAAAGCGAAATGCCGTCGGCATCGTACTCTCCGCCGCTTTCGCGCGCCGAGACGACCAGCATATCGGCGTTCTCGGCGTTGATCACCACCGACTTGCGGCCCGAGATCACGATCTCGTCGCCCTTCACGGTGGCGGATGTGTTGACGCGATTCAGATCATAGCGGCTGTTGGGTTCACCGTGCGCAAAGGCCAGTTGCAGACCGCCGCCGATGATCTCTTCGATATGGGCCTGCTGGTCGTCGTTGCCCAGATCGGCGATCAGGCCACCGGCCAGAACGGCGGTGTCGAGGAAAGGCTCGACAACGCCCGCGCGGCCCAGTTCTTCGAACACCACTGCGATGTCAAAGCCCTTGCCGCCGAAGCCGCCCTGCTCTTCGGTGAAGAGCGCGCCGATCACGCCCAGCTCGGCCAGTTCGTTCCAGATGTCGCTGGAAAAACCGCTGTCGCTTTCGAGGATCTTGTTGCGGGTGGCGGTGTCGTAGCGGTCCCGCAGGAACCGCCGGAGCGTGTCCTGCAGCATTTGCCGCTCTTCTGTAAGTTCGAAATTCATGGATCAGCCTCCCATCGTGACTTTTGCAATGATGCTGCGCTGGATCTCGTTGGATCCGCCGAAGATCGACAGCTTGCGGTTGTTGAAATATTGCGACGCCACCGGCCCGGCGGCCAGCGGATCGGGCAGTGCTTCGTTGCTGCCTTCGATCGCCTCGGACGCGAAGGGCATCGCGAAGACACCGGCAGCCCGGCGCGCCAGATCGTTGATTTCCTGACGGATGATCGTGCCCTTCACCTTCAGCATCGAGGATTCGACCCCGGGCGCCGTGCCCGCAGCCGCCTTCGAGACGATGCGCAGGTTGGTGGTTGCCATCGCCATCAGGTCGATTTCCACCTGCGCGACACGCGCGGCGAAATGCGGGTTCTGGATCAACGGCTTGCCGTTCGCCATTTCCTGGCTCGCGATGCGCTTGACCGCGCGCAGACCGGCCTGGCTGAAGCCGACACCGGCGATGTTCGTGCGCTCGTGGGTCAGCAGATACTTGGCATAGGTCCAGCCCTTGTTCTCTTCGCCGACAAGGTTCTCGACGGGCACTTCGACATCCGTGAACCAGACTTCGTTCACCTCGTGGGTGCCGTCGAGCAGGATGATGGGGCGCACTTCGACGCCCGGCGTGTCCATGTCGATCAGCAGGAACGAGATGCCTTCCTGCTGCTTCACCGTCTTGTCGGTGCGCACGAGGCAGAAGATCATGTTGGCGTGCTGGCCCAGTGTGGTCCAGGTTTTCTGACCGTTCACGATGTAATGCGTGCCCGCGTCGTTCAGCACGGCCTCGGTCTTGAGCGAGGCAAGGTCGGACCCGGCGCCGGGCTCGGAATAGCCCTGGCACCACCAGTCCTCACCGGACAGGATCCGGGGAAGCCAGTAGTCACACTGTTCCTGACTGCCGAATTTCTGCAGCACCGGCGCCAGCATCGACAGGCCGAAAGGTACGGTGCGCGGGGCGTGCGCAAGAGCGGCTTCTTCTTCGAAAATGTGCTTTTGCACGGCATTCCATTCGGCACCGCCGAACTTCTTGGGCCAGTTGGGAGCCAGCCAGCCCTTTTCGTTCAGGATCGCGTGCCAGCGTTCCATGTCGTCCTTTTGCAGATCGCCACCGGCGCGGACTTTCTCCTGAAGGTCCTTTGGCAGCTTTTCGTCAAGGAATGCGCGAACCTCGTCGCGGAAGGCCTTCTCTTCGTCGGAATAGCTCAGATCCATGGGAATATCCTCTCGTTGCTCTGTTTGTTCATCGGGTCACTTAGACCCGGCACGGTTCAAATCATCAAAGTTGCGTCCATCGGCCACAAGCTCTTTCAAAAGCGGGGCGGGTTGCCAGAACCACGCGTCCTTCTTTGCGTAATTCTCGATGTCCGCCAGTACGTTCGGCAGGCCCTGGATGTCGGCCCATTTCATCGGGCCGCCCCAGTAGCGCGGGAAGCCGTATCCGAAGAGCAGCACCATATCGACGTCCAGCGGACGCTTGGCGATGCCTTCACCGACGACCTTCGCGGCTTCGTTCACCATGGCACACATATAGCGCCTGACAATCTCTTCGTCGGTGAAATCACGTGGCGTAATTCCGCGGTCGGCGCGCTCTTCCTCGATCAGCTTGGTGACCTTGGGGTTGGGCGTTCCGCCGCGCTTGCCCTTTTCGTAGATGTAATAGCCTTCGCCGGTTTTCTGGCCGAAATGGCCCTGCTCGCACAGCCGGTCGATATAGGTCGGCACACGCTCTTCGGGGTGGCGATGGGGTGCCTTGCGCTTGCGCGTGGCCCAGCCGATGTCCAGACCGGCCAGATCGCCGACCGCGAAGGGGCCCATGGCGAAACCGAAATCCACCAGCGCCTTGTCGATCTGGTAGGGCGATGCGCCGTCCAGAACCATATGATCCGCAGCCGTCCGGTAGACCGCGAGAATCCGGTTGCCGATAAAACCGTCGCAGACGCCCGCGCGCACCGACACCTTGCCCAGCCGCTTGCCCAGAGCAAAGCCGGTGGCGACCACGTCGGGCGCCGTCTCATCGGCCACGACCACCTCGAGCAGCTTCATTACATGCGCAGGCGAGAAGAAATGCAGACCGATCACATCCGCCGGGCGCAACGTGCTTGCCGCGATCTCGTTCACGTCCAGATAGGAGGTGTTGGAGGCGAGGATGCAGCCCGGTTTGCACACCGCGTCGAGCTTGCCGAACACTTCCTTCTTGACGGACATCTCTTCGAAGACCGCCTCGATCACCAGATCGACGTCTTGCAGGCTGTCGTAGTTCTGGCTGATCTCGAGTGCGATGGTCAGCATCGCGTCGTGCTTTTCCTGCGTGATCTTCCCGCGCTTCAGCGCACCGGCAAGGTTGCCGGCGATCCTTTCGCGCGCGGCATCCGCGGCCTTGTCGGACATTTCGATCAGCACGACATTCAGGCCGGTCAGCAGCGCCGCAGTGGCGATACCCGCCCCCATGGTGCCGCCGCCGATCACGCCGATGGATTGCACCGGACGCGGGTCAACACCCTTCAGTTCGGGAAGGTTCGAAACCGCACGCTCGTTGAAGAATGCATGGATCAGGCCCTTGCGCTGGTCGGTATCCATCAGCTCCGTGAACAGCTCGCGCTCGCGTTTCATGCCCTGATCGAACGGCAACTCGGACGCGGCCTGTACCGCGCGGACCGCCGTGGCCGGGCTGATCTGGCCGCGGCCCTTTTTCAGCACCGCGTCATAGGTCGCGTCCCAGTCCATCGGGGCGGGCGCGGGCATTTCCGACACGGGACGGCGCGCGGCACCTTCGCTGACCAGATCCATGGCGTAGGCAACGCCGACTTCCTGCGGATCACCCTCTTCGATCCGGTCGATGAGGCCAAGCTCCAGCGCCTCGGCGGCGTTGATGTGGCGGCCTGTCGTGATCGCCTCGACCGCCTTCTCGGCACCAGTAAGGCGCGGCAGACGCTGGGTGCCACCCGCGCCGGGCAGGATGCCGAGGTGCACCTCGGGCAGACCCACGCGCGCATCCGGCTGGGCCACGCGGTAATGACAGCCCAGCGCGACTTCCAGCCCACCGCCAAGCGACACGCCATGCATCGAGGCCACGACAATCTTCGGCGAGGATTCGATGCGGGTGCACAGGTCCGGCAGGAACGGTTCCTGCGGCGGCTTTCCGAACTCCGAGATGTCGGCTCCGGCGATAAAGGCACGTCCGTCGCCGACGATCACAACGGCCTTCACGGCCTCGTCGGCCTCGGCGCGATCCATCGCGTCGCTCAGGCCCTGACGCACGGCCTGGCTGAGCGCATTCACCGGCGGGTTCTGGATCCGCAGGATGGCAACACCATCGCGGGTATCATAGCTGACAGGTTCGGTCATAGGTTTTCCTCCAAAGTCTATCCGCGTCGAACCAGTGCCGACGCGCGGCCGGAACGTCGTTCCAGCCCTTGTACGAGTTTATGCAGCACCGGGCCGACGTCATGCATCATCCGGTCCCGCGTCAGGTTTTCGGGCAGCGCACCGCAGGTAAAGGCGACAGCCTCGCCGAACTCCTCGGCGAAATAGGGGACGCTGACGGCATTCACGGTCGTGGCAAAGCGCGCCTCGTCGGGGACAATGGCGAAGCCGCGACCGACAAGCTGGCTGTACCCGTCGTTGCGGAAACCACGAAGTTCGTCCGAGGGTTCCAGCGCCTCGAACCGCTCGTCGTCCAGCGCGGCGAGAAACGCGAGCCCCGACGAAGAGCTGTTCATCGGGATCCGGTGGCCGGGTTCCAGCCAAATGGTCGATGCGGTTTCGGGCCGCCATGTGCGGACAAGCATCATGCGGTCGCCGTCGCGCACCGCGATCAGCGCCAGCGTGCCGGTGTCATTGGCCAGCCGCTGCATCGCCTCGTCCACCTGATCGACAAAGCGGACCGCCTGATTGGCGACAGCCCCCAGAACGATCGCGGCGGGGCCAAGACGAAACCGGTCGTTGCGCCCGCCGTGGCTGAGGTAGCCCAATTCGCACAGCGTGTAGGTCAGGCGCGAAATCGTCGGCTTTGGAAGGTCGGTCCGCTCGGAAATCTGCGCATGGGTCAGACCGTTGTCGCTGGCACGGAATGCGCGCAGGACAGCCAGCCCCCGCGCGAGGGTATTGGCGAATTTCCGGTCCGATGACTGGTCTGTCATATCCCTCCCCCGCGTTTCACGGCATCCTGCCGCGCTGCGCGTCGCGCTCCCACCCTCCCGGCAGGATTTCGCTATGTAAAACTGCGTTCCGCATTTCGTTGCCGAACCTAGAAGCTGCCCCAATCGAGTGCAAGGAAAACTTCGGACCCGCCCGAGCCGCGCTTTCAGCCGCTCCGGCTCCCTTGCCTGCGGACTGTCGCAGGGTCAGAACGCCGCGCCCGCAACATAGGCTGGACGGGGGCCTGCGGATCGGGTTCACTCCCACTGAAACGGGGGCCTCATGCCACTTCTGGAAGTTACATCGCTGAGTATCGGATTCGGCGCCGCACCCGCGGTTGTCGACGGCGTCAGCTTCTCGATGGAATGCGGGGAAACGCTGGCGCTGGTCGGCGAATCGGGGTCGGGAAAGACGCTGACCTGCCGGTCGATCCTGCGGCTTTTGCCTGCCAACGGCCAGCTGCGCGGCGGCAGCATCCGGTTTCAGCACGGCGACGAGAGCGTCGACATGCTGAACGCGTCGGAACGCACCTTGCGGGGGCTGCGCGGTGACCGCATTTCGATGATCTTTCAGGAGCCGATGCGGGCGCTGTCGCCGCTGCACAGGCTGGGCGATCAGGTGTCCGAAGTGCTCCACCTGCACGGCAGTATCACTGCGGCAGAGGCCAAGAAACGCGTGCTCGCTCAATTTGAAAGAGTAGGCTTTGCCGATCCGGAACGGGCGTGGCGCAGCTATCCTTTCGAGATGTCGGGCGGGATGCGCCAGCGCGCGATGATCGCCATGGCCATGGTCACGCGCCCCGATCTGCTGATTGCCGACGAACCGACGACTGCGCTGGATGTCACCACGCAGGCGCAGGTGCTGGGCCTTATCAAGGATCTACAGCGTGAAACCGGGATGGCCGTGATTCTCGTAACCCACGATCTGGGCGTCGTGGCCAACATGGCAGATCGCGTGGTGGTGATGAACGGCGGGCGGGTGATGGAGCGCGGCAGCGCGGCCGAGGTGCTGGGCGCGCCGGAACACGGCTACACCCGCAAGCTTTTCGCCGCAGCGCCGCTGATACCCGCGCAGACGCAACCGGTGCCGCCTGCCCCCCATACGGATCTGATTCTCGACATCCGCGATGTGTCCAAGACGTTCACGTTGAAATCGGGCGGATGGCGCAAGCCGATGCAGGTTGTCGCCTGCCGCGATGTCAGTCTGCAGGTGCCGCGCGGCAAGACCCTTGCGGTGGTCGGCGAAAGCGGCTCCGGAAAGACGACCTGCGCGCGCATCGCATTGGGCGCCATAACCCCCGATCCCGGCGGAGAGGTTCTGTTCCGCGCGCGCGGCGGCGCCGATCCGATCCATGTGCAGGATATGTCGCCACGGGTGCGACGGGCATTCCAGCGCGAGGCGCAGATGGTGTTCCAGGACCCCTATTCGTCACTCAGCCCGCGCATGCGCGTACAGGGCGCGCTGACCGAGCCGATGGAAATCCACGGGATCGGCACCGCCGCCGACCGCCGCGAAAAGGCCGCCGAGATGATCCGCATGGTCGGCCTGTCGCCGGACATGTTGCTTCGATACCCGCACGCGTTTTCCGGCGGCCAGCGGCAAAGGCTGTCGATCGCCCGCGCGCTGACGCTCGATCCGCAGCTTCTGGTCTGCGACGAGCCGACGAGCGCGCTGGACGTTTCGGTGCAGGACCAGATCCTGACGCTGCTCGAGGACATCCGCGAGCGCGCGGGGCTCAGCTATCTGTTCATCAGCCACGATCTGGCAGTCGTGGCGCGGATCGCGGACGAGGTGGCGGTGATGCGCGCCGGTGTCGTGGTCGAACAGGCCCCGCCGCAGACGTTGTTCCACAATCCGCAGCATCCCTACACCCGCGCCCTGATAGCGGCGCAGCCCGAACCCGACATCGCCCGCCCTATTGACCTCGATCTTGTCGCCAAGGGCGCGGGCGCGCCGTCGGGATGGCCCGAGCGGTTCCGCTTCGACGGGGCAACTGCACCGGCATTGCGGGAACTTGAACCGGGGCATAAGGTACGGTGCCATGCTTGACCGATCCCTCCTTCCAAGACTTCCCGGCCTGCGTCTGCTGACAGCGGCGCTGGCATCAACGCTGCTGCAGTTTTCCGGCGCAGCGGCGCAGCCGCCCGTTGCGGAAACCCCCTATTGGGCGGACGAGATCGACAAGGGCGCGATGCCACCCGCGGCAGACCGCATTCCGCAAGAGCCGCTTGTCGTCGATCTTGTGGCGAAGGGCCGGACGACAGGGGTGCAGGGCGGCAAGCTGCGCACCCTCGTGGGCCGCAGCAAGGACATCCGCCAGATGGTTGTCTACGGCTATGCCCGCCTTGTCGGCTATGCCCCCGATTATACGCTGCAACCCGATCTGCTGCGCGCGGTCGACGTGGAGGACGAGCGCAAGTTCACGCTGCATCTGCGCCGCGGCCACCGCTGGTCGGATGGCGCTCCGTTTACCTCGGCGGATTTCGAATACTGGTGGAAATACATCACCCTGAACGAAGAAATCACGCCGTCGGGACCGCCCGAGTGGATGATCGTCGACGGCAAGCTGGGCACCGTAACCTTCCCCGATGCCCACACCGTGGTTTTCGAATGGGACACTCCCAACCCCGGCTTTCTGCCGCTGCTGGCACAGGCGCGCCCGCCCTTCATTTACCGCCCCGCGCATTACCTCAGGCAATTCCACCTCGACTTTGCCGATCCCGAGGATCTCTTCACGTTGATCGAGCAGGAGCGCGTCAAAAGCTGGGCCGCGCTGCACAACAAGGTCGACAACATGTACAAGTTCGACAATCCCGATCTGCCGACACTGCAACCGTGGACGAACGTCACCGGAGAGGACCAGAACAGCCGCGCCATTTTCGTGCGTAACCCCTATTTCCACCGGATCGACAGCGAGGGCACCCAGCTGCCCTACATCGACACTGTGGAGATGGGGATCGTCGGCGGCGGTCTGATTGCGGCGAAGGCCAACGCGGGCGAAGTCGATCTTCAGGCGCGCGGACTGGATTTCCGCGATGTGGCAATCCTCAAGAAAGGCGAAGTCGACGGCGGCAACTACCGCGTCAACCTCTGGGCCAACGGGACCGCCAGCCAGATCGCGATCTATCCCAACCTCAATTTCGCCGATCCGGTCTGGCGCGAGGTCATGCGCGATGTGCGTTTCCGCCGCGCGCTCAGCCTCGGCATCGACCGGCGGATGATCAACCGCGCGCTCTATTTCGGGCTGGCCAACGAGGGCGGGATGAGCGCCCTGCCCCAAAGCCCGTTTTACGACCCGACCGATCTGGACGCGTGGAGCACGCTGGATCTGGACCGCGCGAACGCGCTTCTCGATGATATGGGGCTGACAGACCGCACGCCCGCGGGGCTGCGCCGCCTGCCCGACGGACGCCCCATGGAATTCGTGGTGGAAACCGCGGGCGAGCGTCAGGAAGAAGAGAACGCGCTGGCGATCATCACCGATACATGGCGCGAGCTGGGCATCCGGCTGATCATGCGCCCGCTCGACCGTGATATCCTGCGCAACCGGATCTACGCGGGCCTCAGCATGGCGGGCGTCTGGTACGGATGGGACAACGGCCTTCCGCGCGCGGAAACAGACCCTCAGTATGTCGCGCCGACACAACAGGAATTCTTTGCCTGGCCGATGTGGGGGCAATACTACCAGACAATGGGCGAGCTCGGCGAAAAGCCGGACTACCCCCCCGCCGAGCGGCTGTTACAGTTGAACTGGGACTGGGCGCATACCGATGATCCCGCCAAGCGCGAAGGGATCTGGAACGAGATGCTCGATATCCACGCCGACCAGCAATTCGCCATCGGCATCCTCAACGGTGCGCCACAGCCTGTCGTCGTCTCGCGGCGGCTGCGCAACGTCCCCGAAGAGGCCGTCTGGGCCTACGATCCCGGTGCGCATTTCGGTATCCACCGGATGGACGAGTTCTATTTTGCCGATGATCCGCAACAGGCCGCCGTCGAATGATGCTGCTGCGCTATGCCGTGTCGCGGATCGCGACGATGCTGCTGACCCTGTGGGTGGTATCGGTGCTGGTCTTCGTCATCATCAACCTGCCGCCCGGCGACTACCTCAGCAACCAGATCGCCGAACTGCGCGCCACCGGCCAGGCCGAGGGCGTGGCGAAGGCCGAATTCCTGCGCACGGAATACGCGCTCGACCGGCCGATCTGGGAGCAATACCTGATCTGGGTCGGCTTCGCCCCCGGCCCGCAGGGCTTTTCGGGGCTGATACAGGGCAACTTCGGCTGGTCTTTCGAATTCGACCGCCCCGTGGGTGAAATCGTTGGCGATGCCCTGTGGCTGACGGTTCTGGTCAATCTGGCCGCTGTGCTGTTTGTCTATCTGGTGGCGCTGCCGCTCGGCGTTCTGGCTGCGGCCCGGTCCGAAACATGGGTCGATTACACGGCGGGTTTCGTGGGCTATCTGGGCCTTGCCACGCCGAACTTCCTGCTGGCGCTGATGCTGTTCTACTACGGGCATAAATACTTCGATCTGCCCATCGGCGGCCTGATGGCCCCGCAGTTCGAGGGCGAGCCGATGTCATGGGCCAAGGTCAAATCCATCCTTGTGCACCTGATCGTTCCGACATTCGTGATCGGGACGTCCGGTGCAGCCGCGATGATGCAGCGCCTGCGTGCCAACATGCTGGATGAACTCAGCAAACCCTACGTCGAAACCGCCATCGCGAAGGGCATGAAACCATCGAAGATGCTGCGCAAATATCCCCTGCGCATGGCGTTCAATCCTTTCGTTGCGGATATCGGCAACCTGCTGCCGGCCATGGTTTCCGGGTCGGTGCTCGTGTCGGTGGTTCTGGGCCTGCAAACGATCGGCCCCTATCTGCTGACCGCCCTGAGAAGTCAGGACCAGTTCCTCGCGGGGTTCGTGCTGATGTTCGTGGCGTTCCTCACGCTGGTGGGCACGATGATATCTGACATGCTGCTGGTCCTGCTCGATCCGCGGATCCGCATGGGGAACACCCGCACATGAGCGTCCAGCCCGACAACCGCTTTGTCGATACCGAGCCATGGACAGACCACGGCGACCTGTCGGCGCCGGAACGTGCCGAATTCGACGCGCCAAGCTACGTGCTCATCTGGCGCAAGTTCCGCCGTCACAAGCTGGGCCTGATTTCGGGGCTGTTCCTGCTATTGTGCTACCTGACGCTGCCGGTGGCGGGGTTCATCGCACCCTATGCCCCGAACGAGCGCAGCGCCGATTACCTCTATCATCCGCCACAATCGATCCACCTGTGGCACGAGGGTGATTTTATCGGCCCCTTCGTCTATGCCACCACCGCCGAGGCGGATCTGGTCAACTACCGCTGGCGCTACACCGAAGACGCCAGCACGCCGAAGCCCCTCGAATACTTCTGCGAGGGCGAGACCTATCGCCTCTTCGGACTTATCCCCTCCGACACGCATCTCTTCTGCGCCCCCGAAGACGCGACGGTTTTCCTGTGGGGCTCCGACAGGCTTGGCCGCGATGTCTTCAGCCGCATCCTCTACGGGGCACAGCTGTCGCTGACCGTGGGGCTGATCGGCATCACAGTCAGCTTCACCCTGGGCATCTTTTTCGGCGCCCTTGCGGGCTATTTCGGCGGACGCACGGACTGGTTCATCAACCGCGTGATCGAGATCCTGCGCTCGCTGCCGGAACTGCCCCTGTGGCTGGCCCTCTCTGCCGCGGTGCCCTCGAACTGGGGGCCGGTCGCCGTCTTCTTTATCATCTCGATCATCCTTGGCATTCTCGACTGGCCTGGCCTTGCGCGCGCGGTCAGGGCAAAGTTCCTGTCCCTGCGCGAGGAGGAATACGTGCGCGCCGCCGAGATGATGGGCGCCCGCCCCGGTCGCGTCATTCGCCGTCATTTGTTGCCGAACTTCATGTCTCACCTGATCGCCAGCGCCACCCTGTCGATCCCGGCGATGATCCTCGGCGAAACAGCGCTGAGCTTTCTCGGTCTGGGGCTGCGTGCCCCCGCCGTCAGTTGGGGGGTGATGCTCAACGACGCGCAGAACCTCGCCAGCATCGAAATCTACCCCTGGACCGCGATCCCCATGCTGCCGATCATCGTGGTGGTGCTCGCGTTCAACTTCCTCGGGGATGGCCTGCGTGCGTCGCTCGACCCCTACCGCAACTGACCGCGCCAAGCGCCACACCGCGTCTCCATTTTGCCGATAAACTCCGGAGAGCGCGAGAGGCAGAGCCTCTCGCAAGGGCCCCCGGGCCCCTTTCTCCCCGTCTCTACACCCGCCCAACGAAACAGGGCGCCCCCCTTGCGGGAAGCGCCCTCTGCCGAACCGGCAATCCTCTTTAAAAACGCGGGCGCTTGCGCCCGCGCCGGTCGGATGCGCCATGGCGCATCCGAAACACCTCAGCCCAGCTCGCCGGGGGCGTACCAATCGCCCATCTTCACTTCGGTATCCGTACCGACCATCTTGGCGAAGGCCTCGGGGTCCTGCGTGCCACCGTCGCGGCCACGGTAGTGGTAGGGATAGACGTAGGTAGGCTTGAACTCGGCCACAGCCGATGCAGCGGCATTGGCATCCATGGTGAACGGAAGGTTCATGCTGATGAAGGCCAGATCGATGTTCTCCAGCGCACGCATCTCGGGGGTGTCTTCGGTATCTCCCGAGACATACATGCGGAAGCCTTCGAAGTTCAGCACATAGCCGTTGTCGCGGCCCTCGGGATGGAAATTCTTGCGCTCTTCGGTGATGTTGTAGGCGGGGATCGCCTCGATTGACAGACCCTCGAAGCTGGCCGTGCCGCCGTTGGCGACCTCGCTGGCCTGCGCCTGCATCGCCGTGGGCAGCATCGCGTAAACCGCGGGGTTGGCGATGATCTGCGTCCCTTCGGCGACAACTGCATCCAGTGTGTCCTGGTTATAGTGATCGCCATGCTCATGGGTGATCAGGACCAGATCCGCGGCGGGCATACCTTCGTATTTTTCCGCGCCACCGACCGGATCGACGTAGATCACGCCGACCGGCGTCTCGGCCACGAAAGACGCGTGCGACACCGGCGAAATCGTGATCTTGCCAGCGGGGGTATCGAATGTATCGGCGGCATGGGCTGCGGCCGTTGCGGCGTAGGGCAGGATGGTCACGGCACCTGCTGCGGCAGCGGTGCCGATCAGGAAATGGCGGCGGGACGGGCGAGCGAATTCGGTCATTGGAAACTCCCTGTTTCAGTAAGATGCGCCATGACCTAGCGGGGGCGCGCACCGCTTCAAGCCGCCCGCCTGCCCGTCGGCGCACAATGGCCTGCGCATCCTTGCAGGGTCAGCGGTCGTCGCCGGTCTCCCCGGCCCCGGGCGCCAGATCGTCTTCCTCCAGCGATGCATGGGCGGCGGCGGCCACTTCGCGTTTCTGCGTCTCGCTCAGATCGGACGCCTTGCCGTCGGCAAGGCGCACCGTCACCTCGCGGTGCGCGAACTTGATGCCTTCGCGCTCGAACAGGATGCGGATTTCCTCGTAGACGCGTTTGCGGATGACCCACTGGTCGCCGGGTTTGGTCATGAACTTGACGCGGATGATCATCGCGCTGTCCTGCATCTCGATCACGCCCTGGGATTTCAGCGGCTGGATGAAATCCGCCCCGATCACCGGATCCTCCAGCAATTCCTGCCCCAGCTTCTTGATCAGCTTGCGCACCCGCTCCACGTCGGTGTCGTAGGTCACGCGCAGGGGCAGTTTCATCATCACCCAGTCACGGCTGTAGTTGGTCATCACCTGCAACTCGCCAAAGGGGATGGTGTGCAGCGCACCCAGATGGTGACGCAGCTGGAAGGACCGGACCGAGATTTTCTCGACCGTGCCCTTCACGCCCCCCACATCGAGGTATTCGCCCTTGCGGAACGCGTCGTCGAACAGAAAGAACGCACCGGCGAAGATATCGCGCACCAGCGCCTGACTGCCAAAGCCTACGGCGATGCCGACGATCCCCGCACCGGCAAAAAGCGGGCCGACGTTGATCCCGATTTCCATCAACACGATCAGCACGATGGTCACCACCACCACGATCAGCACGATATTGCGGAAAAGCGGCAGCAGGGTCGCAAGCCGCGACGCCGAAGATCCCCCGCCCTCGTCGCCCAGTTCCGCCTCCTGCTCGTCCCCGACTTCTTCCGCGATCTTGGTGTCGATCCAGATGCGGAAGGCGTGGTAGACGATATAGCCGATGAAAATGATGACCATGATATCGAGCAGGCTGTCGGCAAGGCTTTCGACCATCTGCGCGCCATCGTTGTCCCAGATATAGAAGAAGGCATAGGCCCCCGCCACGAAGGCAAGAATGCCTGCAACGCGACGCGCCAGCGCCTCGAAACTGTTGAGCGTGCGCACCGGCGCGATCTGCTCGTCGGCCGGATCCTCTTCGGCCAGCGCGGCGTCGGGGGTCGCCGAAGGCACGGGCTGTGCGGGTTCGATCCGCGCGGCCAGAGGGCCCGCAGCCGTACCCGCGCCCAGCGCCAGATCCTCCCCGTCAGGGTCGGGGCCGTCCTCCTCTGCCCCTTGCATCCGCAAGGCTTCGGCGTGCAGGCGTTCTGCTTCGGCGGCCTCAAGCTCGGCCTGCCTGTGGCGCATCGCGCGCACAGCGCGGGCACGGGCAAAGCCACGTTCGATCAGGTAATTCACCACGCCGTAGACTACGATGATCGAGATCAGGATGCCATAGGCCCCCGCGATCAGCGGGATCGAAGACGGGTTTTCGAGGATCAGGTCGATTGTCAGTTCGACCCACGCAAACAGAACGTAGAAGATCACCACCGGCGCCCATGCGCGGCTGAGCAGACGCAAGAGGAAGCCGACCTCGGCAGGTTCCTTGCCGTTGCGCAGCGCCGTCGAAATCGCGCACCGGTTCACAAGGACCATCACGATGTTGAACACCACCACAACCGCCGAAAGCGTCGCGGCAACCAGCGCGTATACGTCATAGTTCAGGCCCAACTCGCCGATCCAGATCCCGAACAGAATGGCACAGATATCGAAACTGCCCAATATCCACAGCCACCTGTGCAGACGCAGCGCGTCGCGGTTGCTGAGGGCGGGAATGCGGTATTGCTCGAGGTAGGGAGACAGGATCATCCGCCACAGCCCCGCGACGAACCGGCAACAGAAATAGCCGAGGTTGATCAGGGTCACCGTGAACTGGACCGCGCTGTCTTCGATCGGGCCGAAGATCAGCGCGCCCAGCACATAGGCCACCGTCATCGACACCAGAATACCCAGCACCCCCATCCCGAAACGGAACACCAGAAACGGCATCTTCTGCGCATAGCCTTGCGGATCTTCCATCACGCGGTCCACGACGAAGCGCCGTGCGAGGCGTTTTCCGAATACCTCGCGCTCGACCACGACACCGACAGCAAAAAGCAGCAGGCTGTAGAGCAGCAGCCTGCCGAAGAGCATGATCGTCCCGTCGGGAGATGCGGCGCGCAGGATATAGGCGACTTCGTTGATCGCGTCCGGCATGTCGCGGATGCGCTCGACCAGCGCGTCGCGCAGGGCATCCGCCCTTTCCTGCGCTTTCATCAAATTCGCGCCCTCGCTGGCGGCGCGTTCTGCCTGCACCTCACCTGCGGCGGGCAGGCCGCCGCCTTCCGCAAGACGTCCGTCCGCATCGATGACCACGATACCGACACCCGCGCGCGCCGCTTCGCGCAGCGCGTCTGCCAGCGGGCCGCCCGGGGTTTGCGCCGACTGCGGCTCGGCATCCCCGGCGGCAGCGCTGGTGTCGGGCACGAGAGAGCCCAAACCCTGCGCTGCGCCGCCCTGCGGCAGTCCGGCGAACAGCGATAATGCGACCAGCGCCAGTATGCCGATGAATGATATCTTGGGCATGAATGCCGTCCCCCTGCGTCCGTGCCCGGCGGGCCCTGCCCCTCCGACGCTAGGGCGCGCAGGCCCACAATGCAATTCTGACAAGGCCCGCAGGCGCAAGGCAGCACTGCGAATTCGGGTTTTGCATGCGCGCGGAAGCTGTGCCATAGCGGGTTGCGGGCGCTGGCCGCCTGCCGACACCGCCCGAGGAAAGACCGCATGACCGACCCCGCCCGCGCCGACACGCGCATCGCAGTTCTGGGCCTTGGCTATGTGGGTCTGCCTCTGGCCCTTGCGCTGGCGCGCGCGGGCTTTGACACCCTAGGCTACGACATCCACCCGCCCGTGATCGATGCGTTGCGCGGTGGCCGCGATCCCAACGGTGAGATTTCGGACGAGAAAGTCGCCGCGACGCAAGCGCGATTTTCCCACGACAGCGCCGATCTGGCGGGGGCGAATGTGTTCATCATCGCGGTCCCGACCCCGATCACCGACGCCAAGGCCCCCGATCTCGGGCCCGTTCTGGGCGCCTGCGCGTCCATCGCGCCGCACCTGACCCCCGGTGCCATCGTGGTTCTGGAAAGCACCGTCTACCCCGGCGTCACCGAAGAAATCTGCGGCCCCGCCCTTGCGGCGGGCAGCGGTCTGCGCGTGGGCGACGAGATCAAGCTGGCCTACAGCCCTGAACGGGTGAACCCCGGCGACGCCGAACATTCCATGGAAAACGTCGTGAAAATCATCGCCGCGCAGGACGAAGAGACACTCGACCGCGTCGATGCGATCTATGCGCCGGTGGTGAAGGCCGGGCTGCACCGTGCGCCCTCTATCGCCACCGCCGAGGCCGCCAAGGTCATCGAGAACACGCAGCGCGATCTCAATATCGCGCTGGTCAACGAATTTGCGCTGATCTTCTCCAGGCTCGGACTGGACACGCTCGACGTGTTGGAGGCGGCGGGAACGAAGTGGAATTTCCTGCCGTTCCGCCCCGGTCTGGTGGGTGGACACTGTATCGGTGTTGACCCTTACTACCTGACCTACCGCGCCGAACAGCTGGGCTATCACCCTGAGGTCATTCTGGCGGGTCGGCGGATCAACGATCACATGGGCGCGCATGTGGCCCAGACGCTGATCAAGGAAATGCTGCGGCGCGATATTGGTGTGCGCAGCGCGCGCATCCTGATCCTTGGCTACACGTTCAAGGAAAACTGCGCAGACACCCGCAACACCCGTGTCGCCGACATCGTGACCGAACTGGCCGATTATGCCGCCACGGTCGAGGTGCACGACCCCTGGGTCGGTGTGGACCGGCTGGAAAACGAACACGGCGTCGCCGCCATCGCCGCCCCCGCGACCGGCGCCTACGATGCGGTCGTTGTCGCCGTGGGGCACCGCGAATTCGTCGAACTTGGCGCCGATGCCATCCGCGCCTTTGGCAAGCCGGGCGCAGTGGTTTATGACATCAAGGGAATATTCGGAAAATCGGGCAGCGATCTGAGGCTCTGAAAGATGCAAGACAGGTGAATATGCCCCAACAGGCCATTGCCCAAGCGAATGCCCGTGCGCCTGCGCGACGCATCATGTTCTACAGTCACGATACGTTCGGGTTGGGGCATCTGCGCCGGTCGCGGGCGCTGGCCACCGCCTTGACCGAAGGGGACGAGAGCGCATCGGCCATCATCCTGACCGGATCGCCCGTTGCGGGGCGTTTCACGTTTCCCGAACGGGTTGACCATATCCGCCTGCCCGGCGTGACCAAACTGCCCGACGGCTCCTACATCAGCTCGACGCTCGGCCTTGATATCGAGCGCACCACCAGCCTGCGGTCGGGGCTGATCCAGTCGGCGGTCGAACAATACCGTCCCGATCTTCTGATCGTGGACAAGGAACCGGCAGGGTTTCGCGGTGAACTGCTGCCGACGCTGGAATGGCTGCAAGAACAGGGCACCTGCCGTGTGGTTCTGGGTTTGCGCGATGTGCTGGACGACCCCAAGGTGCTGGCGGCGGAGTGGCTTCGCAAGGATGCCGTGCGCGCCGCCGAAGCCTATTATGACGAGTTCTGGGTCTACGGGCTGAAAGATGTCTACGACCCGACCGAGGGGCTGCCGTTTTCGGACGCGACCCGCGCGCGGCTGCACTACACCGGATATCTGCGCCGCGAGATCGTCGAAGCCGACGATGTACCCCGGACGCCCTATATCCTCATAACACCGGGCGGTGGCGGCGATGGCGCGGCGATGGTCAGTCAGGTGCTCGAAGCCTACGAAACCGACCCGACGCTCAAACCCGATGCGGTTCTGGTCTACGGCCCGTTCCTGTCGGGCGAGGTGCGCGAGGCGCTCGACAAACGCGTCGACGCGCTTGGTGGCCGGGTTGCGGCCACGGGCTTCGACAGCCGGATCGAGGCGCTTTTCGCCGGGGCGCAGGGCGTTGTCTGCATGGGCGGTTACAACACGTTTTGCGAAGTGCTGAGTTTCGATCAGCGCGCGGTCATCGTGCCGCGCACCACGCCGCGTCTGGAACAGTGGATCCGCGCCAGCCGCGCGGAGGAACTGGGCCTTGTGCGGATGCTGGACGAACGCCGTGACGGCACCGGTCCTGCCCCGATGATCGCGGCGATCCGGGGTCTGGCGGATCAACCGAAACCCTCGCAGGCCGGTGCCGACGGGCTACTGGACGGGCTCGATGAAGTGGTGCGCCGCGCCCATATCCTCATGGAAAGGGACTGACATGACGCACCCGACCTTTGCAGTCGTGGTCAAGGGCTGGCCCCGCCTGAGCGAGACTTTCATCGCGCAGGAACTCGTCGCGCTCGAAGAGGCGGGCATAGATTTCGCGCTGTGGTCCCTGCGCCACCCCACGGACACCAAGACACATCCGCTGCACGACCGTCTGCGGGCGCCGGTCTATTACCTGCCCGAATACCTGCATCAGGAACCGCGCCGCGTTCACGAGGCAATGGGCGCCGCTACGGCCCTGCCCGGGTTCGATGCCGCCGCCGATGCCTACGCCCGCGATCTGGCCCGCGACGACACGCCGAACCGCCGCCGCCGCTGGGGGCAGGCCTGCGTACTCGCACATGAGGCGGGCGACGGTCTGGCCGCGCTCTACGCGCATTTCCTGCATACGCCTTCATCGGTCGCGCGCTACGCCGCGATCCTGCGCGGGCTTCCGTGGTCGTTCTCGGCCCATGCCAAGGACATCTGGACATCACCCAACTGGGAATTGCGCGAGAAACTGGCAGACGACAGTTTTGGCGCGGCATTCGGCGCCACCTGCACGGGCTTCGGGGCCGAACACCTGAAATCACTGGCCGACCGCGAGGACCGTGTCGATCTGGTGTACCATGGTCTGGATCTGGACCGGTTCCCCGCGCCTCCCGACCGCGCGCCGCGCGCGCCGCAGGATCCGCTGCGGATGATGTCGGTGGGACGGCTGGTCGAGAAGAAGGGGTTCGACACGCTGATCGACTCGCTTGCGCTGCTGCCGACCGACATGCCGTGGACATGGACCCATATCGGCGGTGGCCCTCTGGCCGACGCGATGCGCACGCGCGCCGACGACCGCGGCGTCGCGGACCGGATCACGTGGCGCGGAGCCTGCGACCAGCCCGAAGTGATCGCCGCCATGCGCGCGGCGGACCTCTTCGTGCTGCCGTCGCGTATCGCGGCGGATGGCGACCGCGACGGGCTGCCCAACGTCCTGATGGAAGCGGCAAGCCAGCGGTTGCCGATCCTTGCCACGCCGGTTTCCGCGATCCCCGAATTCATCGACAACGAAACCCACGGACTGCTGGCCGAAGACAGCCCCGCAGCCTTTGCCGACGGGATGCAGCGGATCGGTGCAGATCCGGCGCTGGGGCCGCGCCTGGCGGATGCTGCATACGCGCGTCTTCACGCCGAATTCACCATGGCACCGGGGATCCGCCACCTTGCCGCGCGGCTCCGCGGCCTGCTGGAGCGCTGATGCGACTGGCGTTCTACGCGCCGCTGAAATCCCCGCAACACGGGGTGCCATCGGGCGACCGCGCGATGGCGCTGGGCCTCGTGACAGCTCTGGAAGAGGCGGGGCACGACGTGACGCTGGCCGCCGACCTGCGCAGCCGCGACGGCGCGGGCGATGCAGATACCCAAAGGCGCATCATGGCCGAGGCAGAAGGGCTGCTGCCCGATCTTGTCGCGCGCGGCAGGCGCGAGGGCTGGGGCGCGTGGATCACCTACCACAATTACTACAAGGCCCCCGATCTGCTGGGCCCCGCCGTGACCCGTGCGCTCAAGATCCCCTACCTGCTGGTGGAAGCGACCCGCGCGCGCAAGCGTCTGGGAGGGCCGTGGGACAGCTTTGCCCGCGCGGCCGAGGCCGCGACCGATGCGGCGGATGTGGTTTTCTACCTGACCGAAAGCGACCGTCAGGCGCTGGCCGCATATGCGCCACCGGGGCAGGTCCTTTTGCACCTGCGCCCCTTCCTGCACCGCCACGATCTGCCACCGCCCGCCAGGGGCGACACGCTTCTTGCCGTGGGCATGATGCGCGTGGCCGCCAAATCCGCTTCTTACGCGCTGATTGCCCGGACGCTTGCACTCTGCCCCGATGCGCCCCTGCTTGAGATCGTGGGCGACGGTCCGGCCCGCGACCGGGTGGAACAGATGATGGCCACGCTGGGGGCGCGCGTGCGTTTTCTGGGTGCGCTCGCCCCCGCCGCAGTTGATGAGGCCTTCGCGCGGGCACGGCTGATGATCTGGCCCGGCGTCGACGAGGCATTCGGCATGGTCTACCTCGAAGCGCAGGCGCATGGGCTGCCCGTGGTCGCACAGGACCGCGACGGCGTGCGCGACGTTCTTTTCCCGCGCGCCTACCCGTCGGTGGCGGAAGGGGCCGCAGGGCTTGCGCGGTTGCTGCAAGACACATTGAACGCCCCACCGGATCCGGAGGCCATACGAGACCATATCCGCGCGCATCACCTGCTGCATTCGGCTGTCCATACGCTGGCGCACGGTCTTGCCCTCGCAGGGGTGGTACGATGATACGGTTGGCGCTTTTGCGGCATGGCCACACCGCATGGAACCGCGAGGGGCGCGTGCAGGGCCGCAGCGATATCCCGCTCGACTCGGAGGCGCGCGACGCGCTGGCGCGGCTGGCGCTGCCCGCACCTTGGGATCGGGCCGTACTTGTCTCCAGCCCGCTGATGCGGGCGCGCGAAACCGCGCGGCTTGTCAGCGGTCGCCACCCACAGGAGGTGGCAGCGCTGACCGAAATGAACTGGGGCGACTGGGAAGGCAGGCGGGCGGTGGACCTGCGGGCCGACCCTTCCTGCGATCACCGCGATATCGAAAGCTGGGGGTGGCACTATCGCCCCCCCGGCGGCGAAAGCCCCGCCGAGGTGCGCGACCGGCTGTCGCCGTGGCTGGACGGGCTACGCACCGACACCGTTGCCGTCTGTCACATCGGCGTCATGCGCGTACTGATGGCACTGGCGACCGGATGGTATTTCGACGGGCCCGCCCCTTTCACGGTGAAGCGCAACCGCCTGTTCATCCTCGAAGGCGCAGCGGGACGATGGACGCTTGCGCCCGATCCTGTCAGGCTGGAGGTACGCCCGTGAAAGTAATGATCGTCGTCACACATCTGCTGGGCACAGGCCATCTGGCGCGCGCCCTGACGCTGGCACAGGCGTTTTTGCGCAGGGGCCACCAGCCGCAGGTGGTCAGCGGCGGTTTCCCCGCGCCGCATCTTGCGACCGGCGCGGTCGAGGTAACGCAGCTGCCGCCCCTTCGATCCGATGGCACGGATTTCACCCACCTCATCGGCAGCGACGGACCCGCAGACACCGCCTATCACAGGCAGCGCCGCGTCCGGATGATGGCCGCTTTCGACAGCTTCAAGCCCGATGTCCTGATGACCGAGCTTTTCCCCTTCGGGCGACGGGGCCTGCGCAGGGAATTCACTGATCTGCTGTCGCACGCCAGGGGCGCGGCCGACGCGCCGCTGATCTGCGCCTCGATCCGCGATATACTCGCCCCGCCGTCGAAGCCCTCCAAGGCCGAGTTTGCCGACCGGATGCTGCGCGACTTCTACGATGCTGTTCTGGTCCATGCGGATCCGGCGCTGACTCCGCTCGATCTCAGTTGGCCGATCAGCGACACGCTTGGCGCGCGGCTGCACTATACCGGTTTCGTGGCCCCTGCGCCCGCGGCTCCCGACCGGCAAGGTTTGGGGAAAGGCGAGATCATCGTCAGCACAGGTGGCGGCGATGTGGGGCATTACATCCACGATGCGGCGCTAGGCGCGGCGCGGCGTGATCCGCGCAGGCGCTGGCGGCTGCTGATCGGGGGCGCCAACGCAGCACACCTTGCACGGCTGCAGGCAGACGCCCCGCAGAATGCGACGGTCGAAGCCGCGCGGCCCGAGTTCCGCGCCATGCTGCACCATGCGACAGCGTCGGTTTCGCAATGCGGCTACAACACCGCGCTGGATATCCTTCAGGCCGGGACCCGCGCGGTGTTCGTGCCCTTCGACGAAGATGGCGAGGTGGAGCAGGGATTGCGCGCCAAGGCGCTTTCCGCACAACCCGGTATCGCCACCCTGCCCCGCAACAGGCTATCGCCCGAAAGCCTGTTGGCAGCGCTGGACGAGGTGGCCCGCGATGCGCGTATGCCCGCCCGGGCCCTGTTCGACGGCGCGGCGCGCACGGTCGAGATACTTGAACGGCTGAAGGGTGCGGCATGACCGAGTGGGGCCCGCTGAGGCAGGAAACACGGATCTGGCAAAGCGAAGGCCTGCGGCTGCCGCTGTGGTGGCGCGATGACGACGCAGTGTCCGCCAGCGCGCCATTGGAGCGGCTGGTGGGCCTGTCCGAAGAGGTCGCGTTGCCGGTGTATCTGGCGGTGATCCCCGATCTTGCCGAGCCGTCCCTCGTCGATGCGGTAGCAGCGTCTGGCGGCGCGTTGCGGCCGGTCGTTCACGGCTGGCGTCACGAAAACCACGCGCCCGCGGGCAGCAAAAAGGCAGAGTTCGGCCAACCGCGCGCCACCGCCAGGGACGAGATTTGCGAGGGCTACGCGCGTCTGTCGCACCTGTTCGGGCCGGCGCTGAACGCCATGTTCGTGCCGCCCTGGAACCGGATCGACGACAGCCATCTGCCCGGGCTGGTCGCTGCGGGCCACCGGGTCATTTCTGTTTTCGGCCCGCGCAAGCGCGGTCAGGCTGTGGACGGGTTGCGCTACGTCAATACCCACCTCGACCCCGTGGATTGGCGGGGCACCCGCAGTCTGGTGCCCGCCGAGACGCTGATCGCCGGTCTGGTCGCCGATCTGCGCGCCCGGCGCGCGGGCCATGTGGACGGGAACGAACCATACGGCCTGCTCACCCACCATCTGGTGCATGACGCGCCGGTCTGGGACTTTACCCGCGCCTGCCTGACCGAGCTTTTGTCCTCGGTCGCGGATCCCGCCGACCCGATGGCGGTGCCTTAGGCCGGGCGCAGGTCCAGCATCTTGCGCGCCTGTGCGGGGGTGGCGACGGGGCGCTCGTATTTCTCGCACAATGCGACCGCGCGGCGGATCAGGGCGGCATTCGATGGGGCCAGCGTGTCACGGTCCAGACGGACATTGTCCTCAAGCCCGGCGCGTGCATGACCACCCGCTTCGATCGCCCAGTCGTTCAGCGTGATCTGGTGCTGGCCAATGCCCGCCGCACACCAAAGCGCATCCGGCGCGAGGCGCTGGACCGTCTTGATGTAGAAATCAAACGTCTCGCGGTCCACGGGCATGGCATTCTTCACCCCCATGACGAACTGGATATAAAGCCTGCCGGGGATGCGACCGTCGCGGTTCATCTCGGCGGCCTTGTGGATGTGGCTCAGATCGAAGGCCTCGATCTCGGGTTTCACGTCGTATTTGACCATCTCCGAAGCCAGCCAGTCGACCAGTTCGGGCGGGTTTTCGTAGACCCGCGTGGGAAAATTGTTCGACCCGACAGAGAGGCTCGCCATATCGGGCTTCAGCGACAGCATCCCGCCCCGCGCCTGCCCCGCACCCGAGCGTCCCCCGGTCGAGAACTGGATGATCATATCGGGGCAATGTTTCTTCAGCCCTTCTTGCAGGGCCGCGAATTTCTCGGGATCCGAAGAGGGCGTTTCATCCGCGTTGCGCACATGCGCATGGCAGATCGCCGCACCTGCCTCATAGGCTTCGTGTGTGCTTTCGATCTGTTCGGAGATCGAAATGGGGACAGCGGGGTTGGCGGCCTTGGTAGGGACCGATCCGGTGATCGCGACGCAGAGGATGCAAGGGGTGGACATGGTAGCTCCGATATTGGTGTTTCGTGAACCTACACCGCAAAGGCAGCGCAGGTACACCATCTGATGCGCATAACGGATCGCTTATCCACGGGAACATTGTGTCTGTTCGCGGGTTAAAAACCGGAACAAAAGGAGAATATCATGGATAATCCGAAAGAAACGCCAGAGGGTAACGCGATCAAGGATACGGACGACTGGGTAACCGGAGACGAGCCCATGACCGGTGCACAGGCGAGCTATCTCAAGACGCTGTGCGAAAAGACCGGCGCGGACTACGTCGACGGGCTGACGAAAGCGGAAGCATCGGACAAGATCGAAGCATTGCAGGAACAAGCCGGGCTGGAAAACTGACCGACCCCGCCGTGGCGGGGTCGGGTCGTGCAATCGACCTCCTGGATCAATCCTTGGACGGCTTGCCCGCGTCGGCAGAGCTGCCGCGATCCATGCCGCCCTTGTCCTGGCCGTTGCCGACAGCCGCACCGAGACCCTGCGCGGATGTCGCCGTTTCGGCACCGGCATTCTTGCCCGGCTCGCCATCGGCACCGTTGCTCTGGTCATGGCCCTTTGCAAAGGCGCTGGTGGCGGCAATTGCAACAACTGCTGCGGCGGCAAATGTTTTCGCGAATTTCATTCTCGTTCCTTCCCGTTGATTTTTGTAGTACGGAAGGCACGACACCGGAGGTGGCAGAGTTTCATCCGACAGAAACTTTCTCCGGCAGTGATGATTTTCATGGAGAGATGACCATGCCGAAATTGCTCAGACTGATGACGGCCCTAGCGGCGCTCGGCCTCTTGGGCGCCTGCGAAACGGCCGAAGGATTCGGGCGTGACGTACAGCGTGCCGGTCAGGTGATCACCAGCGCCGCCAACTGACGGGAACCCCCTGCTTTGCGCGCGCGTTGGGGTGGCAAGCAACGTCAGGAGATTAAAATGTTTAGAATTGTCGCCATGATCGCCGCACTCGGTGCCCTTGCCGCATGCGAAACCGCCGAAGGTTTCGGTGAAGACGTGCAGAATGCCGGTCAGGAAATCGAAGAAGCCGCAGAGTAAAAGCGCCGCTTCAAAGAACAAAAGCCGTCGGCGCTGTCGCGTCGGCGGCTTTTTCTATTCAAGGCTGGCCATCAGCGTCGCTGCGTCAGCTGGGGCGCTGCATCTGTTTTTTGTGGGCATTCCCGCCAACAGTACCCAAGCATAGCCGCGATCCACGCCCGCCCAGCGCGCCACCGCTATCAACAGGATAGCAGTCTTAGCTGTCCATTTTCAGAGCGCTGATGAACGCTTCCTGCGGGATGTCGACCTTGCCGAACTGACGCATCTTCTTCTTGCCCGCCTTCTGCTTGTCCAGCAGCTTGCGTTTGCGCGACGCGTCGCCGCCGTAGCATTTCGCGGTCACGTCCTTGCGCATCGCCGACAGTGTTTCGCGCGCGATCACCTTGCCGCCGATTGCAGCCTGGATCGGGATCTTGAACATGTGGCGCGGGATCAGATCCTTGAGCTTTTCGACCATCGCGCGGCCCCGTCCTTCGGCCCGGTCCCGGTGCACCATTGTCGAAAGCGCATCGACAGGTTCGTCGTTCACGAGGATCTGCATCTTCACCAGCGCATCGGTGCGGTAACCGATCATCTGGTAGTCGAAGCTGGCGTAGCCTTTCGTGACCGATTTCAGACGGTCGTAAAAATCGAACACAACCTCGTTCAGCGGCAGATCATAGACGACCATGGCACGCGCGCCGGCATAGGTCAGATCCATCTGGATGCCGCGCCGGTCCTGACACAGCTTCAGCACATCGCCGAGGTATTCGTCGGGCACGAGGATCGTC
Source organism: Sulfitobacter sp. HNIBRBA3233 (assembly GCF_040149665.1). NCBI lineage: Bacteria > Pseudomonadati > Pseudomonadota > Alphaproteobacteria > Rhodobacterales > Roseobacteraceae > Sulfitobacter > Sulfitobacter marinivivus. The sequence goes on along the minus strand of NZ_JBEFLP010000002.1, from coordinate 65,433 downwards.
GCCTTGATGCGCGGCTCCTCGAGGTGGTCGACATAGGTCAGGTCGGGCATATCCGCGGGATTGTGAAGCTCCCGCATTTCGCCGTCCTTCATGTGGACGTGGTAGATAACCGACGGCGCCGTGGTGATCAGATCGATGTCATACTCGCGCTCGATCCGGTCGCGGATGACTTCGAGGTGCAAAAGCCCCAGAAAGCCGCAGCGGAACCCAAAGCCCAGCGCGGCGGATGTTTCCATCTCGAACGAGAAGGAGGCATCGTTCAGGGCAAGTTTCTCGATGCTGTCGCGCAGGTCCTCGAAATCGGCGGCGTCCACGGGGAAAAGGCCGCAGAACACCACCGGCTGCGACGGCTTGAAGCCCGGCAGCGGGGTTTCGCAGGGGCGTTTTTCCAATGTGATGGTATCACCCACACGGGTGTCGCGGACCTGTTTGATCGACGCGTTGAGATATCCGATCTCGCCGGGACCGAGGCTTTTGACCGATGTCATGGCGGGACGGTAGACGCCCACATCGTCCACGTCATAGGTGCCGCCCGTCTTCATCATGCGGATGCGGTCGCCCTTCTTCAGCGTGCCGTCGATGATACGCACGATGACGATCACGCCAAGGTACTGATCGTATTTCGAATCCACCAGCATCGCCTTGAGGGGCGCATCCGGATCGCCCCCTTTCGGCGGGGGCAGGCGCTGCACGATCGCTTCCAGCACATCGGGGATCCCGACACCGGTCTTGGCGCTGATCTCGACCGCGTCATGCGCCTCGATCCCGATCACGTCCTCGATCTGTTCGCGCACCCGCGCGCAATCGGCGGCGGGCAGGTCGACCTTGTTCAGCACCGGCACGATCTCGTGGTCGGCGTCGATGGCCTGATAGACGTTGGCCAGTGTCTGCGCCTCGACCCCCTGGGAGGCGTCGACCACCAGCAGCGATCCTTCGACAGCCTGCATGGACCGGCTGACTTCGTAGCCGAAGTCGACGTGGCCCGGCGTGTCGATAAGATTCAGAATGTAGGTGTTGCCATCCTTCGCGGGATAGTCGATCCGCACGGTATTGGCTTTGATCGTGATCCCACGCTCGCGTTCGATGTCCATCGCATCGAGAAGCTGTTCCTTCATATCCCGTTCGGCCACCGTTCCGGTAAGCTGGATCAGCCGGTCGGCGAGGGTGGATTTCCCGTGGTCGATATGCGCCACGATCGAGAAATTGCGGATATGTGCAAGCGGTGTCATGGGCCTGATATGTAGGGGTTTGTGGCGACGGTCAATGGGCATGATGAAGCGGGGTGCGGCACGGATGCAAGGGTGCCGGGGCGCGACATTTTCCTCAATTGCTGTTTAACCGGATTTAAGGCATATTCACACTATTGAGCAGCAGGCAGCGTCGGCACGGGGGACAACCTTCGGCAAGAGCGCGCAGAGAAAAGGCAGACACATGAAACGCATTGCAGTGGCGCTTGTGGCGCTGGCAACATTGGCCGCCTGTGGTGGCGGGCACAAGACTTCCTACAGTACGCGCGGATATCTCGCGCCAACGCAGCTTTATGCGACGGGCCCGATCCAGCGCGCCTGTCTGGCACAGGACCGCCGTGGCGCGACCAGCCAGAAATGCGGCTGTATCCAAGCAGTTGCGGACAAGGAGCTTTCGGGCAGCGAACAGCGGCGCGGCGTGAAAGCGTTCAAGGATCCCCACAAGCTGCAGGTTTGGCGACAGTCCGACCGGGCGTCGGACAATGCTTTCTGGTCGACGTGGAAAGCCTTTGGCGAAAGCGCCACACGGGTCTGCAGCTGAGCGCAAGCAGCGGCGGTTTGCGCCCCTGTCGCCCAGCGGCGACACGGGGCGGCCCATTCACCTAAAGATCGCGAATCCAGAACTGTAGCGGTTTGCGCGTGGCAGCCTCCTGCCCGTGATCCTTCCAATCGAAATGGGCCACCACTCCGTCAAGAGGCGCATAGCCGCGCGCGCGCCAGAATCGGTCCAGCGGCTGGTAGTCCGCCGGCCTGTCGGGATGGTCTTCGGGGCGGATGACGGCGCAGAAACAGGATTTCGAGAATCCATTGGCGCGCGCGTGCGCCTCGCGCAGGTCGAAAAACCTGTGTCCGATCCCCTGCCCCCGATAGGCGGACAAGAGGATGCTTTCAGCGCAGTAAAAGATGTCTTCGAGATCAAGCGCGGTGCCCGCGAATGCCGCCGCGAAATCATCCGCGTGATCGGTCAGGGGCGTGCCGGTGCTGGCCCCGACAAGCCTGTCGCCGTCAAAGGCACCGACCAGCACGGCTTGGGCCGTATCGCGGTAGGTCTGGAGGTATTGCCGCTCGTAGGCCAGATCACCGTCGTAGAGATAGGGCCAGTCGGCAAAGACCGAAATCCGCAGACGCGCGACGTCGTCCAGCGCCCGCTCCAGTGCCGCGCCCGTCAGGACACGAGTCGACAGATCAGCCATTACCGCCCGTCACCTGACCGATCCAGTCCGACAGGTTGTAGCGCGTGGTGACGCGGGTGATCTTTCCGTCTTCCAGATCGAAGAAGGACCCGGCGGGCAGACGATACCGCTGGCCATGTGCCTGTGGCAGCCCGTCATCCGTTTCCAGATAGGTCCCGTCGACGATATATTCGGCCGCCGCGCGTGTGCCGCCTTCGGCCTCGAACAGGACGATATCGGTCAGAGTCTCGTCGTAGCATCTGGACATATGCGCGCAAAACTCGGCGAAAGCGGGCTTGCCGCGGCGAATGTTGCCCTCGTTGACGTGATGGGCGACGTCGTCTGACAGGCAGTCCAGCATCGCATCGGTGTCACCGGCGTTGAAGGCATCGAAATAGGCGCGGATGGTGTCGGTCAAGGAAATCTCCCCCTCATGAGGTCAAGGCACCGGCAAAGCAACACACGACATGCCGGCACGGGTCAAGAGCGCCCTGCGCGCCAGCGGTCCGCGCCTGCTGCGCCTAGACCTGCGGCTTGGTCGGCGCGCCGAAGCGTTCGGTGATGCGCGCAACGATCTGGTCCCGGGCGGCGCGGAATTGCGTCAGCTTGGCATCGCGCGTCTCGCCCAACCCCGTGGGGTCGAGGATCGGCCAGTATTCGACCTCCAGATGGAAGAACCGCGTCAGCTCCAGCGCGCGGCGCTGGGAGGCGGGCGACAACGCGATGACCAAATCGAAAGAGCTCAGATCGTCGCCCCATTCCTGCATTTCGTCGAAACTGCGCGAGCGGTGGCGCGACAGCTCCACATCCATTTCCTGACAGACGGCGATTGAGAAACCGTCGATTTCGAGATCGTTGTTCACGCCTACGGACTGGACATAGGTGTCCAGGCCATAGAACTTCTTCATTATTCCCTCCGCCATGGGGGACCGGACGGCGTTGTGGTCGCAGCAAAACAGAACCGACTGGGGCAAGCCTTGCAGCACCGTCACCCTCCGAAATGAAGAACGCAGATGAGGGTGAACAGGCGTCGCGCGGTATCTATGTCGATCTCGGCCTTGCCTTCGAGCCGCTCTTGCAGCACCCGGCTGCCCTCCATGTGGATACCACGGCGGGCCATGTCGATCGTTTCGATCTGGGCGGGCGGCAGTTTCTTGACCGCGTCGAAATAGCTTTCGCAGATCTGAAAATAGTCCTTCACCACCTGCCGGAAGGGGCCGAGCGACAGGTGGAACTCCGCCGCCTTTTCGCTGTTTTCGGTTGCCACGTCGAATACCAGACGCTTTTCGCGGATCGACAGGCCCAGATGATAGGGCCCGGGCGGCACGTCGCGCCCGTCCCGCTGGGGCAGGACAAACGAGTTGTCCTCCAGAAGATCGAACATCGCGACCCGCCGTTCCTGTTCGATTTCGGGCGTGGGCGGCGGCAGGTTGGCATCGTCGAGGACGATATGGGTGATATGGGCCATCGGTGGCCTCCGGTCAGGCAAAGGCTGGGGTTCGCCCCCGTGATACCCGCTTGGTTCCTGCGGGGCAATCCGTGCCGCTGCGTCCCGGGAGCGGCTGCGTCAGCGGTCGTTGAGCTTGCGCAGGCGTGCCGTCACCGAGAGCCCGTGCGCTTCGAGGCTTTCGGAAGCGGCGAGCCGTTCAGCGGCGGGGCCGATGGCGCGAAGCGCGTCGGGCGTCATCCGTGCCAGCGTGGTGCGCTTCATGAAATCGAGCACCGACAGTCCCGAGGAGAACCGCGCCGACCGCGCCGTTGGCAGAACGTGGTTTGGGCCGCCGACGTAGTCGCCGATGGCCTCAGGCGTCCATTGACCGAGGAAGATCGCACCGGCGTGGGTGATCCTGCTCGACAGCGCCTCGGGGTCGGCGACGCAGAGTTCAAGGTGTTCGGGCGCAATGCGGTTCGACAATGCGGCGGCGCTGGCCAGATCGGGCACGGTGATGACAGCGCCGAAATCCCGCCAGCTGGGTCCGGCGATATGCGCCCGTTGCAGGGTTTCGAGATGCCGGTCGACGGCCTGCGCCACGTCGCGTCCGAAACCGGCGTCGGTGGTGATGAGGATGGACTGGGCGCTTTCGTCATGTTCGGCCTGACTGAGAAGATCGAGGGCGATCCAGTCGGGATCGTTGTCGGCATCCGCGATGACCAGAATTTCCGAGGGGCCGGCGATCATGTCGATCCCGACCTTTCCGAACACGCGCCGCTTGGCGGCGGCGACGAAGGCGTTGCCGGGGCCGGTGATCTTGTCCACCGGCGCGATGGTTTCAGTGCCGTAGGCCAGCGCCGCTACGGCCTGCGCCCCGCCAACGCGGTAGATCTCATCCACGCCGGAAATCTGCGCGGCCAACAGCACCAGCGGGTTCAGTATCCCGTCCGGTGTCGGCACGACCATGGCAAGCCGCTCGACCCCGGCGACCTTGGCCGGGATCGCGTTCATCAGGACGGAGCTGGGATAGCTTGCCAGCCCGCCGGGCACGTAGAGGCCCGCCGCGGACACCGGCGTCCAGCGCCAGCCGAGCAGCGCGCCCGTCGCGTCCGTCCATGCCGCATCCTCGGGCAACTGGCGTTCGTGGTAGGCGCGGATGCGCTCCGCGGCCAGTTCCAGTGCCGTGCGATCCTCCGGCGGGACCTCATCGACCGCTTTCGCGATCTCTTCGGCGCGGATGCGCAGGGTATCGGGCGTCAGTGCAATGCGATCGAAACGGGTGGTGAAGTCGATCACCGCGGCGTCGCCACGGGCACGCACATCGGCGATGATTTCCGCGACGACAGCATCCACATCGGGGCTCTCCTCGCGCTTCGCGCTCAGCAGGGCGGTGAAGGCAGGCTCGAAATCGGGATCGGTGGCATCGAGAAACTGGGGCATGACGGTTCCGGTAATTAGGTCAGCGGCAGATAGGGCGGAAGCTGTGGCGCGCAACGGGATGCGTCAGAGTGCGCGGCGGCCCCCGACGGGACGGCAGGATCATCAGTCCGGATGGGTCGGCCGTTTGCGCGAGGGTGCCACATAGGGGCGCGTGACATCTTTCAGCGTCGCCTCAAGCGCCTCGACGGACAGACGTATGGCACCATCGCCCGCAAGCGTCAGCACCACATGGCCCGAGGGCGCATCCGTCGGCTCGAACGCGATGGAGAGCAGCGACAAAACCGTATCGGCATCGCCCTTCGGCACCCCCTGCGATGCGACGGCCTGCACATTCGAAAACATCAGCACGGACTGAACCCGTTCAGGAGCGTGGCGCGCCTCGCCCGCGTCCTCCCAGCGCATCCGGTTCAGCAGGAGTGCAAACCGCCCCTCGGCCCGCAACCAGCGCATTTCGGACGCCGGGAAAACGGCATCCTGTGCGAGCGATGAAATCACCTGCAAATCCTCGGCATCCATAGCGCCGAGGTTGAGCGGCGCCTCGCGACCGTCCTCGAAACGTGCGTCGTCGGTCATGTGTCTTTCACCCGTTCGATATCCGCGCCCACGCCGCGCAATTTGGCGACCACGTGTTCATACCCGCGGTCCAGATGGTAGACGCGCGAGATCTTGGTTTCGCCCTCGGCGGCGAGCCCGGCCAGAATCAGCGAAACCGAGGCGCGCAGATCGGTCGCCATCACGGGCGCCCCGCGCAGCTTGTCGACCCCCGTGACGATGGCGCGACCGCCCTGCACCTCGATGTCTGCCCCCATACGGATCAGTTCGGGCGCATGCATGAACCGGTTCTCGAAAATCCGCTCTTCGAGTGTCGCGGTGCCGGCTGCGGTACACATCAGCGCCATCATCTGCGCCTGAAGGTCCGTCGGGAAGCCGGGGAACGGCTCGGTCGTGACATCCACAGCCGACACGCGGCCGTTGCGGCGGCGGACCTTTAGCCCTTTCTCCGTCTCCGTCACGTCGATACCGGCCGCGTCCAGTTTTTCGCAAAACGCGCCCACAAGGTCGATCCGGCCGCCCAGGCACTCCACCTCCCCCCCGCAGATCGCGGGGGCCAGCATGTAGGTGCCAAGTTCGATGCGGTCGGTAACAACGGGATGCGTAGCAGCGCCGAGGCGATCCACCCCTTCGATGGTGATGGTCGATGTGCCGTCGCCGTCGATATGCGCCCCCATGGCGCGCAGGCAGGTCGCAAGATCCACGATCTCGGGCTCGCGCGCGGCGTTGTTGATCACCGTTGTGCCTTTGGCAAGCGTTGCGGCCATCATGATGTTCTCGGTGGCCCCGACGGATGCGAACGGAAAGTCGATGACCGCTCCCTTCAAACGTCCACCCGCCGCCTTGGCAAAAAGATACCCCTCGCGCAGATCGATTTCCGCGCCCATTTTCGCCAGACCGTCCGTGTGTATATCCATCGGGCGCGCGCCGATCGCGCAACCACCGGGCAAGGAAACCTCGGCATATCCTTCGCGCGCGAGCAACGGGCCGAGCACGAGGTTCGAGGCGCGCATCTTGCGCACGATATCGTATTCGGCACGGGTGTTGATCTCTCCGTGGCAGGACATGGCGATGACACGCCCTTCCTGAAGCGACGTGATCTCGGCGCCCAGTGACTGCAACAGCTGCGTCATGGTGCGGATGTCCGACAGGCGTGGCGCATTGGTCAGGGTCAGCGGCTCTTCGCTCAGCAGCGTGGCGGGCATCAGGGTCAGGCAGGCGTTCTTGGCCCCAGCGATGGGAATTTGCCCTTCAAGCGGTCCACCGCCCCGTACCAGAATGGAATCCATGACTTACTGTCCTTTGTCCGGCGCGTCGGGCGCCGTGCCTGTGTGATCGTCCTGCGCGCGTGCGCGGGCCTGTGCCTTGCGCCTTGCCATATTGGCCTTGAGCGCCTGTTTCAAGCGCGCTTCGCGATCCGCGGCGGCCTTTGACTTGCCGCTTTTGCCGCGACTGTCCGGTGGTGATTTCTGAGCCATGGTGCCTGTCTATCCCAGCCCCCCCGCAGCGTCCAGATTGTCGCCCGAATTAGGGTTGCGCGGCTGCAACTTTGCGGCTAATCAGCGCCCCACGATGCTGCTGTAGCTCAGAGGTAGAGCACTCCCTTGGTAAGGGAGAGGTCGAGAGTTCAATTCTCTCCAGCAGCACCATCTCACACTTTTTTGCCGAAAAGCCGCCTAACACTTTAAAAGGTAAAGCGGTTTTTGGTGTTCCATACACACCATCCGGCGTGAATGTCAGCGGTTCAGAAAATGCCAGTCTCAGCACCGTCTGACGAACCGCATAACTGCCATTTTTGTAAATATCCCAAGGCCTTGCGAGGAACCGTAAGGCGAGTTCAATACACTCTTCAAACCTGGCCGTGTTTGGAAGCGGTTCTTCAGCCCTTTCCAACAGTACCAATTTCTCACGTTCCAGCCTTTCTATCTTGGCTTCGAGGGCTTTCAGGACTGTTTGGTTCTTGGTCTCCACCATTCGCTCAACGAGTTCCAAAATTCTCTCATCAGCAGCCTTGGCCTGCTGTGCCCATTCCTCACGTTCAGCGCGCGCGAGTTCCAAGCGCCCGTTCCAAGCATCCTTGAACATCGCAATGGCGAGATCGAAGAGCTTCTTGGAAGGTTGAAGGCTCTTCATCATGTCCTCAAAGCCAGCTTCCAACTTCGAACGAGGGACGGACTTGCTTTTCTGACAGCACCCACGCGTCTCGCAGCGATAATAGGCATAGTGCTTGTACTTGCCCTTCGACCAAGCTCCCGTCATGGCGTTCCCGCATTCGCTGCACATCACGAAACCGCGCAAGGGGAAGTCAGCACTAAAGTCGGCGCGAGCAGGACCACGCGCACCTTCGATCAGGTTTTGCCTGATACGCTCGTGTGCGGCGAGACTGATCAGCGGAGCGTGATGGCCGCGCCGGAGCGAGACGCCCCATGTCTTGGCTTGGACGTAGCCCGCATAGATCGGATTGCGCAGTATCTTGGTGATCTTCCATGCCCTGATCTTCCCGTTCGGTTGATCCTTGGGGAACTCGGGCTTGCTTTCGAGAAATCGCTGAACTTCCGCTTGCGAACGGAAGAGACCGTTTGCGTAGCCGTTCAGAGCTTCGCGCAGGCATTCCGCTACGGGCTCGTCTGGAACCAGCAGCTTTCCATGGATACGGTCCGTCGCGAATTTGTACCCGATGGGCGCGTGAAAGACCCAGTAGCCTTTCTCGACGCGTGCCATCATCTTCTGTTTGACTTGCCGCCTGTTTTGCTCACGTTCCAGTTCGCCTTGGGCGGCAATGATCGTTTCAATGAATTTGCCTTCAGGCGTATCTTCAAATGAGAAGTTCAAGCATTCGACACGAGCGCCGCGTTCCGCGAATTCACGCCTCAGCTTGATGTGAAATTCCACATCGCGGGCAAAGCGCTTCAGATCATCGAAGATCACTACGTAGTCTTTATCGCGCTGTGCATCGAGGTAGGCCAGCATACCGCACATCCCTGGCCGCTTCATGAAGTCTCCGCCGCCTGAAGCATCGTCAGGGAAGACCATCTCTACTTCGTAGCCTTTGCTTTCCGCGTACTGGCGGCAGCGGTGTTCCTGGCTATCGAGGCCTGAGCCTGTGAGCTTCTGCTTGGTTGTCGAGACGCGACAATAGATCAGCGCTTTGACTGTCTCGGTTTTGGTTTGTGGGACTCCCATGAATCCTCTCTTTCCCGCCTGCTTCTATGGCGCAGGCGCTTCTTCATCTTGTTGTTTGCATTGATCCAATTGTACTTCAGTGGACTCCGAAAAGCCCGCCTGTTCAAGCTGTGTTCCGGGTTTTCCACAGGCTTGTTGGGCTGGATGAACGCCGAAGCCGAGTTGAACGAAGGCTGTGATGATCGTCCAAAGCGCCTCAATGATTTCTTTCTTTTGTTCGGGCGACAAGGCAGGTTCATCGAGGTAGGCTTGGTAGCGTTCCAGATCGATTTCCAATGAAGGCGTCGAACGTCGGTTGATCGCCGTTTCAATGGCTTCGTTCAGGTCAGATACAGACTTGGCTTCAACATCTTTCACGAACGGGTATCCTTTTCGTGCAAGGACGAAACGACCTGTCGCGTCTGCAAGGATGCGGCGCGCTTGAGCGTGTTTCGTGTTTGAATTTCATCGTGATGGGCATGAAGGCCCGATCACGGTTGGTGCGATGCAGCGTGAAACGCTTGCTGATTGAGGCTTTTGGCCGGAGCACCTAGGTTCATATTACCATGAATTGAGTCCACCAGCCAAATTTCGCCTTAGCGTTCACGGCCTTGGTCGCGGGCTCTCTGCCTCCCTGTTTGCTGCTCTACATACTTGGCGCGTTCCTGATCGCGCATCTGCTGAATGCTCTCATAGGCTTTCTGATCCAGCCTTGCCGCTTTCAAGAGATCACGTTCAGGGATGACGCTTGTATTCTGCCAGTTTCCGTCCTGATCGCGATAGGATCGGCTGCGCTCTGTATTGTAGACGGGGCCGTTGTCAGTCTCTCGCCGCCATATCGCGACCTCAACCGCGCCATCACGGTGCTTCGTGATTGGTCGGCTTGTATCTTCTTGATGATCACTCATCTCGCATTCTCCTCTCTCTTAGTTTGAAGGTTGAGGCCGGTAGCCACTCACGTAGGACCACTGGCCGCTTTCGCGGTACTGCGGCCAATCCCTGAGGCGTCGCGGCACTCTTTCGGTGACGACTTTTCGATGGCGCTGCCCGAAAAACGTGGAGATTTCCACGGTGCCAGGCTTGGAGTGAAACGGATCGCCGAGATAGAGCCCTGCGAGATCGCGCCGCTGCCAATACGGTCGAATTGTCAGGTAGGCGGGCTTTGCCAGTACGCCTGGCATAAAGACAAACGCTTGGCCGTTCTTCTCTCCGAGAATTTCATCGATCCCTCGAAGCTCACGCCCCATCTTAACGGTTTGCTGCGCCAAGCACTCTTGGTGACCGGCTTCCATCATCGTCAGAACGGGATCGCCTTGCCCCAAGATCATCTTGGTGATCGCACTTGATCGGGCAGCTTCGGCGCGCCCAACTGCGGCTTGATCGACATACTCAACGGTCATTCGCCCGAGCTGGCTCTGGATGATCCGTGCCTGTTCGGCGGAGCGTGTCCCCAGATAAATCTGCGTCCCGCAAGAGTTAGGAATGACGGTGCTGGCACCGCGTTTCAGGTTTTCGAGCTGTCGGGTGGATTGCACGACGTATGCGGGGCGAATGCCATAGCCCGCACCAATGGTCGCCAGCGACTCCGCGAGCGGCCAAGCTCCGATGTTTCCGATCTCCTGCAAGACCCAGAACTGAGGTCTAGCAGCTATGGCTCTACGCTTGTGCAGTAGCGCCGTCGAGAAAAGTGTCCGCACAATCGGACCGGACGTTTCGGCATATTCAAGGTCCTCCATGATCGAGACGAGACAAGAAGGACTGCCTTCTTCAGTCAGCATGTCGAACGAAAAATCGAACGGCGGAGATAGGGCTTCGCGAAGTTGGGGATCGAGCATGCAAGCATAGCTCTTAGAGAGTTCACCCTTGATGCCATCCCATCCACCACCCTTGAATTCGCCCGACTGAACCCGCTCTATCAGGGTCGCGACTTCTCGGATTTGCGGCTCGGGTTGAATTGAAATCTCATACTGAAACGACAACCATTCCTCAGTCAGATCGCCGAGTACGGCGACTTTGTCAGCCATGACCGGAAGCGTGACAGGTCCGATTGTCCGAGCATACGTGACGGAAATCGCTACGTTGATCTTCTGCGCCCATTGCTGGAAATAAGCCGCCTTGGGATCGGTTTCGGGCGTCCAGTTGGACGCGAAGACCATCGCGTCTGGCAGGAGCGTCGGAGACTTCGCCTCAAGATGTCCCAAGGCGTCGAACCTATGGGCGGGCATTCCACGCTGTTTTCTTGGGTTGAAGTAATAGGCGTGACGGCCATGACGGACTTGAAGAGCGGCGATTGCTCCATCCTGTCCTTTCCAGTCCAGTAGCACGATGTGGTGATGACCATGTGTCCCGCAAATGCATCCGTCTATCAAAAATGGTTGGACGAGACTGCCCTTCAAACTTCTTGCTCCGCCTGTCACGAGCAATGCACTCTGCTGGTCTGAAAAACACGGACGTCCAGCAGCGTCGTGGCCGATATAGGCTCCTTGCTTCCTGTAGAGGCCTGCTCGCCGACGCATACGCGCATCGGCAAAGCCAGCCGAGCCGAAGCGATCCTGACTGGGATCGATCATGTGAATTCTCTTTTGCGTTTGGTCCCGAGATTTGGGACAAGCGCCGTGGGTGATGTTGCCGCATCGCCCTCGGCCAGGGTTCTGGTTGAGCTAGGGGCGATCTCGCGAAGCATGCTTTGCGAGATCGCTTTTCAAAGCGGCGTCAGATCGATTGCTTCCCGACGAACGCGCCGTAGAAGCCGCCGAGCGAACAAAGCCCAAAGATAGCAATGCCTGCCTGCGACAGACCGCTGCCATCGTAGTTTGCCATTACCAGCAACGTGACATAGCCGAATGCGCAACCGCCAATGAACATGGCCACGCGTTGCGGCAGAGAGTGATATTTGGTCATATTTGCCATAGATTTTCCTTTCCTGATGACCGTGGGGTCAAACTTGGTCGAATCCAAATACGCCGCGAAAGATTCCGCCCGCAGCGAAGGCTCCGATGATAAATGCGACAACTAGGCTGAACTCGAATTCGCCATGCTGCGCGACCAAAGCGGCGATGATCATGCCGACGATGCCGATTGCCAGGTTATTTCGCCGTTCACTTGCGCTAAGGCGTTTTCTTCCTCTCATTGCCTTCGCTCCCTCACTGAACCCAGGACGGGACGCTGCCAAAGAAGGCCGCGACGACGAAGCCGAGGATGATGAGAACGGCGATGCCAGTTCCGAAATCCGGCCCTCGCTTTCGAAATCTTACTCTTGTGATATCCGCCATGGTGTTTCTCCTTTCATGGGTTGAGGTTGTGGCTCAGAAGAGCCGTCTCACGGCCCACACAGAAGCGGTTTGTAGCGCTGCCAAGATGGCGAGCCGCAGGATGACGTATGTCGCGGGGTAGCTTGAAATCTGCATCGCTTTGGAGAGCCACGACGCAGTTTGGTAATCGTACTGAGAAGAAAGTGCGTGCCATACCAATGGCTCAAGTGCCGGATACATGCTTGGCCCAACGAATACGGCACCGCCAAGCGCACCGATGGTCGCAACAGGTCCAAAGGCCGCTTGCAGGCCACCGCCGCGCATTTGAGAAAAGTTCTGCATTCTACCCAGCCCTCACGAATTGCCATTCGAGGGCATGCTGAAGGCAATAATTGCTGCTAGTGAAAACACAACTCCAATTGACTTGGGAGCAGTCAGCGGCTCCTGAAGCCAAAAGAATGCAAAGCATAGTGCCAGTAGTTGAGTCAGGGCGGAGACTACGACGCTCGCGAATGCCACCGAGTTATCTAACAAGGGAAGCATAAACCAATAGCCGCCCGCGAGCGTCAGGAACGCTAATGCCGCATAACGTTGATCACCTGTCTCGATGCCAAATTTGAAAGATATCGTCGTCAAGGCGAAACACGCGGCAGCTGCACTCGCATCGATAAGTCGGGGATCAAGTACGTCCATTTTGACCAGCCTCCATCGGTTCCCGACTCTCATCGGGATTGTCATGGCCGCTGAAGGCGGCTCACTGATTCTGTGTTGATGGGATCATACTGCCCCCATTTTTGGGGGCACGTCAATGCCCCCATTTCTTTGGGCAGGTCTAGTCAGGAATGGTTAGGCGTGGGGCGTAGCCAAGCTCGGTTAGAATATGGGTGGTCTTTTCAATAGAAGCAGTGCCGTTACGAGCGCGAGTGATGTCGTTCTTACCTACGCCAACTTTGGCTGCCGCCTTACGCTCGGAAAGACCCTCCTTAGCCAAAACTACGTCCAACGCACGCGCCATGGCCTCGCGGTTCAACTCCCCTTCAAATATTGGAGCCAACGCGGCCCCATCTAGCTTACTCTCTTCACTCACTGGGTCTGACCTTTCATCGGTCACACCCTCATCTACCTTTGTGCCAATTGTTGCCCTGTCGATTATTTCTCTAGCAACCAAAACTGCCATTGGCGCTGTTGGTGCAGGGCTGACCAAGCGTTCTATCATATCTTCAATGAAAAAAGCAAATTTGGACTCGCTAGATACTTCCATAGAAGGCCACGACTTGCAGAAATCATGAAGTCTTTTTTCAAAGAAGTATTTCGCGATTTCAATCTCCGCTTTGGGTTCTTTGAAATCCATGAACCCTGCTTCCAAGAAGCCTAGTGGCTCGATATCAGCGAGCCTCTGACCAATATGACGGAAAATGACAGAGCTAGGTTCAGACGCCCAAACTTCTATCTCCTCAAGACGATCTTTATGTGAAATCATTATTTTTTCTTTCTGTGATCTCAGACAAAGAGCGGACGGCGAACGCCTCGGTGTGATCACTGTAGCCCACACCATCACTAACACTACTTGGAAGTCCTTTCCAAACGAAGCTGTTCCTCAACTGCGCGGTCTCTTCGCTTTCGTCCTTCCACATCAACTGAAGCATTTCGCCAGCTCCTAAGATCGATGTTCGCCAGATTGAAAACAACAGCTCCGCCTCTCTTATTTCTTTGTCTAGGAGCTCTAGGTGCGCAGGCGCTAGCATTAGCTGTGCTCGGTTGTGAAGGTAGGAAATCCTCGAATACGCCGACGGGTAGCGCTTTCTCCACGCGATATCGTTGAGCAAAGCCTTTTTGGGATCATAGAGAATATCACGAGCCCAAGAAGTTCCATGTATCGTTGTGCGCCCCAAGACGTCATGAATTTCTGACCACATGAAGCCATTAAGAACCTGCCGAAAGAATAGTTTCAAAAGTTTCTCTGAATCTCGTTGGTCTCGAAGTGCACGATAGATGGCGCCAAAAGCGAGTTGGTCGGCGAGAAGCTCGTCTTGCTGGTGTCCAAAGAAATAGCGAAGACGATTGGTGCTTACCGCAACGGTATCTCGCTCCCTGCGGGAGAGTTGCTGGGTGATATGACTCAGTTCGGCCAACCTCACGGGACTCATGGCAAGCGGTTTCTCATCATTGATCCTAGAGCCGTGGCGAAGCGCTATATGAGCGTACTCATGCGCCATCATGAAGCTGAGCAGAAGACGGCACTCATCCAATTCGCCTGCATTCTCCTTTTCATACATGGCATTGGTCAGGCCACTTGTCTGGCATAGGAATGCTCCAATCGCGGCGAAAGTCATATCTCTCGCCAGATCGACATCGAATGAAACCTTCAACTCAGATGAGTCTATCGACCGTTGCCACTCCTCATGGGAAATTCTTGCGCGCAAGTCCTTGCTTGCAGAATTTACTACCCATGCAGTTCTAAGCGCATGTTCAGAAATCAATATGCATGCAACATCAATCTCTTCTTTCTCTATTGGCCTAATAAACGCAACCATACCAAATAAGGACGGCGCGTAGATGTTCGCAAATGGAGTGTCTTCCAACCCCTCGCAAGAAAATTCCAATTCACCGGACTTTTGATATTGTTCGAGGCACTCAAGTACAAAGTGGGAACCTGCGGCTAACTCCTGATAGTCGATTGGCGACTGGAACGGCGTCACGCGCATTGCTTCAAGAGCAAGCTGCGCCTCTTCGCTGTTGCGAGATGACATCTCCGCCATGAAGGCATCAAGGTTTGTCCTTTGCCTCTCGGCAGTTCCAGCCTCAACGTGATTAAGGAAGTCCGCTTGGATGTCTGCAACCAGCTCCCAGGTTTTGGGAGGATGCAGAGTGGACTTCAAAAGTTCGATCACAAATCTAGTGCCCCAAATGACGATCACATGGCAGCCTTGACAGGCCGCCTTCTTGTACCGCTCTCCAACTAGAATTTAAACATGTGCACTGCGACAATCCACCATGGCGATAAGGCGTGGCAACAGACTGCTTCGCGTCTCGGAGTGTCTGAGAGCACACTTCAATGAGGCTTACGGCGGCTCCGTTTGGATGAGACAGCATGGGCGGGTTTCCTCAGTGGCGATTTTGCCTGTGTGAGTTTTGCACCGCACAATTTTCACAGAAGTTTCCGGTTATCTGTCACCCGCAAGATGTGCGGTGTAGTACACCGCAATCTTGGCAAGGGAGCCCGCTGCGCGCTCCCGTTGCATCCCTCCGGCCATGGCTCTTACAGGGTATTGAACCCATCCAGAGCCATCAGAACGTGTCGCCGTTCCATCACTCGCGGGAGACTTCGCTCTCCCTGCACCCATCGATCCCTTCAGGAAGATCAAGGGCTATCGCGCCCCTTGAAACCCACTCGCAGGACTTGGAGAAGTGCCTCTCCACCTGCACCGAACCATGCACGAACGACTGGCCGTTCGATCACCAATCAGGGGAGCCTTCGAGCTCCCCCAATACCCCCATGAGGATTTCATCCAGACCAATTCATGGAGACGATTTCATCGAGACCAGGTAAGGGAGCTTTCGCGCTACCCTTCCTTGGAACCTTCCCTATGACATAGCGGCATTCCACCCCAAGACCCCAAACAAATTGTACAGGGATTGGATGCCGAACAGGGCTTTCACGCCCCGATACCCACGCCAGCTTCACTGAAACCAAACACTTGCGTTTAGATGCGACCTCCTTACCGAAGAGGGATCACGGCAGTTCTGACATTCACCTTGTCAATTTCTTTGGATCAAAGCGAGAGCTGATCAAAAGACACTTAACAGATGTGTATCCATTGGGTACACTTTTCTCGCCATGAAGGATGTTGGTCTCAGAATTAGGTTGCAACGGGAGTTGCGCGAGCGTTTTATCGCCGCGTGCAAGGCGGAAGACAAGCCCGCCGCTCAGGTTCTGCGCGAGTTCATGCGCTCGTATGTCGATGCACACGAGCCTCGAGCACGAAGCCGCCGCTCAACGGTTAACGATAACAAACAATCCAGACTCAATGTTGTCGGCAGCCGGCAGTTTCAGCGCGTGGATATTGAGGACAGCAACAATCGCGAGGGCAGCGCGAAGAAGGATAAGAAGTCATGACGGGGCAAGAGCAACGCGCGGCGTTACAGCGCAAAATCTGGGACATCGCTAATGATGTGCGTGGCTCGGTCGATGGCTGGGACTTCAAGCAGTACGTTCTGGGCACGCTCTTTTATCGTTTCATCAGCGAGAATTTCGCCGCCTATATCGAGGCCGACGATGAAAGTATTGATTATGCAGCTCTATCCAATGACGTAATCACCGATGACATCAAGGACGATGCCATCAAGACTAAGGGCTATTTTATCTACCCCAGCCAGCTGTTCGCCAATTTGGCGAAAGACGCCAACACGAATGACAGCCTGAACACCGATCTGGCGCAAATCTTCGCGGCGATTGAATCATCGGCCAATGGCTACCCATCAGAGCAGGACATCAGAGGCCTTTTCGCCGACTTCGACACGACCAGCACGCGCCTCGGAAATACGGTGACGGAGAAGAACAGCCGATTGGCCAAGGTCCTGAAACGCGTTGCGGAACTCGATTTCGGGGACTTCCACAACAGCCAGATTGATCTGTTCGGCGATGCCTACGAATTCCTGATCTCGAACTACGCCGCCAATGCAGGCAAATCCGGCGGGGAGTTCTTCACCCCACAACACGTCTCAAAACTCATCGCGCAGCTAGCAATGAATGGGCAGGAAAAGGTCAACAAAATTTATGACCCGGCCTGCGGTTCTGGCTCGCTCTTGCTGCAGGCGAAAAAGCACTTTGACGAACATATCATCGAAGAGGGCTTTTTCGGGCAGGAGATCAACCATACCACCTACAACCTCGCCCGCATGAACATGTTTCTGCACAACATCAATTACGACAAGTTCAACATCCAGCGCGGCGACACGCTCACCCACCCCCACTTTCAGGATGACAAGCCCTTCGACGCCATCGTCTCCAACCCTCCCTATTCGGTGAAGTGGATCGGCTCAGACGATCCGACGTTAATCAATGATGACCGCTTCGCGCCCGCAGGCGTGCTCGCCCCGAAATCAAAGGCCGATTTCGCCTTCGTACTACACGCACTCAGCTATCTGTCCGCCAAGGGCCGTGCGGCAATCGTGTGCTTCCCAGGCATTTTCTATCGCGACGGAGCGGAGAAGAAGATCAGGCAATATCTGGTCGATAATAATTACGTCGAGACGGTAATCGCATTAGCCTCGAACCTCTTCTATGGCACGACCATCGCGGTAACGATCTTGGTGCTTGCCAAGAACAAGACTAACACGAACACGCAGTTCATTGATGCTACTGGTGAAGAGTTTTTCAAAAAATCCACCAACACCAATTTAATGACAAATGATCACATCGCGCGTGTGATAGAGGTCTTCGATGCGAAGGAAAACGTGCCACACGTCGCCGCCTCCGTGCCGTATGAGACAATTGTGGAGCGCGGCTATAACCTCTCGGTCAGCTCCTATGTTCAGCCGCGCGACACGCGGGAGATAATCGACATTGATGCGTTAAATGCGGATATCAGCGCCACGGTAGAACGGATCAATCAGCTGCGCGGCGACATCGATGCGATTGTCGCGGAGATCAACGCATGACTGCGGCAGAATTCTTGGAGAAACTGCTGGATGGGGCTCCGGTTGAGTGGGTGCCGTTGGGTGATGTTTGCGTGGTAAAAACTGGGCCGAACATCAACAAGCAGATTATCGCCCAGCGACCGGGACCGTATCCAGTGATCAACAGCGGTCGGGAGCCGCTAGGTTATGTCGATCACTACAATGTAGAAAACGAACCCATAGGCATCGCATCACGCGGAAGCGTCGGCCTTGTGACTTGGACGTCGGGTCGGTTCTTTCGAGGCAATTTAAATTATTCGTGCGCACCCAAAGATCAGGCAAAAGTCGATACACGATTTCTATATCACTTCTTGCTGTTTTCTGACGCTGAGATACAAAGCCTCGCTACGCATCAGGGCATTCCTGCGCTGAATGCGGGCGCGCTCAAAACGCTTCCGGTGCCAATTCCGCCGATGGACACTCAAACGGAGATTGTTCGGATACTTGACAGCTTCACCGAGCTCACAGCCGAACTTTCTGCCGAGCTAACCGCCCGCAAAAAGCAATTTAATTACTACCGCGACCGGCTTCTCAGCTTTGAAGGGGGGAATGTCGAATGGAAACCCTTGGACGAGATTGGTGAGTTCATCCGTGGAAAGCGCTTCACGAAAGCCGATTATGTGGATGAAGGTATCGGCGCGATCCACTATGGCGAAATCTATACTCACTATGGTGTCTTTGCGCACAAAACTCTTTCGAACGTCAGAAGCGATATGGCTGCGTCTTTGCGGTATGCTGAGCCAAATGATGTTGTCATCGCAGGCGTCAGCGAAACAATCGAAGACGTCGGCAAAGCGGTCGCGTGGCTGGGAGAAGAGAAAGTCGCGATCCACGATGATAGCTATGCTTTCCGCCACAACATGAACCCGAAGTTCATCGCATATGCGATGCAAACAGATGCCTTTCATGATCAGAAAGCGCAATACGTTTCGAGCGGCAAGATAAAAAGGCTCCTGATTGATGGGGTTAAAAACGTACGGCTTCCGGTTCCTTACCCGGACGACCCTACTAGGTCTCTCGAGGAACAGACGAGCATTGTCGCAATCCTCGACACGTTCGACACCCTGACGACCTCTTTTTCCGAAGGCCTGCCGCGCGAAATCGAGCTGCGCGAAAAGCAGTACGCCTGGTTCCGCGATCAGCTGCTTAGCTTTCCCAAACCGGACGCGGAGGCTGCGTAAATGGCACAGACACTGACTGAGATCGCCGGAACGCTGCGGGACACCGACAAAAAGGTACAGTTGATCTATGCGTTCAACGCCTCCGGCAAGACGCGCTTATCAGGTGAATTTAGGGAGCTGATTGACCCAAAAACCGAGGAACGGGGCGACGATTATCGACCGAAAGTGCTTTACTACAACGCTTTCACTGAAGACCTGTTCTTCTGGGACAATGACCTGACCGGCGATACCGAACGGAAGCTTCGCATTCATCCGAATGCTTACACGAAATCCGCCTTTGAAGACCTCGGACTCGATACAAGGGTCATCACCGCTTTCCAGCGCTATACCCAACCAAACCTGACGCCACGCTTCAGCCCTGATTTTTCAGAGGTGACCTTCTCGCTTGAACGCGGAACCGACACTAGCACTGGTAATCTGAAAATCTCCAAGGGCGAGGAAAGCAACTTCATTTGGAGCGTCTTCTACTGCTTGCTGGATCAGGTGATCAGCACCCGCAACGTTGCCGAAGTCGATGAGCGTGAGACGGATCAGTTTAATGGTCTCGATTACATCTTCATCGATGACCCAGTCAGCTCACTCGACGAGAACCACCTCATTCAGCTTGCCGTCGATGTCGCCGACCTAATCAAGAGAAGCGAAAGCGCGAACGGTCTGAAGTTCATCATCACGACACACAGCCCGCTATTCTTCAACGTGCTTTTCAATGAGCTGAAGAGCAAAACCTGCTACATGCTGAAACGTCTTGAAGACGGAACCTTTGAGCTAGTCGCGAAGAATGGTGACTCCAACCAGAGCTTTTCTTACCACCTATACCTGAAGCAGACGCTGGAGCAGGCAATCGCGGCTGACAAGATTGAACGCTATCACTTCACCCTGCTGCGTAACCTCTATGAGAAGACGTCGAATTTCTTGGGCTATCCGCGTTGGTCTGAGCTACTGCCAGATGACCAGCAACTTTATTTCAACCGCATCATTCAGTTCACAAGCCATAGCACACTTTCCAGCGAGGCCGTTGCCGAGCCGTCGGCGCAAGAGAAGCAGACGGTGAGGCTACTGCTGGAGCATTTGCGTAGCAATTACAGTTATTGGCAGGAGGAGGCGTCGAGTGACTGAGCAGACTACTCCCATCGCCGAGACCAACCGCTTCATCATTCTCGATAAATATGTTCGCGCCTGGGAAGCGGCGGATAGCTACCAGTCCGAGGCCGATCTTGAGCGTGAGCTGATCCAGGACCTACGCAATCAGGGCTATGAGTATCTGGCCGACCTGAAGTCAACAGACACCATGTTGGCCAATGTGCGTGTGCAGCTGCAGGCGCTCAATGACGTTCAGTTTACCGATAAGGAGTGGGCGCGCTTCGTCGAAACATATTTGGACAAGCCCAGCGACAGCGCGACGGACAAAGCTCGCAAGCTCCATGACGACTACATCTTCGATTTCGTCTTCGATGATGGTCGGATTCAGAACATCTATCTCGTCGACAAGGCCAATGTTTGTCGCAACAAGGTTCAGGTCATAAAGCAGTTCGAGCAGGCCGGAACGCATGCGAACCGCTATGATGTGACGATTCTCGTGAACGGTCTGCCGCTGGTGCAGGTCGAGCTGAAGAAGCGCGGTGTCGCTATCCGCGAGGCCTTCAACCAGATTCACCGCTACAGCAAGGAGAGCTTCAATTCCGAAAGCTCGCTCTACAAATATCTGCAGATCTTTGTGGTCTCCAACGGCACCGACACGCGCTATTTCGCTAACACAACCAAGCGCGACAAGAACAGCTTCGATTTCACGATGAACTGGGCGCAGGCCGATAACAGCCTGATCAAGGACCTGAAGGACTTCACCGCGACCTTCTTCGAGAAGCGAACCTTGCTGAAGGTGTTGCTGGATTTCTCTGTCTTTGATGTCAGCGATACGCTTCTGGTGATGCGCCCCTATCAGATTGCCGCTACTGAACGCATCCTTTGGAAGATCAAAAGCTCATTCGCAGGCAAGGCGACTCAAGGCAAAATATTGGGCAAGCCCGAAAGCGGCGGATACGTCTGGCACACGACTGGCTCAGGCAAGACGCTGACCAGCTTCAAGGCGGCCCGCCTCGCCACCGAACTCGAATTCATCGACAAGGTCTTTTTCGTGGTGGACCGCAAGGACCTCGATTACCAGACCATGAAGGAATATCAGCGCTTCTCTCCGGACAGCGTGAACGGCTCAGACAGTACCGCCGGTCTAAAGCGCAATCTGTCCAAGGACGACAACAAGATCATCGTCACGACGATTCAGAAGCTGAACAATCTGATGAAAGGCGAAGGCGACCTGACCGTCTATAGCCAGCGCGTTGTCTTCATTTTCGATGAGTGTCACCGCAGTCAATTTGGTGAGGCGCAGAAGAACCTCAAACGCAAGTTCAAATCCTTCTGCCAGTTTGGCTTTACAGGCACGCCGATCTTTCCTGAAAATGCTTCGGGTGCGGAGACAACGGCGAGCGTTTTCGGGAGCGAGCTTCACTCCTACGTCATCACCGACGCCATCCGTGATGAAAAGGTGCTGAAGTTCAAGGTCGATTACAACGATGTGCGCCCTCAGTTTAAGGTCATTGAGACCGAACAGGACGAGAAGAAGCTGAGTGCCGCAGAGAACAGGCAGGCCCTTCAGCATCCTCAGCGTATCGGTGAGATTTCCCAGTATATCCTGGACAACTTTCGCCGAAAAACGCATCGACTGTATGGGGACAATAAGGGCTTCAATGCCATGTTTGCCGTCAGCAGTGTCGAGGCGGCAAAACTATATTATGAGAGCCTGAAAAAGCAGCAATCCAACAGCGACAAACCCTTGATGATTGCGACGATCTTTTCGTTCGCGGCCAACGAAGAGCAGGATGCAATCGGCGATATTCCTGACGAGACCTTTGAGGTTTCTGCGCTGAACAGCAGCGCCAAGGAGTTTCTCAGCGCTGCCATCGCTGACTACAATGCTTTTTTCAAAACGAACTTCAGCGTCGATAGCAAAGGCTTCCAGAACTACTACCGTGATCTGGCCAAGCGGGTGAAGTCTAAGGAAGTGGACCTGCTCATCGTGGTGGGTATGTTCCTGACCGGATTCGACGCGCCGACGCTCAACACTCTTTTCGTGGACAAGAATCTGCGCTTTCATGGTCTCATTCAAGCATATTCCCGCACCAACCGCATTTACGACGCGACCAAGTCGTTTGGAAATATCGTCACCTTCCGTGACCTTGAAGAGGCAACTGTCAAAGCGATTACGCTGTTCGGCAATGCGAACACTAAGAACGTAGTCCTAGAAAAAAGCTACTCCGAGTACATGCAGGGCTTTACGGACCATGCGACGGGAGAAGCTAGGCGCGGCTTTATGGATGTCGTGAAGGAGCTTGAAGAGCGTTTTCCCGACCCTTCAACGATTGAAAAGGAGGCCGACAAAAAGGCGTTCGCGAAGCTGTTCGGTGAGTATCTTCGTGTCGAGAATATCCTTCAGAACTACGATGAATTTGCAAGCCTTAGAGAGCTTCAGGAAATCGATCAGAGTGATGCTGAGGCTATTACAGCTTTCAAAGAAGTACATCATCTGACCGATGATGACGTTGAAGTTCTGAAGACTGTCAAAATGCCCGCCGATCGGAAAATCCAGGACTACCGTTCGACCTACAATGATATAAGGGACTGGCTTCGCCGAGAAAAAGCAAGTTCCGAACAGCTCGAGTCAGAAATCGATTGGGACGATGTCGTCTTCGAGGTTGATCTACTGAAATCGCAGGAGATCAATCTTGATTACATTCTTGAGCTCATCTTCGAGCACAACAAAAGGACCAAGAGCAAGTCAGAGCTCGTCGGAGAAGTTCGCCGCGTCATACGCGCCAGTATTGGTAACCGTGCAAAAGAAAGCCTCGTAGTCGATTTCATAAATCATACAAATATTGATAAACTCGGAGATAAAGCCGGGGTGATTGAAGCGTTTTTTGCATTCGCACGGGAAGAACAACGCAGAGAAGCGGAAGAGCTCATTGTCGATGAGAAGCTGAATCCGGACGCCGCTAAGCGATATATCGCAACATCAATTAAACGAGAATATGCTAGCGAAAATGGTACAGAGCTGAACTCGATCCTTCCAAAAATGAGCCCACTCAATCCGCAGTATCTGACCAAGAAACGCGATGTGTTCCAGCGCATCTCCAATTTCGTTGAGAAGTTTAAAGGTGTCGGCGGATCAATTTAGAAGGAAGTTATATTGGACTTTTCCCAATAAAGATCAGAGCGCCTGTTGAAATTAAATTTTTTTCATTCTAAATTTTTTAGTGATTAGATATTTTTTAAATTAATAATTTGCATTCTCATTTTGATGCAAAGGAAAGAAATATTTAGACAGTGCAAAAATCGCGTTCAAAAAATAGCGCACCCTTTAGGTCGGGCTGTCGTGAACCGAGCCCGCAAGCTGTCTCGGCCATTCGGCTTCTATCCCTTGCGCAGTTAAGGCCAGCCCCGAAGTGCTGACGCTTCTTTTTTGTTTAGGGGCTATGCAGCCCCATCCCCCGTCAAGACCAAGCCCTGCGTTGTAACTTCGGGCGAATGCCACGGAACCGTGGCTCGGCTTCGCCTGCGCCCGCACCACTTCCATGCCTTTCGGTCTGGACGGCCGTCCCCCCGCTCATTGGCGCGGGCCTAGTCCGGTTGCATGCGCAACCGACTACCCAAGAAAGAGAAAAGCCAATGAAAAAAGACGTTTATCAGAAAGTGACCGACAAGATTATTGCCGATTTGGAGCAAGGCGAACTGACATGGCTCAAGCCATGGAGCAGCGGAAACCTTGAAGGCAAAATCACCAAGCCATTGCGGCACAACGGCGTGCCCTACAATGGCATCAATATCCTGATGCTTTGGGGTGCCGCTGTCGAGGCAGGTTATCTCTCGCCGTTCTGGATGACCTTCAAACAGGCCAAGGAACTTGGCGCACACGTCAGGAAAGGCGAGCGTGGTAATTTGGTTGTGTACGCCAACACCATCACCAAGACCGAAGAGCAGGACGACGGATCAGAGGAAGAACGGAAAATCCCGTTCATGAAGGGATACAGCGTGTTCAACGTCGAGCAGATCGAAGGCTTGCCCGAGCACTACTATGCGAAGCCCGAGCTGATCACTGATCCCTCAACACGGATCGAAGATGCTGAAGATTTCTTCGGAAACACAGACGCAGACATTCGCCATGGCGGAAACCGCGCATACTATAGCGGCGGCAGCGATCATGTGCAGATGCCGCACTTCGAGACCTTTCGAAGCCCTGAAAGCTACTATGCGACTTTGGCGCATGAGCTGACCCACTGGACGAAGCACAAGAGCCGCCTTGACCGTGAATTCGGACGCAAGAAATGGGGTGACGAAGGCTACGCTCGCGAAGAACTCGTTGCGGAGCTTGGTGCAGCTTTTCTTTGTGCCGATTTGGAACTGACGCCCGAGCCTGGCACTGATCATGCAGCCTATATTCAGAGCTGGCTCAAGGTCTTGAAGGAAGACAAGCGGGCAATTTTCAGCGCCGCCGCCCACGCGCAACGCGCGGCGGACTTCCTCCATCGCTTGCAGCCCATGATCGAGGTGAGCCCGGCGCGGGCCGTTGCCTGAGAAGCGGAAAAAAAAAATCGGTTGGCCTCTCGGCCAACCGCGTTAGTGACTATTTTCTAAACTGTGAGTATAGGCTCCTCAGAGTCCTTGTGCACTACATCTAGTAGATGGTACCATTGTCAAAAAGGGCGAACTCGTGCAAAAACTTTTCGGTAAAGTCATTGAAACTAAAACGTTTTCCGCAGAGGAAAGGGAGGTGTCGCTCGGGCGGAAGTTGCAGGAGCTTAGAGAACTCGCGGGCATGACCCAAAGCGAGTTGGCGAGTAGGATCGGAGCTAGTCGATCTGCCGTTTCTCGTATAGAGAACCGCGCCGATGTTAGCGTTGCCGCACTAAAAAAGTTTGTCTCCGGACTAGGTGCCAGCTTGAGAATCGACGCAAGCTTCGATGCATCGTCGCCCGTCACGTTGCGCATTCGGGAAGCATTCGAAGTTGAGCAAACAAGTGACGATCAGTTGCTGTTTCCGATCTTCGAAGAGGAACCGTTTAGGACTGGCCGCGACGTCGTCCTAAGCATAAAGCCGCAATACTCCGCCCCGATCTTGGACGGAACGAAAACGGTTGAACTTCGGCGCCGCTTTCCGGTTCAGGTGCCGAAGGGAACACTCGTATACATCTATTCAACCAGTCCAATTCGCGCGCTGACCGGCACAGCCCGGATTTTAGGTGTCGAAAAAATCGCATTGGCGGAAATGTGGGACAAGTACTCATCAGTCGCATGCATTGAACGTGCTGACTTTGACGCCTATTTTACAGGCCTTGGTGAAGGTGTGGTCATTAAGCTTGGAAATGTCCATCAACTGGCTCGCGCCATTGGATTGGAGGAGTTGCGGGATCGATTTGAATTTGCCCCGCCGCAGTCATTTGTTTACGCAAACCCATTGTTGCGAGAAGCCTTAAAACATGAGTCATCCTCGCTACCTCATTGATACGAACGTATTCATTGGTCTCGAAGATGATCGTGAAATAGACCCGAATTTCTCGAAGTTCCTGCAACTCGCTTCAAAGAATGGCGTCAAAGTTTTCGTACATGAGGCCGCGAAAGATGACATCGCTAGAGACAAAGACGCAAACCGTAGACGCGTCTCACTAAGCAAATTTGAGAAATTTCCGGCCATTTCCAAAGTGCGTGGCTTGACCGAAGTTCAACTGGTCGAAAAATTCGGTGAACTTCGAAAACCAAACGACATTGTTGATGCAACTCTCCTGCATACCCTCAGCCTTGATGTGGCCGACTTCCTAGTAACGGAAGACCGGAAGCTTCACGAAAGAGCGCGCAAACACGCCCCAGAGCTCTCAGATCGCTTGCTCTTCGTAGCCGATGCTACATCGCTCCTCAGATCGACTTTCGAGCCGGTCGACGTCCCGATCAGATATATCGAGGAAGTCGAGGCGCATACTATCCCGTCCGACGATCCGATATTCGAAAGCTTGCGAAGCGACTACAACGACTTCGATCCATGGTGGAAAAAATGTGTCGTGCAGCAGCGGAAATGCTGGATTGTAACCCGCCACGGCGGTGGTGGAATCGCAGGAATACTAATACGGAAAGACGAAACTGGCGCTGATACGGACGCGACATTACCGGGCCAAAAGATACTGAAGATTTGCACCTTCAAAGTTGGCCCTGAAAATCGCGGTATCAAACTTGGCGAACTCTTGCTTAAGCAAGTGCTGTGGTTTGCTCAAAGCAACGGCTACGATGCCACCTATTTGACAACCTACCCCAAACAAGCCGCACTCATTGAACTGCTCGAGTTCTATGGCTTTCAGCAAACAATAGAACGTTCCGACGGTGAGCTGGTCTACGAGAAGCCCATTTCAACTGCAAGGCTGATTGTCCCGTCGGGCGCGACCATTTTCGACATTCAGCGCTCGAACTACCCCAGGTTTTCGACGGAACCATTCATCAAAGGCTACGGTGTCCCGATCAAGGAAGACTACCATGACGAACTTTTTCCCGAGCTGAAAGATGTCAGGCAAGCAGACATGTTCGAGCATGTGGGCTTGTCAGGTGGCCCGAGCCGCCCCGGCAATACGATCCGAAAAGTATATCTTAGTCGTTCCCCTGCAAATTTGAAGCAGCCCGGCGCAATACTCGTCTTTTACAAGGGCAAATCCAATAGCCCTCCGTCTCAGGCTATCACGGCGATTGGAATCTTAGAAAATATGGAGTTGGCGCACTCAACGAAGGAGCTGATGCAACTTGCGCAGAGGCGGTCTGTTTACAGCGAAGCACAACTCGAAAAATGGGGGGCCACGGAAGATCGACCTGTTAAGGTCATGAACTTCCTCCTCGCAGGGTATTTTGATGATCCTGTCGCGTTGGCAGACCTGCAAAAGATTGGCGTGGTGGGGAAGCATCCGAGCCAGGCGATATTTCAGATCGACCGTGCTCCACTCGAAGCGCTTCTCCAGCGATTAAACCTTGGGTTTGACGTGCTATGAAAACCATCGCATTCGTGGGGATATCCGGTATCGGAAAGTCTACATTTTTGAAAGCTGTCGTAGACGAAACGCCATTCCTGCATTTGGAGGCCAGCAACCTCATCAAGGACGAACTCTCTCTTGTGCGACAGCAAACTCATTCTTCCGAAGACTTGCGAATTGGTGCGGTGCTGGACAACCAAACATTGCTGATCAGGGCATTCAAAAGACATACCGCTGGACAGAACGGCCTAGTAATTCTGGACGGCCACACTGTTGTCGATACTGGATCTGGCCTGCTAAATATCCCCGCGTCGGTCTTTGGTGAAATGAACGTGCAGGCGATACTGTTTCTTCAGGACGACCCAGAAGCGATCCAATCCCGGCGAGCAGCAGACACTTCAAGGGTACGTCCCGTGCGAACGGCCGAAGAGATTCAGAGTCACCAGCAAGCGGCGCTTCTTTCAGCAGCAGACATTGCGCTAGAACTCTCGATTCCGCTGCATGTTGTCACGCACTCGTCGGCGCAGACGGTCATGGATATCCTTTGAAGACACGCCCGACCTATCGAGATCACTCTCAGAAAAACTGTTCGATTTAGGTTTGCGAAAACAACGTCTTTTGGTCGGCAGGCCTGTAGCCAGCCGACCAAGAACTATGGAGCAGGCGTACGGGTCGCTAGTTCCGACTCAATGCCATCAAGGGATGCCAGAGCATTGCTGCGCTCTTGCGATCCGCGTGCTGCAGTCATGAATGCTCGCAATGCCTCAGTGTGAAGCGCGAGCAGTTCAGGTGTGCTGCGTGATGCTGCGTCGAAGCGTGTGATGAGTCTCATCGTTACCTCCTGTTGAGTGTCAGGAGGCCCCGAACCGTTCAGGGCCTTTCGGCCCTCGCACACATCATCAATGGCCCAGTGAAGGCGCTGATGGATCGGGGCTACATGCCAACACATCAATTGGACGGTGCCGCTTGAGAAACGCGTAAACACACTTTCGATGTCAGGAATTTGCGCAGCATGAAGTGACCTTTGCCCGCGCGTGGCTTGCAGCAATTCGCCTGTCCCCCTGACCGAACGCGGATCGCGCATCAATATTCTGCCCGCGCCAGTTCGGCGGTGGCCTCACCCGTGTTGGAAATGACGCGGCGACCGTTTGCCTTCGGTCTCATCGGGGGGCGTTAGCAAGCCAACCCGAACAAAGGAGATCAATCATGGCACGTAACAACACCCAACCCTCGCAAGAGCATTCCCGCGAGTTCCGCGCACCGGAATTTCTGGCGTGGCACGTCACCCAGAAAGGTGAAAAATCCTACTGGAACAAAGTCGGCGCAGCCTGGGTGCATAGGGACGAAAAGGGCTACACGCTTCAGCTCGAATCCTTGCCCGTCGGCGGTCGCATCGTTCTTCGTCAGCCGCTCGATGACGCCGACGACAACGCAGCGGGGCGCTCATGAGCGCTCCCGTCACACCCAAAAAGTATCGCGTCGATCCCGCACGCCTTGCCTCCGGCACATGGTGCCACACGCGAGATAGACTGATCGGCGAAGGCGATATCAGCGCATCCTACAGTGCCGACAAAATCGGCTTGGAAGGAAAGGTTCGAAAGCCGTTTGCGTGGCAGAACGCTCTATGGGTCTGCACCGGCATGCGCTTGATGGAATCAAACCGTTATGCCGAAGCCTATCGACTTGTCCCTGAACGCTTCTTCAACGGTGAGCCAACGACCTATCAAGAGGTCGCTTGTCTACCAGCCGCCGAGAGGTTCAAGCCCGAAGGCTTCTACCACGGCATGCGTGTCCGACACGGCAAGCAGAACTTCATCCTCGTCGGGCCGTGCGCGTCCTTCGTTCCCAAGTCGAACAGCGAAGTTCCCAAACAGGCAGACCTATTCGATGCACTTTGACGAAGAGCGCCGCGCTTTTCTGCAGCGCCTTTGTTCTTCTTTTGTTCTTGACTCATCGGTTTTGTTTTTGATTGAATATCGCGATGTGGAACGCGACCAAAAACGAAGTCCCGAGATATCAGATCGATGCCGAGCATATGCGCGTCTTGGAAGAGGCCGTTCAGAATTGCGAGGAAGACTTCGATGTTCGCTCCGCAGCCGTCTACGCAGCGCTAGACCATTTTCAGGCGGATAGCGTCAGCACTTGGGGCTTCACATTGTTCCGACAGGGTCTCGAAGACTGGCAACCCCCCGCGCTGCACGAAGGGCTTCGTCTCATAAAACAGCATATCGGCTACGTTGATCATCGCACCTCAGGCTAGCGTTCGAACTCCGGCCCCCTGTCAGGATCGTCGCGTTTGCGCTCTCGTAGGCGGCGCAATCGCTCTTGGTTTTGGTCTTTTTGGTTTGTCGACTTGGCAGCCTTAGCGCGGAGTTCTTTCAAGCGGTCCTGGGTTGAAACCAAGCGCTCTTTGGAAATTTCTTTCTGCTTTGAGACATAGGCATCTTTCGTGGTTTCCCGTGCAGCGAAATTGTCCCTTACGTGATCACGCAGAATCAATACATGCTTCTTTGGCACCTCCAACTCGCTGGCCGCCTTCATAGCGCTTCTGACAGGTGTGAAGACCTTCTTGGCCAAAGGCTCCAACCCGCGCCGCATGAGCCTGTAGTTCGTTCGGTCATGGTGCAACCCCCGCAGCACGGCAGCGTGACGGCTACGTTCAGCCTTGATCTGTGCCTGTAGGGATTGGCGTTCTCTCAGTTGCTCGAACACAAGGGCTTGGCGTTGCTCGCGGTCGCGCTGAAGTGCCCAGACGGCTTCCATCTGGTTTTGCTTTTCCAGAGCGGCGCGTTTGCCTGTCACGCGATCCAAAAGGCCGCGTAGGCCTATTCGGAATCGTGCAGCGCGGTCTTTCGCTTCTTGGTCAGCGCGGGCTTGCTGCCCCGAGTCCAGCCTGCTGCGCTCATCGGAATGCTGAGCTTTCATGGCTAAACGGCGTTCGTTCAGGCCCGACAAGTTTTTCTGCGTGTCAGCCTGCGCCTTCGCAACATGCGACGCGATCTTTGGCAGGATGTCTTTCGCAATGCGTTGGCGGGTCTCTTCAACGCTCCCCAATTCTGAAGGCTTGCCGAGGCGTTGGGTAATGTCCTTTGACTTCTTGCCGATGGCACGAGGGATTGAGATTACTTCACCTTCGAAGGTAACGGCGACATGGCCGCGCTTATCTCCCCGCGCCAAATAGAGCCCGCGTTCTTCGAGCGCGTGCGAGAATGCCCGACGCGTGTCCGAGATTGCCCAGGCCTCTTGGATGTCTGCCTTTAGCTCGCCTGCATGCCGACCGACACGTTTGGCTTGTTGCCATTCTGCCAAGGTGAAGTTGCGCGGGTCGCGATCCTTGGCGTTGGTGAAACCCTTCGGCAACTGCCAGCCGTGTTCGAGATAGAGCTGCTTTGAGACTTCCATCAGCTTGTTCTTGAAAAAGGGAAGCGGCTTTGCCGTCATTGTCTCGGCTTCGATCCGGCTCCACACAGCATGGCAATGCCGTCGTCCTTCTTTTTCATGAAAGATGATCACGCGGGGCTGGTCCGTAAGCCCGTGCTTTTCTTCGATGGCCGCAATCGCTTGCTCGAAGGTTTCAACGCGCACGTTTTCTGTTTCGGGTGGATTGAGGCTGACCGAGAACAGGAACTGCTTGCACTTCGTTCCCTTGGAAATTGCCTCTGCTTCCCGCAATGCGCCAACAACATCTTCAGACATGAAACCGCGAATGTCGTGCAACTCGACATGCTCGTTTTCTTCTGTCTTCAGGAGATGAAGCCCGAGCTGCTTTGCGCCGCCTCGTTGTGAGCCTTTCAGGATCATGACGGCTCCACATCGGTACGATGGCCGAGCGCGCGAAGAAGCTCACGGCGAATCAGCGCCACGTCGGCGCATGCGCGCCGAATGTCGCGTTCCGTATCGGGCATCATTGGCAAAGTGCCAAGATTTGCAGCTTTGGCGAGCTGGTTCAAATTGTTGGCGATCCGCGATTGCCCGAGCATCGCCAATACCTGGGCGAGCCGCTGCTCATCTTTGATCGGGCGACGCTTACGGGCTCGTGCCCTCTTGGTGCCTGCGCCTTTGCCGTCAAAGACCTTGCGCTTGATGTATGAGCCCAAAGGTTCGTTTCCCGCCAGTTCCTCCAAGTGGGCACGTTCTTCAAAGGTTAGGCGTAGTGAAAACGGCGGCGGCTTCTTGCTGCGCTGCGAAGTCCCTAAGTCTCTGTTATTTCTATCCGAAGTGCTCATCATCGCACCTCAGATCGTTCAGATCATGTTGTGCGAGATGTTCCTCCCAGATGAGCAAGGTATCGAAGAGAGTGTTCAAACAATCTCTATCGAGCTGCACCATCCCCCGCACAAGTGTTGCCCCAAGCCAAACCGTGAGGCTGTTGCCCTCAGGCTGTCTTGCCGCGTGGCGCGATCGGCCACTGAAAGTTTACTTGTGCATGAATCGTTGCACCTTCCCGTTGCATTGGCCTAGCCTGTCGATACCACTCATACGGGTGGCACTTAGGGAGGAAAATATGAAACATATAAGAACCGGCCTTCTTGCCGGAGCAGCGGCATTGGCCATCAGCGCCATGGGAGTCTCCGCCGAAAACCTGCCGCGCGGCGATGCCGCGGCACTGGGTTTCGACACGGAGCAACTGGCGGTGATGGACAAGACCTTTGGCGCGCTGGTCGACAAGGGAATGACACCCGGTGCGATCATCATGCTGATCCGTGACGGGCAGATCGCGCATCTGTCGACCATGGGCAATCGCACGCCCGATGGCGAGCCGATGACAGAGGACACGATTTTCCGCATCTATTCGATGACAAAGCCGATCACCACGGTCGCCGCGATGATGCTGGTCGAGGAAGGCCGCCTGATCCTGAGCGCGCCCGTGGCCACCTATCTGCCCGCCTACAAGGACCTGACAGTTGCAACGGGCGAAAAGGATGCCGAAGGCAATCCGGTGACCCGGCCCGCAAACGGCACGATGACGGTGCTGGACCTGATGCGCCATACCTCGGGGCTGACCTATGGGTTTTTCGGTGCTGGCCCCGCGCGCGAAGCCTATAACGCCGCCGGCGTAAGCTCGCAGGACAATACCGGTATCGAACAGGCGAACCTGCTTGCCACTCTGCCGCTGGAGCATGATCCGGGCACGACATGGGAATACTCCCGATCGACCGATGTCCTCGGCGCGGTGGTCGAGGCCGTTTCGGGCCAGACCCTCGAAAAATTCATGACCGCGCGCATTTTCGAGCCGCTCGGCATGACCGACACTGCATTCTACGTCGACGACGAAGCCGATCATGCGCGCATCGCGGAGCCCTTCGAGGATCAGGCGAAAATCGGTGATCGCGGGGTTTTCGATCCGCGGGTACGCAAGCCCAACCAGTCCGGCGGTGGCGGCCTGATGTCGACGGTACACGACTATTCCAAGTTCGCGCAGATGATGCTCAACGGGGGCGAGTTGAACGGCACGCGCCTGCTGTCGCCCAAGTCGGTGCAGCTGATGACCTCGGATCACACCGGCAATATCAAACCGGGTAAATACTACCTGCCCGGCCCCGGCTACGGATTCGGCCTCGGGTATGCCGTGCGGATGGAGGACGGAAACGCCCCGTCCTACGGCACGGACGGAGAATTCAACTGGGGGGGTGCTGCCGGAACGGCCTATATCACCGATCCCGAAGAAGAGCTGATCGCGCTGCTGATGATCCAGTCACCGGCCAATCGCGGACCGTTGCGGGTGATTTTCCGCAATCTCTTCTATCCGACAATCGCGGAAAGCCGCGCGGAAGACTAAAGCCCTGCGCGACACGCGCCGCCCGGATTTGGTCCGGGCGGCGCGTCACTGTTCGTGTCTCAGCCGAGGCTGCGCAGAAGCTCGGGCGAGGGCGTGCCCGTCGGCGGCAGGCCGCGGCTGGACTGGTAGGCCCGAATCGCCTCTATGCTGTTGGGCCCGATCACCCCGTCGGCACCGCCGGTGTCGAAGCCGCGCGCGGTCAGCCGTTGCTGCAATGCGATCCGATCGTCTTTCGTCAGCCCGTTGGCATCGGGCGGGAAACTGGCGCGCAAGGGCCCTGCCCCGCCGATCCGGTCGGCCAGATGGCCCACGCCGATCGCATAGGCATCCGAGTTATTATAACGTTTGATGACACCGAAGTTGCGGGTGACCGCAAAGCGCGGACCGCCGGGCTGGGGCTGCAACGTCCCGCTCGGATCCTCTCCGCCCCAGCGCACACCACGGCTCCACCCGTTCTTTTCCAGATAGGCCGCCGTAGAGGCCAAGGCATCGGTCGGATCTTCGGACCAGATATCGCGGCGCCCGTCACCGGTGAAATCGACTGCAAAAGCCTGGTACGAGGTGGGGATGAACTGCGTATGGCCCATGGCACCCGCCCAAGATCCGGTCATGCGGGAGGGTGTGATATCCCCGTTCTGCAGGATCTTGAGTGCCGCAATCAGCTGCTTTTCGAAGAATGCGCCGCGGCGCCCATCGAAGGCCAGCGTCGATGTCGCGGAAATCACCGGCACATCGCCGCGCCGTTCGCCAAAGAAGCTTTCGAGACCCCAGATCGCGCAGATGATCTCGGCCTGAACGCCGTAGCGGGATTCGAGCGTGCGAAGCGTCCCGTTGTGGCGGGCAAATGCGGCGCGCCCCTTGCTGATCCGCTCGTCCGAGGCAGCGATGGCAAGGTAATCCTCAAGGCTGCGCTTGAATTCGGTCTGGTTGCGGTCGCGCTTGACGCATCCGGGCAGGTATCCGGTTCCGCGGAATGCCGCGCTCAGGGTTGACTGCGAGATACCGCTGGATGCGGCACGGCCGCGAAAATTCGCGACCCACGCGTCATAGGCCGCATTGGGCACCGGGCGCAGGTCCGCAGGCAGCCCACCGCTGTCCGCGCCGGTCTGTCCGGGGGCGGTCAGCCCACCGCCACATGCCGAAAGTCCGAGCGCCGCAAGGCCCGCACCAAAGTGTCTTCGTGTGATCCGCATATCTCTGCCCGTTTTTTGAGAGGTGTTTTGCGGACATGCTATCGGATCGCAGCGGCAAGGCAACAGAGGCTTCAGCCCCATGCGGACCTCTGCCGATGCGGCGTATCAATCCTGCGTTGCGCCGGACTGGTAAAGCGGCACCGTCGACATCGACATCTTCGCCGATCCGTTCTGAACATCGCGCGCGTGGCTGATGTAGATCAGTGTCTGGTGCTTCTCGTCAAAGATGCGTTTGACGCGCAATGTCTTGAAAATGATCGAACGCCGTTCGCGGAACACGTCTTCGCCATCCGGGCTGCGGTCGATATCGCCGATGGTGATGGGCCCTGTCTGCCGGCAGGAGATCGACGAATTCGACGGGTCCTCGAACCAGTTCCCCTTCTGCAAACGGTCGATCAGGCCGCGCTCGAAATAGGTGATGTGGCAGGTGACCCCTTCGACTTCCGGATCTTCGAGCGCTTCGATGATCAGGTCATTGCCCAGCCAGTCCACATCGACTTCGCCCACGACCTCGGCGCCGGCGGCGCCAGCGACAAGGGAACCGCACAGAAGCGGCAACAGGAATTTGCGTATCATGCCGACAAACGTCACCCGTGGGCGGCAGGTTCCGCAAAAAGTGAAAATTTGTCGCAGCCGCTTCGCGCTTGCGGGAAAAAGAGCGGAACATTATAAGAACATCATGTCCAGACTCACCCTCAAAGAAAAGCTCGCCTTGCTGAGCGATGCGGCGAAATACGACGCGTCCTGCGCCTCTTCGGGCACCAGCAAGCGCAGCTCGGCGGATGGAAAGGGCCTTGGCAGTACGGAAGGATCCGGCATTTGCCACGCCTACGCGCCCGACGGGCGCTGCATCAGCCTGCTCAAGATCCTGATGACGAATTTCTGCATCTACGACTGTGCCTATTGCATCAACCGGGTCAGCTCGAACGTGGCGCGGGCGCGGTTCACGGTCGAAGAAGTCGTGCATCTGACCACCGAATTCTACAGGCGCAATTATATCGAGGGGCTGTTCCTGTCCTCGGGGATCATCAAATCGCCGGACGATACGATGGCCGATATGGTGCGCATCGCGCGCGAACTGAGGCAGGTGCACAACTTCCGTGGCTATATCCACCTCAAGACGATCCCCGATGCCTCCCCCCAGCTGATCGAGGAAGCGGGACTGCTGGCGGACCGGCTGTCGATGAACATCGAGCTGCCGACCGACAGCGGCATCAAGACCTATGCGCCGGAAAAGAACCCCGACGAGATCCGCCGCGCCATGGGCAAGGTCGAATTGCGCAAGCAGGCCGCGAAAGAGCGTAGCCATACCGGACGCCGCGCGCCGAAATTTGCCCCTGCGGGTCAATCCACGCAGGTGATCGTCGGCGCGGACGGGGCCGATGACGCGACGATCCTGCAAAGTTCAACGCGGCTTTACAGCTCTTACAAGCTCAAGCGGGTGTATTATTCGGCCTTCTCCCCGATCCCCGACAGCACCGCCGCGCTGCCGTTGATCAAGCCGCCCTTGCAGCGCGAACACCGCCTGTATCAGGCCGACTGGCTGCTGCGGTTCTACGGGTACGGGGCGGATGAAATCGCTTCGGCCTCGAACGGCGGCATGCTGGATCTGGAGATCGATCCCAAGCTGAGCTGGGCATTGGCAAACCGCCACGCATTCCCGGTTGATGTGAACCGCGCGGGCAGGGACATGCTGCTGCGCGTGCCCGGCTTCGGGACGAAATCGGTCGGGCGGATCCTTGCGGCGCGGCGCAACGGATCCTTGGGTTTCGGGGATCTGAAGCGGATCGGCGCATTGGTCCAGAAAGCCAAGCCTTTCATCGTGACCCGCGACTGGTCGCCCGGCAGCCTGACGGACGCGGCAAACCTGCGGGCGCGTTTCGCGCCCCCGCCCGAACAGTTGAGCCTTTTGTGATCTACGCGCCGCGGCTGCCCCGGCTGGGCACGTTCGACGCATGGCGCGCGGCGGCCCGCGCCTTGGCCAGTAACGACATCCCGCCCGAACAGGTGGATTGGGGGATGGAGGACGCGGAGGCGGGCCTCTTCGCGCGGGAGGGTCGGCCGCTTCCCGCGCCGCGCGCGATGACGGTACCCAAGGACTTTGTTCCGCTCGCCAGACTGCTCTGCGCAAGCCGCTCTGCGGGGGCCCATGATCTGCTCTACCGGTTGCTGCTGCGCTGTCGCGATACGCCGCGCCTGTTGACCAACCGCGCGGATGCAGACGTGCAGCGCGCCGAAGAGTTGGTCAAGAATATCCGCCGCGACATGCACAAGATGAAAGCCTTCGTGCGCTTTCGCGAAGTCACCCCGGCGGGCAGCAACCGCCGGCAATTTCTCAGCTGGTTCGAACCCGATCACCGGATCGAAGAGCTGATCGCGGGATTCTTCACGCGGCGTTTCGGGGACATGGACTGGGTCATCGTGACGCCCGAAATCACCATGCGGTTTCAGGCTGGCGATATGACGTTCGAGACGGTCGCCTCGGACCGGTTGGACCTGTCGGACGAGACCGAAGAGCTGTGGAAAACCTACTACGCGCATATCTTCAATCCCGCGCGCCTCAAGATAAAGGCGATGCAATCGGAGATGCCCAAGAAATACTGGAAGAACCTGCCCGAAGCGTCGCTGATACCCGACCTGATCGCGGGGGCGGAAGCCCGCGTGGCCGAGATGCGCGCGCAGGCCCCCACGCTGGCGCCGGCCCGCGCGGGCCGCATTCTGGACCGTCTGCCGGAACGCGAGGCGGACGCGGCCCTGCACGCCTGCACCCGGTGCCCGCTGGCGGCCTCGGCCACGCAGGCGGTGCCGGGCGAAGGGCCTGCGGACGCGGCACTGATGATCGTTGGCGAACAGCCCGGCGACCGTGAGGATCTGGCAGGGCGCCCCTTTGTCGGACCGGCAGGGCAGCTTTTCGATGCGGTTCTGGAGGGGATCGGTCTGGATCGCCGCGCGGCCTATGTCACCAATGCGGTCAAGCATTTCAAGTTCACGCCGCGCGGCAAAAGGCGCATCCACCAAAGCCCCAACCGATCCGAGATCGAAGCCTGCCGTTTCTGGCTGACACGCGAGATCGCGCAGGTGTCGCCCGTGCTGGTCGTGGCCATGGGTGCCACCGCCGCCGAGGCGTTGACCGGAGACGGCGCAAAGCTGATGCAACGGCGCGGCAGGGTCGAACGGGGCCGCGACGGGCTGCCCGTTCTAGTCACCCTGCACCCGTCGGCTGTCCTGCGCGCAGCAGATCCCGCAGCGATGCGCGCGCTGCTGGCCCAGGACCTCGCAAAGGCCAAAGAACTACTGAACGCGGCAGAGGCGTTTGGCCCGCCCGCCTGACGCCAAGATCAGATGATGTCGAGCTCCCAGATCGAGACCTGACCGTCCTCGAAGACGAAATATTCGATGTCGCGCAGGCTATCGACACCGCCCGCGCCCGTGGCAAAGACCGTCTTGCTGCCTACGCGCGCAAGCGTGGTGTCGGCAATATTGCCGTCAAAGATCGCGTAGTCCGATCCGTCCCCGCCGTTGATCGTGTCGTTGCCGGCGCCGCCCTTGATGTAGTCGACCCCGCCATAGCCGAACAGAATATCGTCGCCCGCCAGCCCGTTCAGCTGGTTGCGCGCATTCGATCCGGTCAGCGTGTCGTCAAAGCGTGACCCGACAAGGTTCTCGATCTCGAAATAGAGGTCGCGCGCCGCCCAGCCCTGGCTGCCATAGCCCGTTTCCTCTCCGGCGATCCGCGCGCCGTTGCGCAGGCTGGCGGTCACAGCACCGGGGGCGTTGAAATAGGTGACCGTATCGTCGCCGTCGCCGCCGAAGTACCGCTCGCGCCCGCCATCGGAGGACACGAACCAGTCGTAATCGCCCAGCCCCCGGAAATCGTTCTGGCCATCGTCGCCAAAGAACACATCCTGACGCCCCGACCCCGTGATCCGCTCGACGCTGGCCAAGGACAGGCCCTTGGCCAGATTGGTGTTGGCGGATGGATCGGACAGGTCAAGGTAGATCCCCGATGCCGTCACCCCAGAAAGCGACGGATCGCCGAAGACATCCGCGATGGTGTTATCCGCATCGCTTTCCCATTCGACGAAGCTGATCATATCCTGCCCCGTGCCGCCGTCGATGGTGTCGCCACCGGAGGTGGCAATGAACCAGTCATAATCGCCAAGGCCGCGCAGCTGGTTTGCCCCCGCATCGCCGCGGATGTAGTCGGCAAAGATCGTTCCGGTCACCCGTTCGACATCGTTCAGTACGATCACGTCGGTGCCTTCCGGCCCACGGGCGGAGTTTGCCTCCAGATCGATCGTCAGGCGGTATTCCAGCGCCGCACCTTTCTTGGCGAGGTCGCTGAAAGAGACCATGTCGTTGCCGTCTCCTCCGTGGACCGTATCGTTGCCGCCACCGGGGTTGATCCAGTCGGACCCGCCCAGCGCCAAAATCTCTTCCGAGGCGCGCGAGCCATAGATCGTCTCGCCGGCGTCGGTCATGGAAAACGGCCGCGAGGGCAGCAGATCGGGCAGACGCTCGGGGTCGAGGCCACGGTAGGATTCGCTGTCAGCAGAGGTCCATGTCTCGATGTATTCGACATTGCGCATCAGCAAGGAATAGCTCTGGTCGCCCGGCGCTTCGGGCGACGAGACGCCCAGCATGCCCAGCAGAATGCCGCCATCTACACGTTCGGCTGTGGTGAATTTGCTGTAGATCAGGTTTTCGACAACGTCGGTGCTGTCACCTCCGTCAAAGACATCATTCGACCCGAGTGCCAGGCGCCGCACGTCCAGCCGGTCGCTGCCGCTTCCGCCGTAGAAAACGTTGTTGCCAGAGCGCGGGCCGAAGTCGAGGCTGTCGTTGCCGCCATTGCCATAGATCGTGTCATTCCCGCCGCGTGGATACAAAACCTCGCCCCGATCCGACCCCACGATCAGCTCGTCCGCGTCGGTCCCGATTTGCGGGAACCGGTTTATGATCATCCAGTCGTCATCTTCGATCCATTTGCGGGCGCCGGTTTCGGACACGGGTTGGTCGAAGGTCAGCCAGACCTGCGAGCGGTTGTAGAGATCGGCTTCCGGTGCGCGAAACAACAGCGGCACGCGCAGGTATTTCTGATCTTCGGGCGTCGCCGCCGCATCCGTTTCGCTCAGCGCCACCGGGCGGAACGCGGTTCTGTCAGCATCACCGCTGTCGCTGTATTCGTACTGCGCAACGTCGCTA
The DNA here is from genome assembly GCF_040149665.1 of Sulfitobacter sp. HNIBRBA3233. Taxonomy (NCBI): domain Bacteria; kingdom Pseudomonadati; phylum Pseudomonadota; class Alphaproteobacteria; order Rhodobacterales; family Roseobacteraceae; genus Sulfitobacter; species Sulfitobacter marinivivus. The sequence continues at coordinate 26,089 of NZ_JBEFLP010000002.1, read as the reverse complement.
TCGGTTGGCTGAAAATAGTCACGGCCCACGAAAGTCGAGAATTCGCCTAGCCAGTCATCGGAACTGTAGCCGCGGCTGGGATAGCCCGGATAGGACGCCTGATCCCAGAGCATCCCGGTCGCATCGGTTTCGTCATAAAAGCCGTTTTGCCGCCATGCGCTCAAGTCGAGCGCGATGCGGTCCCCTTCGTCAGGGTTGAAATCGAGGATCTCGACATCGTCCATATCGGGGCGCAGCACGAAAATATCAGCCCCCGGCCCCCCGCGCAGATGGTTGGTGCCGTAACGCGGAAGTCCTGCCCCCGCTTCGAGGACCGGATCGTAAAAAGCCCGCCGGACCGTATCGACACCGGCGGTCAGGATGTCATCGCCCGCACCGCCGTCCAACAGATTGACGGCTCCGGTGCTGGCGTGATCGATAGCAAGACTGTCGTCGTCGTCGGTTCCCTGAAGCCAGATGTTGCGCCGCACCACGGTCTCGCCGGTGTTCGTGACCTCAAGGAAACTGGTCCGATCAAGGTCGCCGGCTTCGAGGGGCCGGTAAGGCCGCTCATCCAGCGTGATTTCGACCGGAACAAGTGCGCTTGAGAATTTCAGATCACCGGCGGAAAGGCTGGTGGATGTCGTTGCAACCTCGACATCCGTTTCGCCGTCGCCGTCCGTGTCGATCGAGATCACGCCGCCGTCGATCGCGAAGCTTGCCAGCCCAAGCTGCTGCGCGGTCGGACCGGCCTTGGCCAGCGGGCCCAGCGCGGACAGATCGATAATGTCGCCCTCGGCCGCGTTGAAATCGCGGATGATCGCGCGGCCCTGAGCGCCAAATGCCAATGCGAAGGTATCCGCATCGCCGCCGCCCGTCGCCATATCTGCGTCGTTCAGCCCCAGAAGGGTATCCGCACCGGCGCCCCCGAAAAGGCTGTCGGCCCCAAGACCGCCGTCCAGAATATCGTTGCCCGACCCACCCAAGAGGCTGTCGTTGCCGGTGCCGCCCTCGATCCGGTCGTCGCCTGCACTGCCTGCGATCGTATCGTTCCCGCCGCCACCGGTAATGACATCGCGACCGGATGTGCCGCTGACGCTGTCGTTGCCCAGCCCGCGGGAATCGGCGAAATCGAACTCCTGCAACTGCACCTGCCAGTCGCCCGTGTTGCCGAAGGGAGAGGTGACCTCGAGCCACGCAGGTCCGGTCGCGAAGGCCTCGTAGATGAACCAGTCGGGCGTGGCGACCATCAGGGGCGCGATGGAGTTCATGAGCCGCATGGATACGACTTCGCTGTGACCATCGTTGTAATGTGCCGTCCCGAGATAAAATTTTCCCTTGGTCAGCCCTTCCTCAACAAGAAACCAGTCGCCTTCACCGAAGGGGGCCACACGGGAATCGAACGGATACTCCTGCCAGCTGCCTTCAACGATTTCGCCGAATTCCAGTGTGCTGGGTGTCAGGGTGTTGTCGCCATGGTCGTCCGGGCTCCAGACCTGAACGTTGAAATCGACAGGGGGTAAATTGCTGCCGTAGCGGTCCAGATAGCCGTTGCTGGGGGCAAGCGTGCGAATGCCGATGGTGGCCGCGATCTCCTCTCCCGGAGCAAGATCGCGGTCGAGCAGTTCGTCGACCTCCATGTCGAAGACGGCGCGATAATGGCGCTCGTCCCCCACGAGACGGATGTCGGAATTGACCGAGATCGGGACTTCGCTTCCTTCGTAAAGCACGTAGAGCTCGAAACGGTTCTCGTACCAGTCATGGTCAGGAACGGTCGGAGAATCGATCACGACATCGTAGTTGAAGCCAGCCCTGAGCGTGACGTTGAACTGCGCCTCCGCTTCGACATAGTTGCCATCGTCGTCAAAGTAGTCCGCCAACGAGCCCTCGGCGCGCGTCTCGTCACTGACCCGGCTTGCTATTTTGTCGTCGCCGGGCAGATCAATCGGGATCAGCGGCACATCCATGGGCGGGATGTAATCGGTTCGATCCCCTTCCAGCACCGTGATGAAATAGAACCGTTCGGACGCGGGGAGGAGGGAAAAGTCGATCCGGCCATCGTACTCCGCAACCCAGTTTTCGAATTTGACGGCACCGCGGAAAAGCCCGCCATCGACCAGCGTCGTCAGCAAGGCCGGATTGGACCACGGACTTGCATAAGGGTTTCCATCGAGCGGGAAGGCAAAAAAGGAGCCTTCGGGACGAATGAAGGGATCCACGCCGTCGATATCGGAATAGCCCGGACGCGGCTGGCTCAGCGCGTCCTCGACCAGCGGATTGGCCGCTGTCAGAAGGATCGTGTACTCCGTCAGCGGCTCCGTTTCGAACGAAAAGAAATCATATTCGGGGTAGCCGAAATTTTCCTGCGCATCCAGTTCCGCCTGCGAGATCGGGACGGCGATCGTTTCCCCCACGGTCAGCTTGTATTCGGTGGATGGGCTGTCGGCAATTCCGTCGTAAATTCTGGGCATCGGGTGGCTCGTGTCTTGCAGGTTGGGGCAGTGCGCGATTGCCCTCGAGAAGGCCAAAGGCGTGATTTTCCTGAACAGAGTGCGAAAAGCATCCGTGACGGGTCAACCTTTGGAGGCGAGGTTAACAGAAATCCCATGCGAAGGCTGACCGAAGGGCCACGCTTTCGCGCAGGGGTAGCAGAGGCTACTGCGGCTTGGGTGCAAGGTAGGTCTGCTCAAAATATTCGATCACGGATTGCACAGGGCGGGCTATCTGCGATCCCTTGCGCCACGCCAGGCCCACATCCATCGACGGGATCGCCAGTTCGGTCGTGGCAGTGCCGATGCGCCGCCCTTCCAGCGACCACGGGCGGTACACCATATCCGACAGGATCGTGACCCCCTGCCCGTTCGCGACCATCGAGCGGACCGCCTCGACCGACGATGTGCGCAGCGTGACGTTCGGCTGAAAACCGCTGCGCGCCCAGTAGCGCATGGTCGTATGGGCTGCCTCGTCCACGGTCAGCATGATGTATTCCTGCTGCGCGATCTCCTCGAAGGTGGCCCGCCCGCGCCGGATGAATTCGTGTCCGTTCGCAGCCCAGAGCCTGCGCGACGAGCTCATCAGCGTCTGGGTCTCGATCTCGGGGTTGTTGATGTTGGAGGTCAGCACAACGGCCAGATCGAAGCGGTTCGACAGCAACCCCTCTTCGATGCTTTCGCGGTTCAGCTCGCTCATGCGGATGCCCAAGTTCGGGAAAAGCTGCTTCAGCCGGTCCAGATGCGGTGGCAGGAAATACCCCAGCACGGTGTAGGTCGCCGCGATCGAGATCGTCCCCTTCACCGGCGACTGTTTTTGCGCGACCCGTTTCGCGTGGTCCAGCTTTTCCAGCACCTCGCGCGCGGACGCGAGGAAATCGCGCCCTGCCTCTGTCATCTCCATCCCCTGCGACGACCGCAGGAACAACGCCGCCCCAAGCTCGGCCTCAAGCTCCTTGATCGCGCTGGTCACAGCGGATTGGGAGATCGACAGTTCGGTCGCGGCACGGCTGACCTGACCGGATTCGGCGGTGGCGACGAAGAATTTCAAGTGTCTGAAGTTCATGGACACAGGTTAAACGGATTTCTTGAAGGGTGGTATCTGTTTTTTTGATACTCAAACCGGTCAAGAATGCGGCAGATTGGCGTGTTTCAAGGGATTTTTCCCGTTATGGTTGGAAATCAGGCATCTAAAAATCAGATAATGCCAATTCCGAAATCAATATTTTACAATTTGCGCCGTTGCGTCACTCTGAGCAGGATAGACGAGAGAAGGCGAAAACACATGATGGAAATTGTCGACCTTAACTGTGACATGGGCGAAGGCTTTGGCCAGTGGGTGCTGAGCGAAGCGCCGGACGAAGATATCATGGCCCTTATCAGCTCTGCCAATATCGCGGCGGGATTTCACGCGGGCGATCCGAACACGATGGACCGCGTCATCAAACTTGCACATGACTACGGGGTCGGGCTGGGCGCGCATCCGGGCTTCAACGACATTCAGGGGTTCGGCCGCCGCGCGATCAACACAACGCCCGAAGAGCTGGTGAACGACATCGTCTACCAGATCGGGGCGATCCGTGAGTTCGGCCGCCGCTATGGCGCGTCCCTCCAGCACGTCAAACCCCATGGCGCCCTTTACATGGAAGCCGCCAAGAGCGAGGAGCTGTCGCGCCAGATCATCGACATGATGCAAAAGACCTGCGGCGACACGATCCTGTTTTGCATGGAGTCCTCCGAAACCTACCGCATCGGCAAGCAATCCGGCTATCCGGTCGTGCGCGAATTCTATGCCGACCGCGACTACGACAACTCCGGTTCGATTGTTTTCGCCCGTCAGGTCGGCCGCCCCGACCCGCAGGCCATCGCCGACAAATGCGTGAAGGCCTGCACCACAGGCAAGGTTACAACCGTCGAAGGCGACGAAATCGACATCGGTTTCGAATCCATCTGCTTTCACTCCGACACGCCCGGCGCCCTCGAGATGGGAAAGGCGATCCGCAAGGGTCTGACCGACGCAGGCATTACCATCGCTTCGGCCGCCACCGTACTGGCGCAGAAATCCTAAAGAAAAAAGGACACCACCCCATGGCTGACATACAATCTCCGCTTCCCGGTACTTTCTACCACAAACCCTCTCCCGAAGAGGATCCGTTCAAGTCCAAGGGCGACGCAGTCGCTGTCGGTGACGTGATCGGATTGGTCGAAGTGATGAAGACCTTCATCGAGGTCAAGGCCGAGGCCGCAGGTACCTTCGGCGGCTACGTCGCCGATAACGAAAGCCCGGTGACAGCAGGCGCGACCCTCGCGACACTGGACGACTGAACATGGCCATTTCACGCCTCTTCATCGCGAACCGTGGCGAGATTGCCGTCCGCATCATCCGCGCCGCCAAGGAACTCGGGATCACCACGATCCAGGGGTACTCCGAAGGCGACGCCGACATGCTGGCTGTGAAACAGGCGGACGAGAGCGTCTGCATCGGCCCCGCCGCATCCAAGGACAGCTATCTCAAGATCGACGCCGTTATGGACGCGATCAAGAGCAGCAACGCAGATGCGGTGCACCCCGGCTACGGCTTCCTTTCTGAAAGCCCCGAATTCGCACGGCGGGTCGAAGCCGCAGGTGTGACCTTCATCGGGCCCAGCGCGGCGACGATCGAACGGATGGGCGACAAGGTCGAAGCCCGCCGCGCCGCAGAGGCGGCAGGCGTTCCCGTGGTGCCCGGATCCGACGGACGGGTCGAAACCGTGGACGCGGCGGCAAAGATCGCCGAAGAGGTCGGCTATCCCGTCATGATCAAGGCCGCCGCAGGCGGTGGCGGGCGCGGTATCCGCGTCGCCGACACGGAAGCCGAGCTGCGCAAACTTGCGCCGCAAGCCCAGCAGGAAGCCGCAGCGGCCTTCGGCGACGGCGGGCTCTACCTTGAACGGGCGGTCCGGTCCCCGCGCCATATCGAGGTGCAGATTCTGGGCGACGGGACAAACGCCGTGCATTGCTTTGAACGCGAGTGTTCCCTGCAACGCCGCCGCCAGAAGGTTTGGGAAGAAGCCGGTGCCGATTGTCTTGACGAGCAAACCCGCGCAGCGCTCTGTGCGTCGGCTGTCGCGCTGGCAAAGGACGTGAATTATCGCGGCGCGGGCACGCTGGAGTATCTCTACGATTCCGCGACCAACGAATTCTTCTTCATCGAGATGAACACCCGCATTCAGGTCGAACATCCCGTCAGCGAGATGATTACCGGCGTTGATCTGGTGCAGGAAATGATCCGCGTGTGCGGCGGCGAGAGCCTGAGCGTGACGCAGGACCAGATCGTGCGCAACGGTCACGCCATCGAGGTGCGGATCAACGCCGAGGATCCGACCATGCAGTTCATGCCCTTTCCCGGCAAACTGGAATCGATGCACGTCCCCGAGGGTGACGGCATCCGGTTCGATCATTTCCTCTACGAAGGATACCAGATCCCGCCTTTCTACGACTCGCTGCTGGGCAAGATCATCGTCCATGCGCCGGACCGCGCGCAGGCGATCGACAAGCTGAAATCGGTTTTGGAGCAGGTCGAACTGAAGGGGCTGAACACGACGATCCCGCTGCATCTGGCGCTGGCGGACGATCCGGACGTGCGCGCCGGTGATTTCCATACCCAATGGCTGGAGCCATGGCTGGAAGCGGGCAACCTGACGAACCAACAGACAACAGGAGGTGCATCGTGAAGACACGTTACACATACGGGGGCGACGAGCATGTCTACGTCGAGATGGACGAGGAGATGTCGCTCGACGCGTTCTTCAAGTCGCTCTCGATGAGCAATGCCGTACGCGAGGCCGACATTCCCGGCGTGACCGAAATCTGCCCCGCCAACGCATCCTTTCAGGTCAAGTTCGACCCGGATGTGACACATCCCGATGATATGCTCGCGCGGATCAAGGAGTTGGAAAGCAAGGCCGAGAATGCCGAGAAACGTCTGAGCACGCGGATCATCGAAATCCCGGTCTACTATCAGGATCCATGGACACACGACTGCGTCATGCGGTTCCGTGAGCGTCACCAGGACCCCAGCGGCACCGATCTGGACTACGCCGCGCGGATCAACGGGTTCGACAGTGTCGAAGCCTTCATCGAGGCGCACCATTCACAGCCGTGGTTCGTTTCCATGGTGGGTTTCGTGGCCGGTCTGCCGTTCCTCTACCAACTGGTGGAGCGCGATAAGCAGTTGCAGGTGCCCAAATATCTGCGCCCACGGACGGACACACCGAAACATACCGTCGGCTATGGCGGCTGTTTCTCCTGCGTCTACTCCGTGCGCGGGGCGGGCGGGTACCAGATGTTCGGCATCACACCGATGCCGATCTTCGATCCCGAACAGAAGGTCAGCTATCTCAAGGATTTCATGGTCTTCTTCAAACCCGGCGACATCGTGAAATGGAAACCCATCGACCGCGCGGAATACGACCGCATCGTCGAGGCGGTAGAGAAAGACGAGTACACGCCGCGCATTGCCGAGGTCGAGTTCGATCTCGAGGATTTCAACGCCGATATGGCGGGCACCAACAAGAAACTGATGGAGGCTCTCGATGGCGCTTAAGATCAACAAACCCGGTCTGTCCACGTCCATTCAGGATCTCGGACGCCCCGGATATTTTCACCTTGGCATCCCGATCGGCGGCGCGATGGACCGTCTGTCCATGCGCGCGGCCAACCTGCTGGTCGGCAACCCCGAAGACGCCGCAGGGCTGGAAGCCGTGTTCATGGGCCCCGAGATCGAGTTTACCGAAGACGCCGTCGTGGCCGTTACCGGTGCCGATCTGCCGATGACGCTCGACGGTGAGCCGCGCGACAGCTGGAGCTCTTTCGAGGTCAAGGCAGGTCAGACACTGGCGTTCGGGTTCCTCAAGACCGGCGCGCGGGCCTATATCGCCGTGTCGGGCGGTATTGCGACCGAACCGGACCTCGACAGCCGATCGACCTATCCGATCGGCGCTTTGGGCGGCATTGAAGGCCGCGCCATTGCCGAGGGCGATGTGATCCCCGTGGGCAAAGGTGTGGGCAAGCCGGGCCAAAGCATTCCGAAGAACCTGTGGCGCCTTCCCTCCAGCCCTGCGGAGCTGCGCGTTCTGCCCGGTCTCTACTGGAACCGGCTGACAGATGCGGCGGGCGAAGGCTTCTTCGAGGATGAATGGACCGTTGCAGCCGAAGCCGACCGCATGGGCGTTCGGTTCAAGGGCGGGCGTCCGCTGGAATTCGTCGAGCGCGAACAACCCTTCGGCGCCGGTGCCGATCCGTCGAACATCGTCGACGGGTGCTATTCCTACGGCTCCATTCAGGTGCCCGGCGGGACAGAACCCATCGTGCTGCACCGCGACGCGGTATCGGGCGGCGGGTATTTCACCCTTGGCGCGATCATCTCCGCCGACATGGACCTGATCGGGCAGTTGCAACCCAACACCCCCGTGAAGTTCATCAAGGTCGACATGGATCAGGCCTTGGCCGCCCGCAAGGAACGCCAGTCCGTACTGGACAGCATTCGCAAAGAGCTTGCCTGAAAGCGGATAAAGCCGGGCAAATGCCCCGATGAGACCGCTGACAGGGAAGCGTCACGGACTTTACATGACAGAAACACCTGCGCTGGCCGCCACGATCCCCGTGACGGCCAGCGCAATCTTATTCGGGGCGACCGGAACAGGCGGGTCGAAAATGCCGGGCTTGGCGCATTCTCCCTCATGCCTGTGCTGAATGGATAGAACCGCGCGCAGGTCACTTCGCATTTGCAGATGGTGCGTATGATCTGCTTCGGATCCTTGCAGCCATTTCTGACCGGACCCACCAGCGGATGATGCGGAGCAGCCCCTGAACAGAGCCACCCGCAAGGATAAAGCGGCGCAGGATGTCCTGCGCCGCCTTGGTTTCAGCAAATGCTGACAGCGGGCTTGCGTGCTTCGGGGACGTCGTAACGGTCGAGCATCATTACCTTGTGCCACGCGGCCACGAAATCCTTGACCAGCCGTGCCTCGCCATCCGCACCGCTGTAGAGTTCGGCAACCTGACGCAACTCGCTGTTGGAGCCGAAGATCAGATCACAGCGCGTGGCGCTGAAGGCTTTCTCGCCACTGTCGCGGTGCACCAGATCGAAGGTCTGTTCGCCTTCGCCGACGGGCTTCCATTCGTAGTCCATCGACACCAGCACCTTGAAGAAATCGTTGCTGAGCGTGCCCGGGCGGTCGGTGAACACACCGTAGTCCGAGCCGTCGAAGTTCTGGTCGAGCACCCGCAGACCACCGGTAAGCGCCGTCCATTCGGGCGCGGTCAGCGTCAGCAGTGCCGCACGGTCCAGGAATAGATGCTCAAGCGGGACGCCGAAGCGGACATCGGGATTGTGATAGTTCCGGAACCCGTCCGCGACCGGTTGCAGGTAATCCATCTGCTCGGGGTCCGTCATCTCGTCCGTGGCGTCGGTCCGGCCCGGAACGAACGGCACCTTCAGATCATAACCGCCGTCGCGTGCGGCTTTCTCGACCGCGGCACAGCCCCCGAGTACGATGAGATCGGCCATGGAGACAGACTTGCCCTCGAACGCGCTGCTGTCAAAATCCGCCTTCACCTGCTCGAGCTTCGCAATCACCCGCGAGAGTTGCTCAGGCGCGTTGACGGCCCAGCCTTTGAGCGGATGCAGACGAAGCCGCGCACCGTTGGCGCCACCGCGCTTGTCGCTGTCGCGGTAGGTTGAGGCGGCAGCCCAGGCCGTCGCCACCAGCTCGCGCACCGGCAGGCCTGTCGCGAGGATCTTGTCCTTCAGCGCGGAGATGTCATCCTCGTCGATCAGTGCATGGTCAAGCTCGGGCAGCGGATCCTGCCAGATGAAATCGGGGCCGATATCCGGACCGAGGTAGCGCGACTTGGGCCCCATATCGCGGTGGATCAGCTTGTGCCACGCTTTCGAGAATGCCTCGGTGAAGGCATCGAAATCATTCAGGAACTTTTCGCAAATCTCGCGGTAGGCCGGATCCTCGATGAGGGCGATGTCCGACGTCATCATCATCAGATCGTTCATCTGGCCTTCGACGTGGGCATCGGGTGTTTTCGGCGCGTTGGGGTCTTTCGGCGTCCATTGCAGGGCGCCTGCGGGCGAGCGTTTCTGCTCCCATTCGAACTTGAACAGGTTCTCGAGATAGCTGTTGTCCCACTTCGTCGGATCGGGCGTCCAGGATCCTTCGATACCGTTGGTCATCGTGTACTGGCCAAATCCGGTGCCGTTGGGGTTCTGCCAGCCCATTCCCATCGCCTGGATCGGCGCGCCCTCGGGGGCGGGGCCAATCTTGTCAGGGCTGGTCATGCCGTGGCTTTTGCCAAATGCGTGGCCACCGGCGATCAGGGCGACGGTTTCCTCGTCGTTCATCGCCATGCGGCTGAATGTTTCGCGGATGTCACGGGCGGATTCGAGCGCGTTGCCGTTGCCGTTGGGGCCTTCGGGATCGACATAGATCAGCGACTGGTGCGATGCCGCCAGCGGGTTCTCGAGGTCGTAGTGGTCCTCGTCCACGGCACCTTCCCAGCGCAGCGTTCTGGTGACCATCTGGTCGGGGTGGCCTTCCTGCGGACCGGCGGGCGTTTCGCCCACGCGCTTGCCGTTCCAGCCTTCGGGCCCCCAGTATGTCGCACGGTCTGCTTCCCATGCATCGACGCGGCCAAAGGCGAACCCCTGAAGCGGCAGGCCCATATCCTCAAGTGCGACGGTCCCCGCCAGCGCGATCAGATCGGCCCAGCTGAGGGCGGCACCGTATTTCTGCTTGATCGGCAGCAGCAGGCGCCGCGATTTGTCCGTGTTGCCATTGTCCCACCACGAGTTGATCGGCGCGAACCGCTGCATCCCCTGCCCGGCGCCGCCGCGTCCGTCGGCGATCCGGTAGGTGCCGGCAGAGTGCCACGTCATCCGCACCATCTGCGGACCGTAGTTGTCGTAATCTGCAGGCCACCACGCAACCGGCGTGTGCAGGAAGGACCGGATATCCTCCTTGAGCGCATCGACATCCATGTCCGCCACCGCGGCGGCCATATCGAAATCACTGCCCAGCGGATTTGCCTGCACGGGGTTCTGGTGCAAAATCTCGACCTTCAGGCGGTTCGGCCACCAGTGGTCCAACTGTGGCTCCGAACCTGCGGCACCGCCAACGCGGGTGCCCCTGAACGGGCACGCGCCCTGTGTGGCTTCCATACGGGTCGTGATTTTCGGGGTGTTCATCGGCAGTCTCCAAGATCGATTTGTCCGAAGGCGCAGCGCGTGCCAGATGCGCGGGCCCTTTGATGTCGTTGAGCGTTTGCCGTCCGTTAGCCGGACATGCGTGCGCCACCGGGCAAGTAGTTGACCGGTGAGAACCTAACCCCCGCAAGGCGGCTGAGTTCCCCCCAGCGACAAAGATCATTGCCAAAAGGGTTAAAATCCACGACGCTGATCGCATTCTTTACAAGTGATTTTTATGAGTGCGCGCGCCTTTAGCTCCAGGTCAGAAGGATTTTTCGAGATGCACACCGAGATAGAATTTCACCCACTTACCGATAAGGCCGGATTTTGCGAGGGTCCGGTGGCGATGCCGGATGGCACGCTGATCTTCGTGGATATCGAAGGCCAGACGCTGTCGCGGCTGACCACCGACAACAAGGTCGAGACGATCGTCCCGCTGGAAGGCGGGCCCAACGGCGTTGCCATCGGAAAGGACGGCGCGGCCTATGTTTGCAACAATGGCGGCGTCTATACCTTTGTCGAAATCGCGCCGGGTGTGAAAATCCCCAGTCCGCACAGGCCCAATTACACCATCGGATCGATCCAGCGCGTCGATCTCGACACGCGGGAGGTGGAAACGCTCTACGACGAAGGCGACGACTACAAGCTGATCGCACCGGATGACATCGTCTTTGACAGCCACGGCGGCTTCTATTTCACCGACACGGGGCTCGAGGACAAGGAAGCGATCCACAAGGGCGCGCTTTACTATGCGCAACCGGACGGCAGCGCGATCAATTTCGTGGCCCAGATCCCCACCGCGAACGGTGTCGGCCTGTCACCGGATGGCAAGACGATCTATGTCTCCGACACGATTTTCGGGCGGCTCTGGGCGCTCGAGGTCACGGCGCCCGGCAAGGTCAAAGAGACCAATTTGCCGGGAATGCCGGGCGTCGCGCTGCAAACGCTGCCGGGCTGCAAAAGCATGACAGGGTTCCAGTGGCTCGACAGTCTGGCGGTCGAGGCGGGCGGCAACATCTGCGTGGGTACGATCTTCAACGGTGGTATCACGGTCTTTGCCCCCGACGGCAGCTACAGCCATGTCCCTCTGGAAGATCCCTTTACCACCAATCTGTGTTTCGGGGGCGCGGACATGCGTGACGTCTGGATCACCGCGTCCAGCACCGGCACGATCTACAAATGCCGCTGGCCGAGGCCGGGTTTGCAGCTTGAGTATCAGGAACTGCCTCCGGCGGGCTGAACCGCGACGGGGCCGGATCAAGAGTACCGCATTAACGATTTTCATCTTTCACAAAGAAATCGCGTGACCGCCCCGAAGGGCTGCACGCCGCCAATGGATCGGGGGGCACATTGGACGCCATAGATGACAGCGAGATTGCCGAAAGAATTGTTGATGAACTGGCGCGCCCGGACGGCAGCCCGGCATTGAGGCCTGTCCACTCGATAGGGATCGGGGCTGTCGGATATTTCAATCCGTCACGGGTGGCCCAAGACTACTGCACTGCCGCGCATTTCAAACGCCATAGCGAGACAAAGGTATCGCTGCGGTTTTCGAACGGGTCGGGGTCGGCCACGGTCCGCGACGGATGGTCCGACGTGCGCGGCTTGGCCGTGCGCTTTCATCTGCCCGACAAGACCGACACCGATCTGGTCGCCATGACCCTGCCGGAATTCTTCACCCCCACCCCCGAGACGTTTCTGGATTTTACCATTCGGGCCAAGCCGAAGCCGGTTGTCTGGCAATCCCCCTGGCGCAAGATCCTCGATATGCTGCGCCTGATCCCGCCTGCGCCTGACCCGTACCCGGGTGAAAAGATCAGCCCGAATATGGGCGCCATCGCTTACGCGAATGAACATAAATCCGCGCAGCTCAGCACGTTCGAGGCCGCCTCTATCGGCGCGCCGACGAGCTATGCGCGGGCGGCCTACCATGCGGTGCACACGTTTTTCGTGACCGGCACGGACGGCACACGCAGACCGGTGCGTTTCTCGTGGCAGCCCATCGCTGGTGTGAAACGCACCGATCCGACCAAGCCGCCACGCGACCGCTACCTTCAGGACGAATTGCGCCAGCGGCTGGAAAACGAGCCAGCGCGGTTTTCGCTGATGATGATGATCGGGGAGAACGGCGACGCGTTCGAGGATTCGACCAAACCGTGGCCCCCACACCGCATACGCGTGATGATGGGAACGCTGACCATCACCGGGGTGCCAAAGGATCAGGAAACCTTTGGCGAGCGGATCAGCTTCAACCCGTGGCTGCTGACGAAGGGGATCGAGCCTTCGGGCGATCCGGTCCTGCACCTGCGCCGCCATGCCTACAACTATTCAAGCAAGAAGCGCGGCGGCATCGCCTGCCCCTTCACGAAAGGGCATATGGATGACTGAACAGGGTGGATGGTTCAACGACTGGGTAAACGCACTTCCCAGCAAGCGCTGGTTCATGTGGCTGTCGCGATATGTAGTCGTGCCCTACTGGTGCTGGCGCGATCCCAAGCCCAAGCTGCCGGGCGGACCGCGCCAGTCCCAGCAGCCCAGCGAAAGCCTGCAACGCATGATGAACCTTATCATGCCACTGAAGGATACGTCCCCGCTGGGCCGCGCCAAGGCGGTTCTGGCCATCGCGCAGAACGTCGACGAAATCTTTGCGGGCCTCGACAATGTGGGAACGGTCCACACCGCGCGCTTCCTGCTGCTGGGGGATTCGATCTGCATGATCTCGGTCTACGACGGTGATTTCAGCAACTACATCCGCGACTTCATCGAAACCATCGGAACGGTCTTCGACGAGGTGATTACGCTGGTCGAAGGAGGCGACAAGATGATCCCGACCACCGAACACGTCGAGGAATTCATCGACTGGGTGCATGCCCACGACCTGTGGCAGGCCACCGATTTCCCGACCGATCTTTTCGCGCTTCAGGATGCGGCCAAGGGGCTGCCCGCGGACACGCCCGCGCATGAGTTGATGACGCTGCCGCGCGAATTGATCCTGCAGTTGCACGCAAACCCCAACATCTCGCTCGGCGGGGGCTACCGGTCCTATCCCGGTTTCTCTGCTGCGCAAGTGCGGGCCAAGTTCGGAGTGGGATGGTAATGGAGCACCCCGATTACGCAGACATCCAGGGCAATATCCTGCGCGGATACCGCCGCCATCTGGTCCGGCACCTGATGCTTGAAGTCACCGATGCCAAGGCCGCCCGCAGGTTTCTGGCGCTCGCGGCGGACGGCGGTGGCGACGGTGTCCCTGCCATCACACCCGACGAAGACTGGGGCGAGGGGAAACCGCCGTCGTGTTTCAACATCGGCATCACCTGCGCCGGCCTGCGCGCGCTTGGCGTGGGGCAGAACCACATCGCGACATTCCCGACGGAATTTGTAGAAGGCATGACAAAGCGTGCCGCGAAACTGGGCGACACCGGCACCAGCGCTCCCGAGCACTGGCCCGCCCCTTTCGACGATCCGGACCGGCTGCATATCGTCGCGTCGATCTACGCCGATGTCGAAAACGAGATCGCGAAGGTCCATGCGCAGGTCGAAAAGGCGTTTACCGTTCTGGGCCAGCGGGACGGTGCGGGACTGGGGGAGGACAAGGTATTCTTCGGCTATACCGACAACATCTCGCAGCCGCGCTTTCGCTGGGTCAAGGATCCCTCGATGGACGGAGTGGACGAGCCGATCGACCCGCTGGGCACGATCCTTCTGGGCTATCCGACCCGCATGGAGGACATGCGGTTCACCGTCCCCAGCCCGCAAGCCTTGGGGCTGAACGGCAGTTTCAACGCGTTTCGCGTGCTGTCGCAGGACGTACCCGCCTACGAGGATTTCCTGACCCATGCGGCAGAGGTGATCGACGCACACCCCGACGGTCAGCGCCTGCTGCCGAAAGGGGGCGAGACGAAAGTCGGCAAGGGGCTGACCCGCAGGCAGGCGCTGCGCGAAATCGTTGCCGCGCAGATGTGCGGCCGCTGGCGCAACGGGGTGCCCTACCAAAGCTCACCCGACACGATGGAGCCTGTCCCGGCCGTCAACCGGACCAATTTCGACTACAAGGAATTTCCGAGATGCCCGGCGGGCGCGCACATGCGCCGCGCCAACCCGCGCGGGGGCGCGATCGTCCAGCGGATTGCCAGCTATACGCGCAGACTGGTGCGTCGCGGGATGCCCTACGGCCCGAAATGGGACCCCGACGACCCCGAGACCCGAAACGCCGAACGCGGATTGCTGGGCAATTTCATCGGCGCCAACCCCGGCGCGCAGTTCGAGGCTGTGATGTGCGACTGGATCAACCTTGGCCTGCAAAATCCGGTCATTACCGGCACCAACGATCCGCTTCTGGGCGCGAACGACCCGGTAACGAACGGATTTGACGTGGTTCTGGCCGATGGCAGCGCGATCACCGTACCGCAGTTGCCCCGTCTGGTGCACGTGCGCGGGGGGGCCTACACCTTCCTGCCCAGCCTGCCGGCGATCCGGTATCTGGCAGGTCTGGGCGCCTAGGCGTCCAGATCCGCCAGCGCGGTTTCGATCCGGGTCAACATGCCCGAAGACCCAGACGGGGCCACGATCCGGCGCGCCTCTTCCAAATGGGCGCGGGCGCGGTCCTTCTTTTTCTTGATCTTGCACAACAGGCCGAGGATCATTTCCGCGCGCCCGATCTGGTGACCTTCCGGGTCGAACATCGGATTGGCACGCACCGTTTCCACCATCCGCGTGATGTCGCGCCCCCCGAACAGAATGACCTTGGAAAGCGCGCCGATGTTGCGCAGCATTACAGCGGGCGATGCATCGCCTTCGCCCGCCAGTATCGCCAGATAGACATCGCACAGGAACAACCTGTACCAGTCGGCACCTACCTTGAAGCCCTCGCGCTCGCGCTGCGCGATGCTGTCCTCGATATGCTTCAAACCTTCGGCGATCCGCCCGTCGATGACCTTGGCAATGCCGAGCATGGTAAAGGTGGTGGACATGAACAGCGTCCAGCCGCGTTCCGAACATCGGTCGCAATAGGCCTGCACCTCTTGCGCCGCGCCGGGTTTTTCAAGCGGGATCAGAGGTGCGTAATAGGCGGTTTCCGCGATTGTCGTCTCGAAGGGGACGCGCGACAGGCGCCGTGCCTCCTGCGAGATGTCGAATGCCATCTGGTAATTGTCGCTGGCCAGAGCGATCAGCGCCTTCATACCCGTCCCGTAACCCAGCGCGCGCGGGTCGTTCTTTTGTGTGCCGAGCTCGATCATCCGGTCGGCGGCGGCCTGCGCAGCCTGGGCCTGCCCGCGGCAGACGGCATTCCATCCGATATGAGCGTGGAAAAAGTTATGGAGATAGGCGTCGTCGCTATCGGCAAGCAGGGCCTCGGCCTCGGCGCGGCGCGCCTCGAATGTCTCGCGCGGCAAGTGGCCGGTGTAGCATGACACGGCCATTTCGCTGACCAGCGCGTAAATGAGCGACGGCGCATCGCCCACCCGCTGAGCCATCGCCGAAAGCTGCCGTTCGACCGCCAGCGCATCCAAGTAGCGGCCGTTCCAGATCAGGCAGCACAGGTAGTGGTGCAGAAAACGGACATGGCTGGCGCTATCGCCCTGCTGCTTGAGAAAGTTTTCGACGCGGTCGGCCAGTTCCAGCATCCGGTTCACGCGCAGCGAGATATTGGCGCACATCGCATAGTCGGCGAGCATATCCGCAAATGCCTGCTCCGAGGCGCAGTCCGGGTCACGCTCGTAGAGCGCCAGCGCCGAGGCGAAATAGCGGTTTGCCTCTTCCAGCGAATACACCCCGAGGCTGCGCGCCCCGGCAAGCGCGGCATAGCGGAAGGCAAGATCGTCGCGGTCGGTCTGCGCGTAGTGGTAGGCCAGCGTATCCGCGCTGTCGCTCAGCCGGGCGGCGCTGCGCGCCTCGATCGCCTTGGCAATCCCGAGGTGCAAGGCGGATTTACGTTCGGACAGAAGGCTTTGATAGACGGTGTCGCGCAACAGCACATGCTTGAACCGGAAATCCGATGTATCGCCCTCGCGGTAGACCACGTCGAGCGCTTGAAGCCGTTGCAGGGATGCCGCGATGTCGACGGACCCTTCGGCCACGCCGGTCAACAGCCCCGGATCGAAGCGCCTGCCGACCACGGCGGCGGCCTGAAGCAGCCTGCGGTCCGCTTCGTCAAGGCGGTCGACACGCGCGGTCAAAAGCCCCTGCATGTTGACGGGCAGCCCGCTGCGGCCCCGCTCGGCGTCGAACCACACCTCGCCGTCATTGACCCGCAAAGCGCCTTCGTTCGAGAGATACGCAACGATTTCTTCCCCGAAAAGCGGGTTGCCGCCTGCCCGCTCTGCCACCTGCTGCACCAGCGCGGGCGGAACGCTCTCCACCCCCAGACGCGCCCGCACGATGCTGCCGATCGCGTCCTGCGCAAGCGGTTGCAGCGGCAGCGATGTCACTGCCGGGCTGTCGTTCCAGTCCGGAATATATTCGGGACGGCGGGGCAGGATCACCATCAGGTTCGGCTGCCGGGCTTCCGTGATGAGGCGGCGCAACAGGCCCTCGGAGGCGGTATCGATCCAGTGGATATCCTCGATCTGCAGGATCACCAGCGCGTTGCGGCAGTTGTGCGCCAGAAGCGCCGGGAACAGATCGCGCGTCCGCAGACCGATCAGAACACCGTCAAGACCATCGAGCGCGCCTTCCGGTGGCTCGAGCCCCAGAAGGTTCATCAAAAGCCCGAGATTTTCATCGGAATACAGATGCGCCGCGCGCAGACCCTTCGACAGTTTCTCGGCAATCCTGTCCGGGCTGTCGCTGTCGTCGATCCGGAAAGACCGTCGCGTAATCTCCAGAAACGGGAAGAAGGGGATCTGCTGGCCGTCCGCCGCGCAATGGCCGGTCAGCATCAGCTTGTCGCGTGCCTGCGGACTGTTGAGAAATTCGTAGACCAGCCGCGTCTTGCCCAGCCCCGGCTCCGCGACCAGATCGACAACGCTCAACTGGCTCTCGGCCTTCTCCAGCGCGTCGAAAAACACGCCAAGCTCATCCTCGCGACCGACATAGGTGCTGAGCCCCTGCGCGACCGATGCATCAAACCGCGTGGCGCTTTCAGCGATGCTTTTGAGAACCCACAGCTTTTGGTCGCCCGACACACCCTTGATGTCGTGTTCGCCGTGAAATTCGGTTTCGACCAGCCACTCGACCAGGCGCCGGGTGTCGTCGCAGATCAGGCACCCCCCCGACGGCGCAAGAGACTGGATCCGCGAGGCCAGATTGACGGTTTTGCCGACGGCGGTCAGTTCCGAGTTGTCGCCTTCGACCGATGCCATGACGGCGGTGCCCGAGCTGACGCCCACCCGCAACTGGGGCCGCACACCGAAGCGCCGTTCAAGATCGGCGGCGCGGGCGGCAAATTCGACATGAATTGCGAGGGCCGCGCGGCACGCCCGCAAGGCGGAATCCTCCATCGCCTCGGGAAGACCGAACACCGCCATGATACTGTCACCGGCAAAGGACCGCACGGTACCGCCGCGCGCGCGCACGACGGCAGTCAACGTGTCATAGATCATCTTCGTGAAGGCGACAGCGCGTTCTTCGCCCAGATCCTCGACGATGGCCGTATAGCCGACCATGTCGGTAAACAAGACGGAGACCTGACGTCTGTCACCCTGCCGCGAAGGCTGGTGCATGACTAATCCCCCAGATTGCCCCGAACCAACGCTTCCAACACGGTCCGGCCAGATTTTTATACACCATCACCGGCGCGACTGCCAGCGCGCAGCGTAGGGGGCCGGGTGTCGTGCCCAAAACACCGCACAGCCGTAAATCGCTTTGCCGAAACGCGTTGCCCCCTTAGGATCGAGGTCGAAACCGATGTGGGACACGATTGGATACGTCATCGAACGCACGCTGTTTTCATTTATCTGGAGATACTCCAAATGGGCTCAGCTGCGGCTTCTTTTGGTGACGCTGCTTTTGTTTCCGCTTTTGTATCTCACGCTCGAGCTGCCCAAACGGATCATCAACGACGCGATCGGGGCGAATGCGTCCACTGTGCCGGTACTGGGCGTCGAAGTCGGACAGATCACCTATCTGATGCTGTTGTGCGCTGTATTTCTGGGCGCGGTGCTGGGGCACGGTCTGTTGAAAATGCGGATCAACACGATGAAGGGCGTTCTGTCCGAACGCCTATTGCGGCGCTTTCGCTACACGCTGATCGAACGGATCCTGCGCTTTCCCGCCCCCTATTTCGAACGCACCAGTCAGGGCGAGCTGGTCAGCATGGTTACATCCGAAGCCGAACCCATGGGCGGGCTGATGGGCGATGCTGTGGCGCAACCGGTTTTGCAGGCAGGACAGATGCTGACGATCCTGGGCTTTCTCTTCGCGCAAAACCCTGTCTTCGGGCTTGCCGCCTCGGCGCTGATCCCCTTGCAGGCGTGGCTGATCCCGAAGCTGCAACGCCAGATCAACCTGATGAACAAGGAACGTGTCATCGAAGTGCGCGCGCTGGCCGCCGAGATCGGCGAGACGGCGGCGGGCGCTGCGACCCTGCGGCTGAACGGCGGGTGGCGCTACCGGCTGGCCATGATCTCGGACCGGCTGGGGCGTTTGTTCGACATCCGCTTCCGGCTTTACCGCAAGAAGTTCTTCATGAAATTCGTGAACAATTTCATCGGGCAGATGACACCGTTCTTTTTCTACTCGCTGGGTGGCTACCTCGTGATCCGTGGCGACATCACGGTGGGCGCCCTTGTCGCGGCCCTCGCCGCCTACAAGGATCTGTCGAGCCCGTGGAAAGAGCTTCTGGCCTATTACAACCAGACTGCCGATATGGCGGTGCGCTGGGAGACGGTCACCGAACGCTTTGCCCCCGACAACATGGTCGCCGCCGATTTGCTGGAGGGTCTGCCGACCGACCTGCCCCGCCTTGCGGGCGATATCGCGCTCCAGTCGGTGACGGTGCGCGACCCGGACGGCACGATTGTCCTTGAGGATCTGAACGCGACCCTGCCCGCCGCCAGCACGATTGCCATCACCGCCGCCAGCGAAGAGGACCGCCGCGCGCTGACGGCGCTTCTGACACGCGAGGTTCTGTCGACCTCCGGCACGATCACGATGGCCGGTCACGATCTGCGAAGCCTGCATCAGGCGACGATCGCGCGCAGGATCGGGCACGCCAGCGCCACGCCGGTGATGTTTCGCGGCAAGATGGCCGAGAACGTCAACATGGCCCTGCGCACCGGCCCGCAGGGTCCGGCCCCGGACACGGCGCGCGCCGAAGAAAGCGCACTGACCGGCAACAGTACCGATCCACTGGCGGCGGTCTGGCTGGACGCGGGGGCCGCAGGCATGACCGACGAGGCGGAATTGCAAGACTGGTGGACGCGGCTGGTTGCGGGCACCGGGCTGGACGCGCCGCTGTTCGGGCGTGCGATCGAGCTTGACCTTGATCCCGACCAGCACCCGGACCTGGCGCAGGCGGTCGTGAAACTTCGGGCAGATGTGCAAAGATCGGTCATAGACGCCGGGCTGGACAAGGACGTGAGCTTCTTCGACGAAAACCGCTATAATCTGGCGTTGCCAGTCGCGGAAAATCTTTTGTTCGCAATGCCTTTGCAGCCCCTGTCGGCGCAGGTGCTTCTGGATCACCCGTCTTTCCTGTCACTGCTCAAAGAGCTGAACCTTGAACATGATCTGCTGCTTCTGTCCGCCGATCTGGTCGAATTTCTCACCCGTATCTTCGGCATCGATGGCACCGATCATCCCCTGTTTCTGAAGCTCGGGCTGGATCCCGGCGCGTTCGAGACGGCGCTGTCGCATCTGCCGACCCTGCGGCGCGGCGGCGCGCTCACGCGCGATCAGGTCGCCCAGTTGCTGGCGGTGCCACTGGTCGTACCCGCCGCAAAGATCGGGCCGAGCTTCCCCGCGGGGATCATCGAAAAGGTGCTGGAGATCCGCAAGACGCACGGCGCGCACCTGCGCCGCAATACCGACAGCCTGTTCGCCCCGCTGTCGGCGGATCAACCGATCCGTGGTCTTTCGGTTCTGGAAAATACGCTGTTCGGCAAGCTGATGCCGGGCGCACAAACAGATGCTCTGACCCGTGTCGCCGAGAAACAGTTGCACGCCGCCGGGCTGCAGGGGGCCCTTCTGCGGCAGTTGTTCGATCTTCCGCTCAGCCTTGGGGGCAGTAATCTGCCTGCCACGCTGGTCGAGCCGCTGTCGCTCTGCCGCGCGACGATCAAGCGGCCCGATCTGTTGATCCTCGACGGCGCAATGGCGAGCTTTGATGCCAGCCTGCGCGAAACCCTCCACCACCGGCTGCACCGGCTGTTGCCCGAAGCGATCATTCTGACCATCGCGCCCGAGGTGCCCGACCCCGAGGATTTCGACCACCATTTCGTCCTGCAAAACGGCCGTCTTTCTGCCATGGACGAAGACATGGACGAGACCGGCGATGCCACTGCCAGCGCGGATCTGGCGCGGAAAATCAGGGCGCTGGAGCGGACGCATCTGTTCACCGGCCTGAAGACGCGGCAACTGCGTCTGCTGGCGTTTGGCGCGCGCTGGCACAATGCAAAAGCGGGCGAAACCATCTTTCGCCAGGGCGACGCGCCGACCATGGGGGCTTTCGTGATCCTGGAAGGGACGGTTGAAATGATTGCCCACGCAGAGGACGGATCGGAGCAGCTGGTCACGACGTCAGGACCGGGCGATATCGTCGGTGAACTGGCACTGATCCGGCAGGTGCCCCGCGCGCTCGACATGCGCGCGCGCAGCGACATCACCTGCCTGCGCATCGGGGCCGAGGAATTCATAGCGGTGGTCCAGAACGATGCCTCCACGGCCTACAAGCTGATGCAGGTGATCGCGGGCTACGTCTGACGGGGGCAGTCGCGTTTGCAGCGGCGCCCCCGGACAAGACGGCGCGGGCCGCAGGAATGCGTTCACCCCTCAACCGCAATGCTTAACGGGTTCTGAATCTTCAATGCACGGGACCACTTAGCAGGTTTTTGCGATGTGCGACTTGCCGCCGCAGGCCAAAGCCCCACCCTTCCCTCACAGGTTGTTTTTATCGTCGAAAGGCAGGGTTATGTCCAAAGTTCCTCCAGATTTGCGCCGTCCGGGCGTGTCGCGCCGTGGATTTCTACAAGGCAGTTCGGTCGTAGCGGGATCGCTCGGCATGGCTGTGGGTGCGGCGCAGGCCCAAGAGGCACCGGCCTCTGCCGATGCGCGCACGATCACGCTGACAGTCAACGGCAAGGCCCGCCATCTGTCGGTCGAGCCGCGCACAACGCTGGTCGAGGCCCTGCGCGACACCCTCGGGCTGACGGGCACGAAGATCGGATGCAATCAGGGCCAATGCGGTGCCTGTACCGTGCTGCTCGACGGCACGCGGGTCAATTCCTGCCTGACACTGGCAGTCATGGCCGAAGGATCTGAAGTCGTTACCGTCGAAGGTCTGGCCGATCCGACGGGCGATCTGCATCCGATGCAAACCGCCTTTGCCGAAAATGATGCGTTTCAGTGCGGTTATTGCACCCCCGGACAGATCCTGTCGGCCATCGCCTGCATCGACGAGGGGCACGCGACGGACGCTGCCGAAATTCGCGAGTACATGAGCGGCAACCTGTGCCGTTGCGGTGCCTACCTGAACATCGTGGCCGCCGTCGAGCAGGTCCGCGACGCGCAGAAAGGGTGAACCGATGAAGAGTTTTACATACACCAAGGCTGACAGCCTGCCTGCCGCCAGCGACGCCGCCGCGACTGCCGGGACACGGATCATCGCCGGCGGCACGACGATGGTCGATCTGATGAAGATCGGTGTGATCGGGCCGGACGCATTGGTCGATATCACCGGTCTTGACGCGCTCGACGGCTACGAGGTTACGGCGGACCAGTTGCGTTTTGGCGCCCTGTCGAAAATGGGCACGGTCGGCGCGGACGCGCAGGTGGTCGAAGCCTGCCCCGCCCTTTCGGAATCCCTGTGGAAAGCGGCAAGCCCGCAGTTGCGCAATGCCGCGACGCTGGGTGGCAACATCCTGCAACACACCCGCTGCCCCTACTTCCGCGACACCGCTTATGCGCAATGCAACAAGCGCACCCCCGGCAGCGGTTGTGCCGCTCTCAGCGGTGGCGAGACGACGCTGCACGCGATCCTCGGCGGTTCGTCGGCCTGTGTGGCGATGTACCCCGGTGATTTCGCGCAAGCGCTGATCGCCTTTGACGCGGTGGTCGAGACACGGGGTCCCGGTGGCACGCGGACCATCCCCTTCGCGGACCTTCACCTGCTGCCCGCCGACACGCCACAGACGGAAACAGTGCTTGAACCGGGCGAGATCGTGACAGCGATTGTCGTGCCGATCATCCCTGCCATGGCCAACAGCACCTACCTGAAGGCACGGGACCGCGAAAGCTATGCCTTCGCTTCCGCCTCGGCAGCCGTCGGGATCGAAATGGACGGCGAGACCGTGCGCGACGCGCGGATCGCCCTTGGCGGTGTGGCTTCGGTTCCGTGGCGCGCAAAGGCGGCCGAGGATAGCCTGAAAGGCAAACCGCTTACCGAAGAGGCCGCGCGCGAAGCGGGGCGTATCGCGTTCGAGGACGCAGAGCCGCTCGAAGGGTCGGCCTACAAGATTGCGCTGGGGGCCGACGTGGTCGCTGGCGCGCTCATGGAAGTGAAATCGCGCATCGGAGGCCAGAACTGATGGCACAGACAATCAACACC
Source organism: Sulfitobacter sp. HNIBRBA3233 (assembly GCF_040149665.1). Lineage (NCBI taxonomy): Bacteria > Pseudomonadati > Pseudomonadota > Alphaproteobacteria > Rhodobacterales > Roseobacteraceae > Sulfitobacter > Sulfitobacter marinivivus. The sequence goes on along the minus strand of NZ_JBEFLP010000002.1, from coordinate 2,682 downwards.
GAAGTCACCCGTACCGACGCACGCCGCAAGGTGACGGGGACGGCCACCTACGCCGCCGACGTCCTTCCCGCGGGCATGCTGCACGGCGCGCTGGCCTGTTCTTCCATCGCTCTGGGCACTGTCACCGCGATCGATACCTCCAAGGCTGAAGCGGAGGAAGGCGTTGTCGCCGTCTATACGCACGAGACGCTGCCGGACTATAAAACCGTGAAAGGCTTTTACGCCGGCGGGCCCGGCTCGGCCTCTTTCTGGCCGATGGAAGGGACGGAAATCCGCTATGCCGGACAGCCCTTGGCCTATGTCGTGGCAGAAAATGCCGCCGCGGCACGCCGTGCCGCCGATCTGGTCGAGGTGCAATACGACCAGGGCGATGCCGCGATCCACATGGACAGCGAAAACAGCTTTGTCGTTGGTGCGGGCGAAGACAGCGAAGGCATGGTGCTGACCAAGGGGGATCTGCAATCGGGGCTGGATGCCGCAGCGCAAAGCGTCGACATGACGTTCACCACTCCGTTCCAGCACCACAATCCGATGGAAATGTTTTCAGCTACTGCCGAATGGCGCGGGGACCGGCTGACGGTCTGGATGCCGTCGCAGTCTGTCCGTACTTTGCGTGCAGGAATCGCAGGCGCCTATGGCCTGCCGGAAACCAGCGTGCGCGTGATCTCTCCCTTCGTGGGAGGGGCCTTCGGCGCCAAGGCCGGGATCACTCCCTACGCGATGCTGACAATCGCCGCGGCAAAAGGCGTAGGCGCGCCCGTTCGTTTGGTCGTCAGCCGCCCGCAGATGTACACCGTCGCCACGTTCCGTCCCGAAACGCAGCAGAAATTCCGGCTGGGCGCCACTGCGGACGGAAAACTGACGGCGTTCGAGCATATCGAGATCGGCCAGACCTCGCAGTTCGACGACGTGGTCAACCCTGGTACACACATCACCCGCGCGATGTACGCCTGCCCGAATATCCACACCGAACAGCGCCTGTCCCGTTCGGACACCAACACCGGCGGCTTCATGCGCGCCCCGAACGAGATGCAGACCTTCTTCGCCATGGAATCAGCGATGGACGAACTGGCATGGAAGCTGGGGATGGATCCGGTCGAACTACGCCGCGCGAACGATACCCAGACCCACCCGACCGACGGGGTTCCGTTCTCGTCGCGCCACCTGATGGAAAGCTACGACGCGATCGCGCAAAGCTTCGGTTGGGCAGACCGCGCCACCGGGATCGGCGAGATGCGCGATGGGGACTGGCTGGTTGGTTACGGCTGCGCGACGGCGACCTATCCCACCAACATCCTCGCGTCCAATGCACGGGTCCGGATGCACGGAAACGGCTCTGCCTATATCGAGCTTGCCGCCCATGATGTGGGCACGGGCACCTATACCATCATGGCGCAGATCGCCGCCGCCCGCCTTGGGCTGGAGGTCAGCGCCGTCGACGTTGTCATGGGCGAGGCCGACATGCCGGTTGCCCCGCTTTCCGGCGGATCGACCACTGCTGCCTCTGCCGGGTCTGCCGTGCATGATGCCTGTATGAAGATCGCGGAACGCGTGGCCCTGCGGGTCACCGGCATGTCGGACGGGCCGTTGGCCGGTGTCGACCCCGCTACCGTCACGCTTGAGGACGGCACCCTTGTCGCAGCGGGCGGCGCACGCCAGAGCCTGCAGGAGGCGCTTGCGATGCTGCCCGAAGGCGAGGTCGAAATGATCGGCGAATTCCGTCATAAGGCGATGACCCCGCAGCAGGTCGCGACCACCTTCGCCGGCGGCTATGGAACAGCCGGTCCCGTGACGCCGGAGCGGGCGATGTTTGCCTTCGGGGCGGAAATGGCGGAGGTCCGTATCCATAGATACACCCATGAGATCCGGGTTCCGCGCCTCCACGGTGCATTTGCGGCGGGGACATGGCTGAACCGCAAGACGGCACACAGCCAGCTGATGGGCGGCATGGTCTGGGGGATCGGATCGGCGCTGCACGAGGTGACCGAGACCGACAGGGCCCGCGGCCGTTTCCTGAACGCCAACATCGCCGAATATCTGGTGCCGGTGAACGCCGATATTCGCGAGATCCGCGTGGAGATGCTGGAAGAGCAGGACGACTACGTCAATCCGCTCGGCGTCAAAGGCATCGGCGAATTGGGCATCGTCGGTACAGCAGCCGCGATCGGCAACGCCGTCTACCACGCGACGGGCAAGCGGCTGACATCGCTGCCGATGCGTATCAGCGATCTGGTATCGTCCTGAAATAAGAACCGGGCCGGCCTGACGGGCCGGTCCATCCTTCCGGCCTTGGGTGACCGAAGGTATGCGGAAGTAGCAGCCCAGATCGCGCATCCCGGATTGGTCTTTGCGAAATCCGCGCTTCTGTTTCTCTCACTATCCGATCAAGCTGAGTTTCCAGCGTTGCTCTGGTGGGCCCATTGTCAAGCCGAGGAGCTTGGAAGGTCATCCATTATTCGCGCTAGATCTGTTTGTGAAAAACCAGTCGCGTTGGGAAACCGGATCGGTTGAGACACTCGCTTGCCGAACTTCATCGAAACCCCACGAGCCAGAATTTCGACCTTCTGATCACGATGAGGGCCCGCTGGAAATGCTCAAAACAGCGCGTTGAAGCAACATCACCATCGTTACTTATCCGGTGTGTGTTGTTCGGCGGGCGATCAGCTCGATTTTATAGTTTAA